>JPYW01001594.1 GCA_000759655.1 Acidicaldus organivorans | reverse complement strand
GCCCCGCCCCCTCCCTCCGAAGAGGAGCGCCGCAAGCGTCTCCTCGAGCAGGTGGTGCGCGCCGAACAGGCCCTGATCGCGCGGCGCTTCAACGAGGCGGCGGGGATCTGTCAGGACGTGCTCGAGGCCGCGCCCGAGTTTCCGCAGGCGCTTGCCGTGCTCGGCACCGTGTTCGGCCATCGTGGCGATCTCGCCCGTGCCGCGACCCTGCTCGAAGCGGCGATCGCCCGCGAGCCGCGCATCGCCTCCTGGCACAGCACGCTCTCCGGCCTCTACCGGATGCAGTATCGCTTCGACGAGGCGGTGCGGGCGGCGGAGCGGGCGGTGGAGATGGAGCCGCGCAACGCGCGTTTCCAGGTCAATCTCGGCAAGGCGCTGATGGACCGGGGCGATCGCCAACGCGCCATCGAGGCCTTTCTCGCCGCCCTCACCGAGGAGCCTGCCCATGCCGAGGCCCATCTCGCCATCGGCCAGATCCTGCTGGCGCAAGGGGAAATGAAGCCGGGCTGGCTCGAATATGAGTGGCGCAACCAGCTCGAACAGGCGCGCGGCATGTTGCCGCGGATGGCAGCCCCGCCCTGGAACGGGATGGCGCTCCCCGGCGAACGCATCCTGCTGGTCGGCGATCAGGGCTATGGCGATACGATCCAGTTCGCGCGTTACATCCCGCAAGTCGCGGAGCGTTGCGGCGAGGTGGTGCTCGGCTGCAGCCCCGATCTCGCCCGGCTGCTCGCCCCCATCCCTGGGGTGAAGAGCGTTCATTCGCGGTGGGATCTGATCCCCCCCTACCGGGTCTATGCCCTGCTTTCGAGCCTGCCCGGGATCTTCGGCACCGAGCTCGACACCATCCCCGCCGAAATCCCCTATCTCAGCGTGCCCCCCGCCTTGGTGCGCAAATGGGCCGAAAAGCTCGACGAGGCGCTGCCGGGCCGCCAGCTCCGGGTGGGTCTCGCCTGGGCGGGACGTCCCACCCATCCCAATGACCGGCGCCGCTCGATGCGACTTGCCGATCTCGCTCCCTTGGCGCGGCTCTCCGACGTGGCCCTCGTCTCCCTGCAGCAGCGTTTCCCCCAACGCGATCAGCCGAGCGCCCATCTCGTCCCCTTGATCGACCTCACCGCCGATCTCACCGATTTCGCCGAGACGGCGGCGGCGATCGTCAACCTCGATCTGGTGGTGACGGTCGATACCTCGATCAGTCACCTCGCCGGGGCCTTGGGCAAGCCGGTCTGGGTCATGCTGTCCACCCCCTCCGACTGGCGCTGGATGCTCGAGCGGAGCGATTCGCCCTGGTATCCGACGATGCGCCTTTTCCGCCAGCAGCGGGCCGGGGACTGGAGCGGGGTGGTGGAGGCAATCGCCGCTGAGCTCGACCGCCTGCCACGCCGCTTCTGAGACGTGCCGGGGCAAGGGAGGCCCAAGCGGGAAGGGGAGCGGGGCAAGGGCGGCCCGACCGCCGCTCAGGCCGCTGCCCGTGCCTTGGCCTCGAGCCCGGCGAGATCGGCGGCGAGCGCGGCAAGCGGTGTCGCCCAGTCGCCGGGGCGGGGCTGGCCGTAGAGGCGGA
>JPYW01001593.1 GCA_000759655.1 Acidicaldus organivorans | reverse complement strand
GCGCGAGGGCGAGGACTGGGTGAAACGCACCTCGCGCCGCTCGCTCCGCATTCTCGGCAGCGTGGGCGAGCCGATCAATCCCGAGGCCTGGCTCTGGTATTACCGGGTGGTGGGCGAGGAGCGTTGCCCGGTGGTCGATACGTGGTGGCAGACCGAAACGGGAGGCATCCTGATCAGCCCGCTTCCCGGCGCCACCCCGCTCAAGCCGGGCTCGGCCACGCTGCCGCTCCCCGGCGTCAAGCCGGTGCTGGTCGATGCCGAGGGCAAGGTGCTGGAGGGCGCGGCGGAGGGCAATCTCTGCCTCGCCGATTCGTGGCCGGGTCAGATGCGCACCGTCTTCGGCGATCACGAGCGCTTCGTGCAGACCTATTTCAGCACCTATCCCGGCTACTACTTCACCGGCGACGGCGCCCGGCGCGATGCGGACGGGTATTACTGGATCACCGGCCGGGTCGATGACGTGATCAACGTCTCCGGCCACCGGCTCGGCACCGCCGAGATCGAGAGCGCCCTCGTCGCCCATCCGAAAGTGGCCGAGGCTGCGGTGGTGGGCTTCCCCCACGACATCAAGGGCCAGGGGATCTATGCCTATGTCACCCTCAAGGTGGGGGTGGAGGCGAGCGAATCGCTGCGTCAGGAACTGGTGGCCTGGGTGCGTCAGGAGATCGGCCCGATCGCCTCGCCCGACGTGATCCAATGGGCGCCCGCCCTGCCCAAGACGCGCAGCGGCAAGATCATGCGCCGCATCCTGCGCAAGATCGCCGCGGGCGAAGTGGGCGAACTCGGCGATACCACCACGCTTGCCGACCCGGCGGTGGTGGACGAGCTCGTCGCCTCCCGGGCGCGCTAGGACGATGCGCCGCGCACCGGAGAGAGCCGGGCTCGTCTGCGGTGCGCTCTCCGCCCTCCTCCTCGCCCAGGCCCCAGCGCCTTCCTCTCCTGCGCCACCCTCTTCTGCGCCGCCTTCTTCTGCGCCTGCGGCATCCACTCCCGCGCCGACAGCGCCGGCGGCGCCATCCCCTCCCGCGGCGGCCACCCCATCCGCGGCAAAGCCGCCGTCCGTCCCTGCGGTCACGCCCGCGGTCGAGATCCACGAGCTCTCGCCGGGCGAGATCAAGGGGGTGATCGGCGAGGAGGTGGTGAGCCCGAGCGGGGAGTCGATGGGCCGCATCATCGACGTCCTCGTCGATCCGGCGGGGCACCCGCGCGCCGCGGTGATCGATTTCGGAGGATTTCTGGGCATCGGCAACCGCCGCATCGCGGTCGACTGGAAGAGCCTCCATTTCCCCGCCACGCCGGGCGGCGGCAAGGTGATCTGCGACCTCACCCCCGATCAGATCAAATCCGCCCCCGAATACCGCGAGGATACCGCCCATCCGCCCGCGATCGCCGCCCCGGCCCGCCCCGCCTCCGGC
>JPYW01001592.1 GCA_000759655.1 Acidicaldus organivorans | reverse complement strand
TTGCCTGATCCGTCAGGTCGCTGATGAGGCGCTGAAAGTGCTCGATCCCCAGTTTGCTGCGCGCTACTCTGAGAATGGCCGTCCTTCGATCCCGCCGGAGCAATTGCTGCGCGCCCTGTTGCTGCAGGCGTTCTATACGATCCGGTCTGAGCGGCAGTTGATGGAGCAAATCGACTATAACCTGCTGTTCCGCTGGTTCGTGGGCCTTTCGGTGGACGATCCGGTCTGGGTGCCGACGGTGTTCAGCAAGAACCGTGATCGACTGCTGGAAGGCGACATCGCGGCGGCCTTTATGGACGCGGTGCTGAACCTGCCGCGGGTCAAGGCGCTGCTTTCGGACGAGCATTTCTCAGTGGACGGCACGCTGATCCAGGCGAGGGCGAGCATGAAGAGCTTCCGTCGCAAGGACGGCATGGACGAGCCGCCCTCTCCGGGCCGCAACGGCGAACGCAACTTCCGCAAGGAGAAACGCTCGAACGAGACCCATGCCTCGACCACCGACCCGGATGCGCGGCTGGCGCGCAAGTCCGCTGGGGAGGGGGCGAAACTGGCGTTCTGCGGGGATCTGCTGATGGAGAACCGCAACGGTCTGGTCGTGGATGCGCGTCTGACCCATGCCACCGGGACGGCGGAGCCGGAGGCGGCGCTGGCGATGCTGCGGGCTCTGCCTGGCCGCGGGCAGAAGACGGTTGGCGCCGACAAGAAATACGACACTGCCTTCTTTGTCGCCAGCAGCCGTGCCGCCGGGGTTACCCCGCACGTGGCCCAGAACATCACTGCGCATCGGGGCTCGAACATCGACCGGCGGACGACACGCCATGCGGGCTATCGGCTGAGCCAGGTCATTCGCAAGCGGATCGAGGAGGCGAACGGCTGGATCAAGGAGGTTGGCGGCATGGCCCAGACCAAGCTGCGCGGGATTGCGCGGGTGGAGTGGATATTTGTTTTGAAGGCAGCGGCTTACAATTTGATCCGATTGCCGCGACTGCTCGCCACAGGATGAGTCTGCCCACACCCCGCCAAAGGCCACCTCGGCGGCTTCGCGTAACCCCAAAACC
>KN174160.1:2721-3569 GCA_000759655.1 Acidicaldus organivorans | reverse complement strand
CGCTCCCCACGGTGAGCACGGTATCGGCCATGGCGTGCGCTTCGAGCGGGGTGGTGACGAGCCAGCCCCCCTGGCGCATCACCGAAAGCTCGGCGAGCGCCGCCCCCGCCTGGTCGTGATCGACCACCGCCTCGAGACGCCGGGCGAGCCGGGCGGCGGCGGCGGCCGTCCGCCAGTCGCCGTAGCGTCCCGAGATGACGGCAAGCCGCGCCTCTCCGAGCAGGCGGGATGCGGCGGCAAGCGCCTCGGCGCGCGGGACCTCCCGTTGGCCGATCCAGGCCTCAGCCGGCATTCCCGCTCTCCCCTCCGCCTCCGCCGCTCCCGCCGGAGCCCGCGGCCTCGCGCGGGGTGTCGTATTTGATGTAGGCGAAGCGGAGGTCCTTCTCTGGCGTCCCTTCGAGCGGCGGCTCAGGCCGCCACTGGATCACCTCCTCGATCTTGCGGGCGAGCGCGAAGTCCTTCTCGGTGATCCCCTTGGCGGAGTGGGTGCAGAGCCGCACCTCGACCCAGGCGTAGGAGGCGGTGAGATCGGGATGGTGCCAGGCGGCCTCGGCGAGATGGCCGATGGCGTTGATCACCATCAGCGTGCCTTTCCAGCTATGGGTGCGGTAGGTGCGGCGGATCCAGCCCTTCTCGTAGCGCCAGTGCGGCAATTCGCGCGCGAGGCGCTCAACGATTTCGGATTCGGAATAGACGATGTCACTCATCTGATCGAACGAACCCTCCCTTCCAGCTCCGCTTTCCCCATTGCGCGGCGCGCCGGACCCGTCGAATATGCGAGTCTCGGGCCGACAAGACAACCGGGCAGGCCGGGGCGCCGGGCGCACCGGACGCGGTGGGGCACCGGC
>KN174160.1:0-2640 GCA_000759655.1 Acidicaldus organivorans | reverse complement strand
CCGGCGCGACACCCAGTCCCGGGCCTGAGAGATAGCGGGAGAGAGCGGCAAGAATGGAGCGGAGCGGAGAACGCGCAGGAACGGGCCGGGAGAGAGACGGGGCGGGCGAGGACGCGGTGCGCGTCGTCACCACCGCGCGGCTTCATCTCGGCTTCTTCGACCTCACCGAGACCGGCCCCCGCCGCTTCGGCAGTCTCGGCCTCGCGCTCGAAGCCCCACGCACCGCCCTCGTCCTGAGCGGGGCGGCAGCCCCCGAGGTAAGGGGGCCGGATGCGGCGCGCGCCGCCCGCTACCTCGCCGAGCTCGAGCCCCTGCTCGGCTGCCCCGGCCCCCATCGCCTCGTGCTCGAGGAGGCGATCCCGCCCCACGGCGGTCTCGGCTCGGGAACCCAGCTCGCCTGCGCCATCGCCGCCGCCCTCGCCCTCCGCCACCGGCTTCCGCTCGCCGAAGCGCTCCGCCGCGGCGCCCCCTTTCCCGCCGAGCTCGCCGCCCGGCTTGGCCGCGGGGCGCGCTCCGGGGTGGGGCTTGCCCTCTTCTCGCGGGGCGGGCTCGCCATCGATGGCGGCCACGGCCCTGCCACCCTCGCCCCCCCCATCCTGGTCCACGAGACCGACTGGCCCGCCGAATGGCAGGTGCTCCTCGTCACCGACGCCCATCACGCCGGGCTTTCCGGCGAGGCCGAGCGCGCCGCCTTCCGCCGCCTCGCCCCGATGCGCGCCGAGGTCGCGGGCGAGATCTGCCGCGCCGTGCTGCTCGGCGTGCTCCCCGCCCTGCGCGAGCGCGACTTCGCCCTCTTCACCGAGTCCATCGCCCTCATCCAGGCGCGGATGGGCGCGCATTTCGCCCCCGTCCAGGGCGGGCGCTTCGCAAGCCCCCGGGTGGCCGACCTCCTCGCCTGGGCGGAGCGTCACGGCGCGCGCGGGGCGGGGCAGAGCTCCTGGGGCCCGTCCGGCTTCGCCTTCATCGAGGGGCGCGAGGCCGCAGCACGGCTCCTCGCCGCCCTTCCCCCGCTCCCCTCGGGGCTTGCCGTGCAGGCGCTCGCCGTGCGCCGCGATGGGGCGGTGTTGCAGCGGCTCGAAGACGCGCCCGCCCCGCCCGGGGCCGGATGGCGCGCCGCCGCCTTCGGCTGAGGAGGGCGGGCGACGGACGAGGGGTCACGAGAGGGGGGTCACGCCCGAAGGGTCATCCCCGAAGCGAAGGGTCACCACCGAGAGAAATGCGAGAGGAACGCGAGAGGAACGCACCATGGCCGACAAATTCATCCTCCACATGCTGAGCCCGCTCAAGCACGCGAGCCCCTTCGATGCGCACATGGCGCTCGATGCGGGCTATGACGCGGTGCTGCCCTACACCGAGGTCACGCTCGAGGACGTCACCCCGCTCGTGCAGGATGCGATCTTCTCCCGCCCGCCCAAGGCCGGGGTGCGCACCGGCATCTTCTTCGGCGGCAAGGATGCGCTGCTCGCCCTCGACATGATGGAGGCGGCGAAGAAGGCGATGGTGCCGCCCTTCGCCGCCTCGCTGTTCGCCGACCCGGCCGGCTCCTTCACCACCGCCGCCGCCATGCTCGCCCGCATCGAGGCGCTGCTGGCGACGCATTTCCAGCGCACGTTCCAGGGGACGAAAGTCGCGGTGTTCGGCGCGACCGGGGTGGTGGGCTTCGCCGCCTCGGTGATCGCGGCGCTGGAAGGGGCGGAGGTGCGCATGGTGGGCCATGACGGGCTCACCCGGGTGGCGCGCGCCGCCGCCGAGATCTCCCAGCGCTTCGGGGTGGCGGTCGAGCCCGCCGACGGCTCGGACGAGACGCGCAAGACGGCGCTGGTTGCCGAGGCCGAGGTGGTGATGTGCGCGGGCAAGGCCGGGGTGCGCATCCTCTCCGCCGCCCAGCTCGCCGCGGCGCAGAACCTCCTCGTCGCCGCCGACGTCAACGCGGTGCCGCCTTCCGGCATCGAAGGCGTCGATGTGATGGCGGATGGAAGCCCGCTCGGCTTCGGCCAGGCGCTCGGGCTTGGGGCGCTCGCCATCGGGCGGACCAAGTATCAGGTCGAATCGGGCCTCTTCCGCCAGATGATCGCGGCGGAGAAGCCGGTGCAGTTCGACTTCCGCGACGCCTTCGCCCTCGCCCGCCGCCTGGTGGCCGAGGAAAAGGCCGCCGCCGACAAGGGCAAGGCGGGAAGCTGACACCCGGCTTCGCACCGGGCCGGGGAAAAGCGCGGGAGGTGATGGGCGGGGCGGTGGTGCTCGCCGCGCTCTCGGCGCGGGCGCTCGCCGAGAAGGCGCAGGCCGCCGGGCTCCTCCCCTTCGCCGCCGATGGCTTCGGCGATGCCGATCTCCGCGCGCTCGCCGCGGGCTACCGGACGCTCGAAGGGGGCGCGGAGGCGGGGCTCGATCCCGCCTCCTTCCATGCCGCCCTCGAAAGCCTCTTCGCCGAGGCGGGAGAACTCGCGGGCCGCCCGGCGCTCGGGCTCATCTACGGGAGCGGGGTGGAGGCGGCGCCCGAGGCCCTGCTCGGCCCCTTCGCCGACCGGCTCCTCGGCAACCCGCCCGAACTCATCGCCCTCCTCAAAGACCCCTCCCGCTTCACCGCCCTGCTCGCCCGCCTCGGCATCCCCCATCCCGCGCTGCATGAAGGCCCCGCCC
>JPYW01001589.1 GCA_000759655.1 Acidicaldus organivorans | reverse complement strand
TTTTGAGGACGTGTGGGCAGGGGATGAGCCCGGCGTGGCGTGTGCCGCGCCGGGTTTTTTGTGTCTGCGGCGATCCCCTTTTGATCGGGTCTGCGTTTGACCTCAAGGCCTTCTCTCGCTCTTTACCTCCCGGGCGTTCGTCTCAATCCCTTTTTGATTGGGTCTACATTTGAACTCAAGGCTTCTCTCGCTCTTTACCTCCTAGGCGTTCGTCTCAATCCCCTTTTGATCGGGTCTATATTTGAACCCCCTTCAAAGAACCCAGCTCCGTCAATACCTTGCACAAGCCGTTGCCAAAAACCGATGGCCAACGCAGAGATCACTCCGAAGCCCTCACCTCTCCGCGCCTGGGAGGACCATGGGCGGGATAGGGCGTGTCATCAACTCGATTTTCCCCGCCCGCGCAACGCGCATGCAGCCCGGGCGGCGCGAAGGCACGGGCCGCGGCCGGATGCCGAGAAGGGAGCGCCGAGAAGGGGGCGCGGAAGAGGGGGCGCTCAGGCCGCCGCGGTGAGGGCGGCGGGTGAGGCGGCCTCGATAGGGGCGGCTTCGGTAGGCGTGGCTTCGGCGGGGGTGAGGCCGAGCGCGGCGCGGAGGTCGTTGAACCCGGCGGCGAGCGCCCGGGCGGGAAAGCCTTGCGCGGCGAGCAGCCGGGCGGCGCGGCGGGCGCGCTGGCCGTGGGCGCAGAAGCAGAGGACGAGCGGGGCGGCGCGGGCGCGGAGCGGGCGGAGCAGCGTCTCGGGCGAGGCGGGCGCAGCGTCCTCGAGGAGCTCCGCCTCTTCCGGGGTGAGCCGCTCGCCGTGGGCGGCGCGGAGGGCGAGCAGGGGGAGCGCGATCGCCCCGGGGATGGCGCCGAACAGGGCGCGTTCATCCTCCTCGCGCACATCGACCAGCACCGCGCCTGCGGCCAGCGCGGCAGGCAGGGCGGCAAGCGGCAGGGGATCGGGCAAGGGGGCCTCGGGAGTGCGGATCGCGGGGGCGAGGGTCCCGGGCGTGGCCTCGCGCGCCGCCCCCTCTGGCGCGTCGGGCCGGCGGGCAGTGGAGATGAGGGAGGCGGGCGGCAGGGGACCGGGAGAGGACGGCAAGGCGGCGGGCGGCATCGGGGAGGGCGGCTTGAGGGAGGTCAACATGCGATATGGCGCCGTGGTTTTGGAAACTCAGGGGTTCTGAAACTCTCGATACCGAGATGTAATTCCAAAAACTATCCCATGCAACCGTAAAATCCCCCATAGCCCCGCGCCCGACGCATATTTCCCCTGCGGGCGCACGCGCTCCCCTCCATTCCCAGGTGCGGGTCCGCACCTGGCAGGCGGCCTTCCGCCCCCAGTCCGGGTGCGGACCCACCCCCCGGGGC
>JPYW01001588.1 GCA_000759655.1 Acidicaldus organivorans | reverse complement strand
GCGCATGGGGGATAAGGGGGGCGGGAGACCGGCGGCGGACGGCGGCCTCGCCAACCCGGTCAGGTCCGGAAGGAAGCAGCCGTAACGAGCAGCCGCCGGGTCGTCCGTCCGGTCTCCCACCGCCCGCTCCCCGTGACCCCGTCCGAGGCCTCCCCGCTCACCGATGTCGGACCTGTTCGACGCCGCTCCCGCCAGCCCCGAGGCCACGGCACCCCGCGAGGCCCCCGCCTCCGCCCTGCCCTCTTCCCCGCCCTCGCCCTACCGGGTGCTCGCCCGCAAATACCGCCCCACCCGCTTCGATGA
Source organism: Acidicaldus organivorans (assembly GCA_000759655.1). GTDB lineage: Bacteria > Pseudomonadota > Alphaproteobacteria > Acetobacterales > Acetobacteraceae > Acidicaldus > Acidicaldus organivorans. The sequence continues at coordinate 1,186 of JPYW01001588.1, read as the reverse complement.
CCTGATCGGGCAGGAGGCGATGGTGCGGGTGCTGCGCAACGCCTTCGCGCAGGGACGCGTCGCGCACGCCTTCATGCTCACCGGGGTGCGCGGCGTGGGCAAGACCACCACCGCCCGCATCATCGCCCGCGCGCTGAACTGCATCGGCCCCGACGGCAGGGGGGGGCCTACCGCCGATCCCTGCGGCGTCTGCCCCATCTGCCGCGCCATCCTCGCCGACCGCCATCCGGACGTGATCGAGATGGACGCCGCCTCCCGCACCGGGGTCGATGACGTGCGCGAGATCATCGAGGCCACCCATTTCCGGCCGCTCGAAGCGCGCATCAAGGTCTTCATCATCGACGAAGTCCACATGCTCTCCCGCAACGCCTTCAACGCGTTGCTGAAGACGCTGGAGGAGCCGCCGCCCCACGTCACCTTCATCTTCGCCACCACCGAGATCCGCAAGGTGCCGGTCACCGTCCTCTCGCGCTGCCAGCGTTTCGATCTGCGCCGCGTGGGGCTCGAGGAGCTCGCCCGTCATTTCGGCGCGATCGCGGCGCGGGAGGGATATGAGGCGGAGGAGGAAGCGCTCAGGCTGATCGCCCGCGCCGCCGATGGCTCGGTGCGCGACGGGCTCTCGCTGCTCGACCAGGCGCTCGCCGAGCTTCCTCCCGGCGGGCGGCTGGAAGCGGCGCGGGTCGCCGCCATGCTGGGGCTTGCCGACCGCGAGATGGTCTTCGACCTCCTCGACGCGCTGCTCGGCGGGCGGCTTCCCGAGGCGCTGGCGATCACCGACCGCGCCTATGCCCACGGCGCCGATTTCGGGACCCTGATCGACGACCTGCTCGGTCTCGTCCACCTGCTCTCGCGGCTCAAGGCGGTGCCGGAGCTCGCCGCCTCGCCTGAGCTTCCCGAGGCCGAGCGCCGCCGCGGGGGCGCGCTTGCCGCCCATCTCTCCATGCCGCATCTGGCGCGGGCCTGGCAGATTCTGCTCAAGGGGCGGGCCGAGGTGGAAACCGCGCCCGATCCACGCGCGGCGGCCGAGATGGTCTTCATCCGCCTCGCCCATGCCGCCGAGCTTCCCCCGCCCGGCGAGATCCTCGCCCGGCTTCTGGGTGAAGGCCTTCTGGGCGAAGGCGCCGCCGCGTCCCCCGCCCGGCCGCAAGGCGCCGGAGGCGCCGCCCCAGGCTCGAGCCGGAGCTCG
>JPYW01001587.1 GCA_000759655.1 Acidicaldus organivorans | reverse complement strand
GGTTGAAAGGGGAGTGGGGCTGAAGAGGGGGTTGGCGTTTGAGGGGTGAGCGCGAAAGGGAGTTCGGCGTCGGGCCGAGCCTTCGCCTCCCAACCTCCCTACGCCCAACATCCCCGTGTCCAACCTCCCTACGCCCAGCCGCGCCGGAACCTCTAGGGGTGGGCTCCGGGAACGCGCTTGACGCCGCCCGCTCCCCTGCGGCACGCTGCGCTCACGAAACCGGGCTCGATCAGCGATCCTCGATGACGGATGACTCTCGGGGGGCGGTCGCCGGCACCCCCCGGTGGGATCCTCCCCGGCGCGATCCCCGCTCGCTGGATCCCCGCCGACGGGGTCCCATTGGCCAGGCCCCCATCGGCGCGAGCCCGGCGGCTGAAGGCCAAGCGGCGCGTCCCGCGGCCTTGGCGCGCGGGTGGCGGAAGGGAAGGAAACGGTGATGGCGTTTCTCTCGAAACTGGGGCGGGTGCTGATCGGGATCGGCGCGGTGCTCCTCGTCCTCGGCGGGCTGGTCAAGGGGGCGAGTTTGGGGGCGTTCCTGCCGATGATGATGGGCGGGGGGATGATGCCGCCCTCGGCGGGTGAGTCGGCTGTGGGGGGCGTGATCGGCGCCCTCATCGGCGCCGCACTCGGCGTGCTCGGCGCCGGGATCGTCTTCGGCCCGCTCGCGACACTCTACCGGATCAACGACACGCTCGCCGAGATCCGCGACCGGCTGCCCTCGCCCTCCGCCCCGCCGCCCGTCTCCTGATCCCGGCGCGACGGGGGCAAGCTGCCCACGCTGGGCACGCTACCCTTGCAGGGCACACTGCCCACGTTGGGCACGCTGCCCCTGCTGGGCCCGAAGCCCACGTTGGGCGCGGGGATGCCCTCCGCCGCGGCCTCAGGCGCAGGCTCCGCCGCGGCGCGGCGGCCCCAGAGCCGCCCCAGACCGCGATGCACGGCGCGGGCGGCGCGGAACAGAAAGCGCCGCTCGAGCCCGGCGATCCAGGCTTCGAGCCGCTCCCGCTCGGCCTCCAGCCGCGCAAGCTCGGCCACCAGCGGCCCAAGCCGCGCCCATTCGGTGGCGGCCGCGGCAAACCGCCCCGCCCAGTGAGGGGAAGCGAGCGCGGGGTCGGTGGCGGCGGCCTCGGCGAGCAGGGCGGCGAGCG
>JPYW01001586.1 GCA_000759655.1 Acidicaldus organivorans | reverse complement strand
CCGCCGCGCCCTCCGCCGCCACCGCGATCCCGCTCTATGGGCGGATCGCCGCAGGCCTTCCCATCGAGGCGCTGCGCGATCCGGGAACCAATATCGAGGTGCCGAGCGCCCTCCTCGGCCCCGGCGAGCACTACGCGCTGCAGGTCACCGGGGACTCGATGATCGAGGCCGGGATCATGGATGGGGACGTCGTCATCCTCCGCCGCGCCGAGGAGGCAGAGAACGGCCAGATCGTCGTCGCCCTCATCGACCAGAACGAGGTCACCCTCAAGCGGCTGCGCAAACGCGGCAATTCGATCGCGCTCGAACCCGCCAACCCCCGTCACGAGACCCGCATCTTCCCCGCCGACCGGGTGCGGGTGCAAGGCGTCCTCGTCGCCCTCATGCGCCGTTATGCCTGAGCCGCGCCGGGCCCAGGCCGCGGGAAGCCTCGCCGCCTTCCTCGCCATGGCCTTCGTCGTCTCGGCGCTCGCCGGGATCTTCGCCACCTACGCCGCCCCCGCCCCTTACGCCCGCGCCCTCCATCTCGAGACCGAGATCGACGCGGCCGAGGGAAAAGGCGAGGACGCGCTCGGGACGCTTGCCGCCCGTCTCGCCGCCGACCGAGACTTCGCCTGCCCGCAGGATTCCGGGACGAGCGGTGTGGCCGAAACCGCCGCCCGCCTGCGCGCCTGCGTGCGCGAGCGGGGCGCGCGCGAGGCGGAGGCGGAGGCGAACCGGCTGCGCTGGCTGATCGCGCTCGCCAATCTCACCGCGGCGGCCTTCGTCATCGGCCTCTCCGGCACCCGCCGCGGCTGAAGGAGCGCGAGGGCGGCGCGGAAACTCCGCCCCCTCCTTGGGCGAGCTTCCTCAGCCCGCCCCGTTCGCCGAGATCTCGGCGCTCAGCGCCTCCTCGACCTCGAGATCGAAGGCCGCCTCCATCAGCGCCTTGGTGTAGGGATGGCGCGGGCGGGTGAAGATCTCCTCGGCCTCGCCCTGCTCGACGATGCGGCCATGGCGCATCACCACCACCCGGTGCGCGATGGCGCGCACCACCGAGAGATCGTGGCTGATGAAGACGTAGCTCACCGGGTAGCGCCGCTGCAGATCGCGCAGGAGATCGATGATCTGGGCCTGCACCGAACGGTCGAGCGCGCTGGTCGGCTCATCCAGCACGACGAGCGGCGGCTTGAGGACGAGGGCCCGGGCGATGGCGATGCGCTGGCGC
>JPYW01001585.1 GCA_000759655.1 Acidicaldus organivorans | reverse complement strand
GATGGGGGGGATGAGGATGAAACGGGTGGGGACATGGTGGTGATCGGCTGGGACGTGGGCGGGGCGCATCTCAAGGCGGCCCGCATCGAGACCGGGCATGAGGGAGAGGGACGCCCGGTTGCCGCACTACTCCGCCCCTCGCCGCTCTGGCAAGGGCTCGGCCATCTCGACGCGGCGCTCGAAGCGGCGGGGCGCGATCTCGGCGCGGACGAGGCCACGGCGCATGCGGTGACGATGACCGGCGAGCTCGCCGACATCTTCCCCTCCCGCCGCGAGGGGGTGCGGGCCCTCGCCGCCCGGCTCACCCAGAAACTCGCCGCGCACGGCCCCGCCCCCCTCTTCTTCTATGCCGGGGAGGCGGGCTTCCTCGCCGCCCCCGAGATCGCGGGGCGCGAGCGCCTCGTCGCCTCGGCCAACTGGCACGCGAGCGCCGCCCTCGCCGCGGCGCGGTTCGGCACCGGGCTCTTCATCGACATCGGCTCGACCACCACCGACCTCATCCCCTTCCGCGATGGCCGCGTGATCGCCCGAGGCGCCGACGACGCCTCCCGCCTCGCTGCGGGCGAGCTCGTCTATACCGGGATCGCCCGCACCTTCGCTCTCGCCCTCGCCCCGCGCGTGCCGGTGGGAGGGGCGTGGGTTCCCATGATGGGCGAGTATTTCGCCAACGCCGCCGACCTCCACCGGCTGCGGGGCGAACTCCCTGAAGGCGCCGACGTGCTCCCCGCCGCCGATGGCGGGGCGAAGACGGAGGCGGCCTCGGCGGCGCGGCTTGCCCGCATGATCGGGCGCGACGCGGAGGACCTCGCCCCGGAGGCGCTCCGCGAGCTCGCCCTCTATCTCGCCGAATCCCAGCTCCGCCAGATCTTCGACGGCGCGGCCCAGGTGCTCTCGGCAGCCCTCCTGCCGCCCGCGGCCCCGCTCGTCGGGGCCGGGGTGGGGCGCTTTCTGCTCCCCCGCCTCGCCGCCCGGCTCGAACGCCCCCTGGTGATGCTGTTCGCCGAGGCCCCCTTCGCCGATCACGCCCCCGCCGCCGCGGTGGCCCTTCTCCTCGCCGCCCGGATGGGGCAAGCTTCGCGCACCACCCCTTCGTCCCTGAGATCCCAGGAGGATTTGCGATGATGCGTCCCTCCCGCCGCGCCCTTGCCCGTCTGCTCGCCCTCCTGCCCTTGGGGCTCGCCCGGCGCGCCCGCGCCGATGCGGCCGAGAATAACGGGCCGCAGAGCGATCATCTGGTGCCGCGGGCGGATGATCCCGGCGTGCCGCCCGGGCGGATGCTGCTCACCATTTTCCTCCGCCACGACGAGCACAAGACGCTCGCCGAGATCAACCACCACCTCAAGGAGACCGGCTGGTTCGAGAAATTCCCACCCGAAGGCGTAGAGATCGTCGCCTGGTACGTGATGATGGGAATCGGGCAGGTGGTGATCCTGAGCCTGCCGCCGGAGAAGCTGCGGGCGGTCAATCTGGTGGTGGAGAGCGCCGCCTGGGGCGGGTTCACCACGGAGTTCTACCCGACCTATGACTACCGCGCCGCCTGGGAGGCGATGAAGCGGGCCGCGCAGTAGGGGCGGGGCCGATGCGCTTCTGGATCGCCGCGCTGCACAGTTTCCTGCTCGCCTTCCCCGCCCTGTTCTCGATCGTCAATCCGATCGGCGGGGCGCTGATCTTCAACGAGATCACCGCCGACCGCAGCCCGGCCGAGCGGCTGTGGCTCGCCCGCCGGGTCGGGTTCTACGCGCTCCTCGTCATGCTGGGGGCGCTGTGGGGCGGGACCTATGTGCTCAATTTCTTCGGGATCACGCTCGCCGCGCTCCGCATCGCGGGGGGTCTCGTCATCGCCTCGCAGGCCTGGTCGGCGCTCTCCGGCCCCGACCGCCACGCCGCCCGCGCCGAGAGCGGCGAAGAGAATGGATCCAGCATGACGGCGGAAGGCGAGGCGATCGCCTTCTTCCCCCTCACCATGCCGCTCACCACCGGCCCCGGCACGATCTCGGTGGCGATCGCCTTCGCCTCCGAGCGCCCGCACGACCCGCTGGCCTTAGGCGGGTTCTTCCTCGGTGCCTCGGCTGCCGCCGCCCTGCTCGCCCTCCTCATCTGGGTGCTCTACCGCTCGGCGGAGCGGCTGATGGCGCTGCTCGGCCCCTCCGGAGTGCGGGTGGCAAGCCGCCTCATCGCCTTCATCCTGCTCTGCATCGGAACGCAGATCACGCTGGACGGGATCGAGGCGGTGCTCCATCCCGGACCGGACTGACCGGCAGGGCGCCGAAAGCGCGGGGGAAGGGGGAGGCGAAGGGGGGAGGCGAAGAG
>JPYW01001584.1 GCA_000759655.1 Acidicaldus organivorans | reverse complement strand
GGTCTGCCGCCCCCCGAAATCACCCCCCTCGCCTCCTCGACCTCGACCGTGCTGCTCCTCGGCCTCACCCCGCGCCAGGGGCCGGGCGATCCGGTCCATCTCCGCGACCTCGCCGATCACCTGATCCGCCCCCGCCTGCTTGCCATCCCCGGCGTGGCCAACGCCGCCGTCTTCGGGACGGGGCGGGGCGTGCTCGCGCTGGCCGTCGATCCGGCCCGGCTTCAGGCCTTGGGGCTTGGCTTCGATACGGTGCTGGAGGCGGCGCGCCAGGCGCTCGCCCCGCAGGCAGCGGGGATGCTTGAGAATGCCAATCAACGGATGAGCCTCGTCCTCGACCCTCCCGCCAGCCCCGAGACGCTCGCCGGCCGGCTCCTGCTCGCCGCGCCGCACGCGCCGCTCAGCCTCGGCGCGGTGGGCCGCCTGCTCCGCTTCGATCCCGCCCCCATCGGCGGGGCCAGCATCGACGGGGTGCCCGGCGTGGTGATCGTCGTCTCCGCCCAGTATGGCGCCGACACCATCAATCTCACCCGCCGCCTCGCCGCCTCGCTCGCGAGCCTCCGCCCCGAACTCGAACGCGAGGGTGTTACGCTGCACGCCGATCTCTTCCGCCCCACCGACTTCATCGAGACCGCGCTCGGCAATGTCGGCGTCTCGCTCGGGCTGGGCGCGGCGCTGGTCATCCTCGTCCTCGTCCTCTTCCTCTATGACGTGCGCACCGCGGCGATCTCGCTGCTCGCCATCCCCCTCTCGCTGCTCGCCGCCCTCCTCGTGCTCTCCGCCCTTGGCATCTCGCTCAACACGATGACTTTGGGCGGGTTGGCCATTGCGATCGGCGAGGTGGTGGACGATGCGGTGATCGATGTCGAAAACATCGCCCGCCGCCTGCGCGAGAACGCGGCGCGCCCCACTCCCCGCCCCACCGCCCAGGTCATCCTCGCCGCCTCGCTCGAAGTGCGGGGGGCGGTGGTGCATGCCACCCTCATCGTCGTCCTCGTCTTCCTGCCTGCGCTTGCCCTGCCCGGCCTCGCCGGGCGCTTCTTCGCCCCCCTCGCCCTTGCCTACATCCTCGCCCTGCTCGCCTCGCTCGCCACCGCGCTCATCGTCACCCCCGCCCTCGCCGCCATCCTGCTCAAGGGGCGGCACGAACCGCGCCCGCCGCCGCTGATCCGCCTCCTCGCCCGCCGCTTCCGCCGTCTCCTCCTCGGCGCGTTCCGCCATCGGCGCATGGTGGCGGGCGCGATGCTCCTCCTCTTCGCTGCCGCACTCGCCCTGCTCCCCGGCTTCGAGACGGCGTTCCTCCCCACCCTGAATGAGGGGCATCTCGTGCTGCATGCCTCCTTCCTCCCCGGCACGTCGCTCGATCAATCGCTCGCCCTCGGTGAGAGGATCGCCGCCC
>JPYW01001583.1 GCA_000759655.1 Acidicaldus organivorans | reverse complement strand
TCCCATGCCATTCCTCATGCAGCCGGAACGGGCGGCGGCGCGGATGCTGCGGGGGATTGCCAGAGGGCGGGTGCGCGTGGCATTCCCTTGGCCTCTCGGATGGATGGCGCGGCTTTGGGGGTTGCTCCCCGCCGCCCATGCCCCATTCTGGCTCGACCGGATGGGCAGGAAACGGCCGGGCCCCGGCCCCTGACCCTGCTCGCGAGCTCTTGGAGAGGAAACCAGCCATGACCCTTCCCTTGCCCAGCGAACAACCCTGCGGCGTCCATCACTTCCGGATCGGCGATCTGGTGGTGAGCGCCATCAATGACGGGATCTTCGAGGTCACTCTCGACGTGATGGCCCATGACCGGGCGGACGCCGAGCGGTTGCAGCGCGCCCATTTCCGCCGCGAGCCGCCGCGCATCACCATCAACGCCTTCCTGGTCAATGATGGCCGCACCCTCACCCTGATCGATTCGGGCTGCGGGACGATCGGCGGGCCGAAGGCGGGCGCTTTTGGCCGTCATCTCGAACGGCTCGGGGTGCGCCCGGAGATGGTGGGGCGGATCCTGGTCACGCATATGCACATCGACCACATCTCCGGCCTGGTCGATGGCGAGGGCAAGCCGGTCTTCCCCAATGCGGAAGTGGTTTGCCACGAGGAGGAGGCGCGGTTCTGGCTCGGCGAGCCGCCGGCCGGCGCGCCCGATGCGTTGCGCGAGGCGTTCGGGATCGCCAAGCGCGGCGTGCTGCCCTATCGCGAGCGGCTGCGGACGGTGAAAGGGGGCGAGGTGGCGCCCGGCATCACCCTCGAGCCGCTGCCCGGCCACACCCCGGGCCATTCCGGCTATCTCCTGCGGTCCGGCCGCGAGGCGCTCCTGATGTGGGGGGACATCGTCCACATGCCGGGGGTGCAGTTCGCCGAGCCCAAGGCGGGCATGGTCTTCGACATCGACCCCGACCTCGCCCGCGCCACCCGGGCCCGCATGTTCGACCGTGCGGCAAGCGAAAGGCTGCGGGTCTGTGGCGCCCATCTCGATTTTCCGGCGTTCGGCCACGTGGTGCGCGACGGCGCGGGCTACCGCTTCATTCCCGAGGTTTGGTACCCCGACGTCTGAGGGGGGCGGCTCATTGCATGAGGCTGAGGGCGGGCGGGAGGGGCCTCTCCTCCCGCTCCTTTCTTTTGCGCCTTCAACCGAGAGTTTGCAGCGCAAAACG
>JPYW01001582.1 GCA_000759655.1 Acidicaldus organivorans | reverse complement strand
GGCGGAGGGGGCGCGGATCGAGGCGGCGGGAGGGGTGATCGGCGAGGTGCGCCCCGCGGCCGCGCCGCCCGGCACCGAAGTCGTGGTGCGCGATCTCTTCTATGCGACGCCGGCGCGGCGCAAATTCCTCCGCGCCCCGCGCCACGAGGCGGAGCTCGCGCTCGAAGCCCTCCGACGGCTCATGCTCGCCTCGCCGGAGGTTGCCTTCCGGGTGGAAAACGAGGGCCGCCTCGTCTGGGACCGTCCCGCCGAGGGAGAGGCCGAGCGGATCGCCGCCCTCTTTGGGCTCGAAGCGGGCGAGGCGCTGTGGGAGGTGGCGGCGGAGAGCGGGGAGGTCGCCCTGCGCGGGCTGATCTCGCCCCCCGACCTGCACCGGGCGGCGGCGCGCTTTCAGTATTTCGCGGTCAACGGGCGGGCGGTGGCCGACCCCTTGCTGCGGCTTGCGGTGCGGCTCGCCTATCGCGAGGTGATCCCGGCGGGGCGGCATCCGCTCGCCGTCCTCTTTCTCACTCTGCCCGCCGAGGCGGTCGATGTGAACGTCCATCCCGCCAAGCTTGAGGTGCGGTTCCGCGAGGAGGAGCGGATCAAGGGGCTCGTCATCGGGGCGCTGCGCCGCAGGCTCGCAAGCCCTGCCGGGGAGGCCGCCGCCTCGGCCGCGCCACGGCTTGCAGCGCTTCTTCCCGCCTCCCGCTCTCCCGCCTCCCGCCCCGCCTTCGTCCTGGCCGCACCCGCCTCGCGGCGCGGCTTTGCCGAAGCGGCGCTGCCCTTGGGCTGGAGGGGAGGGGCGAGCGCTTCTCCCGCCTCTGACGCGATGCCATCCCCCCTCGCCGAGGCATCCCCCGAGGGGGGCGCGGCGAGAGCCGAAGAGGGGGCGGCGGGCCCGCTCGGTGAGCCACTCGCCCAGATCGCCGAGACCTACATCCTCGCCCGCGCCCCAGATGGGGCGCTCATCATCGTCGATCAGCACGCCGCCCATGAGCGGCTCATCGAGGAGCGGCTTCGCGCCGAATGGGAGCGGGGCGGGGTGCGCGCCCAGCCGCTGCTCATTCCCGCCGTCGTCGAGCTCGCCGAGCCCGAGCGCTCCGCCCTGATCGCCGCAGCGGATGAGCTCGCCCAGCTCGGCCTCGAGATCGAGGCATTCGGGGGCCGCTCGATCCTGGTCCGCGCCCTGCCCGCCCTCCTCGGCCCCGCCGATCCCGCCCCCCTGCTCGCCGATCTCGCCGCCACGTTGCGCGAAGGGGAAGGCCCCGGCGCCCTGATCGAGCGGCTCGACGCGGTGCTGCACCGCATGGCCTGTCACGGCAGCGTGCGGGCCGGGCGGCGGCTGAGCGGGCCGGAGATGGCGGCGCTGCTCCGGGCGATGGAGGCCACGCCGCGCGCCAGCACCTGCAGCCATGGCCGCCCCACCTATCTCCGTCTCACCCCGGACGACCTCGCCCGGCTGTTCGGCCGGCGCTGAGGGCGCAGGGCCTGCGCGCGGAGAGAGGTCATTGTCATCGCGATCATTGTCATCAAACTGTCATAAAACTGAAATATTCCCGGAACGGGAGGCATTTATAGAGAGGGCGCGGCGGGACCTCCCGCCTAAGGGTCTCCCGCCCGAGGGTCGGAGGCTCGGCCGGAATGCCAGGTGAGCGGGAGCCGGTCCGGCCGGACCCCATCTGAACGGAAGAAGGACAGACATGGTGATGATCGAACGAGCTCTGCCGCGCCGCACGCTTCTTCGCCGCCTCGGCCTCGCCGCGGGCTGGGGCGCTCTCGGAGGGACGGGGGCCTTCAGCCTCGCCGGGAAAGGCCCATTGCTGCGGCGGGCGGAGGCCGCGGAGGGGATCACCGGGGCGGGCTCGACCTTCGTCTATCCGGTGCTCGCCAAATGGTCAGAGGCCTATCACGCCAAGACCGGTGTTGCGGTGAACTACCAGTCGATCGGCTCGGGCGGCGGCATCGCCCAGATCAAGGCGGGCACCGTCGATTTCGGCGCCTCCGACATGCCGCTTCCGCCCGCCGATCTCCACGCGGCGGGGCTCATCCAGTTTCCGCTGGTGGTGGGCGCGGTGGTGCCGGTGGTGAACCTCCCCGGCGTGGCCCCCGGCGCGCTTCGCCTGAACGGGCCGGTGCTCGCCGACATTTTCCTCGGCCGGGTCAAGAAATGGCGCGATCCGGAGATCGTCTCGCTCAATCCGGGGCTCGACATTCCCGATCTTCCGATCACCGTGGTGCACCGCTCGGACGGCTCCGGCACCACCTTCACCTTCGTCGATTACCTCGCCAAGGTGAGCCCCGAGTGGCGGGCGCGGGTCGGCGTCTCCACCGCCGTCTCCTGGCCGGTGGGCGTGGGCGGCAAGGGCAATGAGGGGGTGGCGGCGTTTCTTCAGCGCATCAGGGGCGGCATCGGCTATCTCGAATACGCCTATGTCAAGCAGAACAACCTCACCTACGCCCTCATCCAGAACGCGGCGGGGAACTTCCCCAAGCCCGGGCTTCCAAGCTTCCAGGCCGCGGCGGCGAGCGCCGAATGGACCAAGGCGGAGGATTTCGCGGTTGTGATCACCAACGCGCCGGGCGATGCGGCCTATCCGATCGCCGGGGTCACCTTCGCCCTTCTCCATCGCGACTCGCTTGCGGCGCCGCGCGGCAAGACGGCGCTCGCCTTCTTCCGCTGGGCCTTCCACGAAGGGGGAGCGATGGCCGAGGCGCTCGACTACGTGCCGCTGCCGGCGAGCCTCGTTGCCGAAATCGAGGCCTACTGGCAAAAGGCGGGAGCCTGAATGACGGGTCATGAGCGGGGCGGCCCGAGCGAGGGAGCATGAAGGAGGCGCGGTGAGGCACGGCGAGGGGCGTTTCGCGGGAACCGCATGATGAGCGGGATCGAGCAGGGAAGCGCGGTGCTGGCGGGAGGGGCGGAACGGCCCGGGGCGCGGCTTGCCCGGCGCGGGCGGCGTTTCGGGGATGGGCTGTTCGGCGCCCTGCTGGCCGCTGCCGCCGCCCTCATCGTCGCCGTCCTGCTCGGCTCGGCGCTCGCCGTGCTGGCCGGGGGGCTTCCCGCCTTCGCCCGTTTCGGCCTCGGCTTCCTCACCTCGCTCGAATGGGATCCGGTCCGGCAGGTCTTCGGCACGGCCACCGCGCTCTGGGGCACCCTCGTCTCCGCCCTGATCGCCATGATCACCGCCATTCCGGTGAGCCTCGGCATCGCCGTCTTCCTCGCCGAGGTGGCGCCGCGCTGGCTTCGCCCGCCGCTTGGCATCGCGATCGAGCTGCTCGCCGGGATCCCGAGCATCATCTACGGGATGTGGGGGCTCTTCGTCTTCGCCCCCTTCCTCGCCGATCACGTCGAGCCCGCCCTCATCGCCACCCTCGGCAATGTGCCCGTGATCGGCGCCCTCTTCCAGGGGGCCCCGCTCGGCATCGGGCTCCTCCCGGCGGGGCTCATCCTCGGCATCATGGTGGTCCCCTTCATCGCCTCGGTGGCGCGCGATGCGATGGCG
>KN174159.1:533-1297 GCA_000759655.1 Acidicaldus organivorans | reverse complement strand
TCGCTCCCGCCCCGGCCTTGCCCCCCTTCGGCCTCCTCCTCGTCAATCCCGGCGTCGCGGTGCCCACGGGACGCATCTTCGGCGCCCTCGCCGCGCCCAGCGGCGAACCCCCCTCCCTTCCCCCCGCCTGGGATGATGCGCGGGCGATGGCGGCCGACCTCGCCCGGCTCCGGAACGACCTCGAAGCGCCCGCCCTTCGTTTCGCGCCGGTGATTGGCGAGGTGCTGGAGACCCTCCGGGCGCTGCCCGGCGTGCTGCTCGCCCGCATGAGCGGTTCGGGGGCGACCTGTTTCGGCCTCTTCGCGACACAGGAAGAGGCGCGCGCCGCAGTCCCCCGCCTTGCCGGGCGCGGCTGGTGGGTCGCGGCCTGAACGGCGGTCTTTTTTCTCTCCTCAGGTCTTCTCGCCAGAGTTCTTCTCGCCGGCGTTCCTTTCGCCGCGGAAGCCTTCGGCGATCACGTAGATCTCCGCCGACTCGGCGCGGCTTGCCTGTGGCTTGGCATGGCGCACGCGGGTGAAACGGCGCTTGAGCTCGGCAAGCAGGTCGGGCTCGGTTCCGCCCTGGAAGACCTTGGCGACGAAACTCCCCCCCGGCGCGAGGACCTCAGCGGCGAAATCGGCGGCGAGCGCCACCAGGTGCATGATGCGCAAGTGATCGGTCGCCGCATGGCCGGTGGTGTTGGGCGCCATGTCGGAGAGCACGAGATCGGCCCGCGCCCCGCCGAGACTGCGCCGCAGCGCTTCGAGCACCTCCGTCTCGCTGAA
>KN174159.1:0-297 GCA_000759655.1 Acidicaldus organivorans | reverse complement strand
CGCGCCGGCGCGCCACTTCGCTCCAGCTCCCCGGTGCTGCGCCGAGATCGACCACCACCGCTCCGGGCCGGATGAGGCGGAAACGCGCATCGAGTTCGAGCAGCTTGTAGGCGGCGCGGGAGCGGTAGCCCTCCCGCTTCGCCGCCTGGACATAGGGGTCGTTGAGGTGACGGAGCAGCCAGTGCTGCGAGGAGGCCTTGCGCCGCCGCCCCGGCGCGAGCCCCACCCGCTCGGTGCGGCCCGAGAGACGCTGTCCGCTACCCCGGCTCATCGGGCGTTCCGCTCCCACCCCGCCCC
>JPYW01001578.1 GCA_000759655.1 Acidicaldus organivorans | reverse complement strand
ATGCGGCGGTGGTGGGCGGGGCGGACAGTCTCTGCCAGATGACGCTCGCCGGCTTCGCCGCGCTCGGGCTGATCGCCCCCCGCCCCTGCCGCCCCTTTGACCGCGACCGCGAGGGGATCTCGATCGGCGAGGGGGCGGGGCTCTTTCTGCTCGAACGTCAGGGGGAGGCGCGGTTTCACCTGCTCGGCTACGGGGAGTCGAGCGATGGGCATCACATGTCCGCCCCGCATCCCGAGGGCGAGGGGGCGCGGCGGGCGATGGCGGCGGCGCTCGAAGCGGCGGGGCTCGGGCCCGAGGCGATCGACTATCTCAACCTCCACGGCACGGCGACCCCATCCAATGACGCAGCCGAGGACCGCGCCGTCGCCGCCCTGTTCGGCCCCTCTCTCGGGCGCCTCCAGGCGAGCGCGACCAAGGGGGTGACCGGGCACGCGCTCGGCGCGGCCGGCGCGATCGAGGCGGCGATCGCGCTGATCGCCCTCGAAGACGGCCTCGTCCCCGGCACGCTCTTTCATGAGACCCCCGACCCGGCGCTCGCCACACCGGTCGTCACTGCGCCCCGGGCGCGCCCCCTGCGCCATGTGATGAGCAATTCGTTCGGCTTCGGCGGGGCCAATTGCAGCCTCATCTTCGGGCGCTCCGCATGAAAGGGGCGATCCGCGTGGGCCTGATTGGGGCGAAGCTTTGGGGCGCAGGGCTCTGGGGGCCGGAGGGGCTTGAGGCGCTCGCCGCGCTCGCCACCCCGCCCGCCCTCGAGCCCCATTGGCGGGAGGCGTTGCCGCCCGCGCCCGCCCGGCTTCCTGCCAATGAACGCCGGCGGGCGAGCCCTGCCATCCGCGCCGCGCTCGCCGCCGCCGAGGCGGCGCTGGCCGCGGCCCAAATGCCGGGGACGATCGAGGCCGTCTTCGCCAGTTCCAATGGCGAGGGGGCGGCGGTGGGGGCGCTGCTCGAGGCGCTCACCGCGCCGCCCGCCCAGGTCTCGCCCACCCTCTTCCACAATTCGGTGCACAACGCGGCGGCGGGGCATTTCGCCATCGCCTGGCGCAGCCACGCCCCGCTCGTCTCGCTCGCCGCCCATGACGAGACGGTGGCAACCGGGCTGCTCCGCGCCGCGGCGCGGCTCGCCGCCCGTCCCGGCCCGCTCCTCTTCACCGCCTTCGACGCGCCCCTACCCCCGCCGCTTGATGCCAAGCGGCGCACCGATTTTCCCTTCGCCTTCGCCCTGGTGCTCTCCCCCGAGCGCCCTGCCGCGTCCTCCCCCTCGGGAGACGCCCCAAGCCCAGAAGGTCCAAGCCCTGAAGGCCCAAGCCCGCTTGCCCGGCTCGCCCTTTCCTTCCACCCCACCCCGGCCCCGCTTAGCCTGCCGCGCGCGC
>JPYW01001577.1 GCA_000759655.1 Acidicaldus organivorans | reverse complement strand
CCCCTCTATGAAATCCACATCTCTGCTTCCCCGCCGCCCCCTCCTCGCCGCCGCCGCCGCCTTCGCCCTCGGGCCTCGTCCCTCGCCTGCCGAGGAGGCGGTCGGCATCGATCTCGAGGGCGTGCCCTATCCGTATCCGGTCGCGTTCCTCACCCTCGAGCCCCGCCCCGCGCCGGGTCTCGAGGAGCCCCTTCCCCTCCGCATGGCCTTCATGGACGTCCCGCCCGCGCCCGGGGCGAAACGCGCCGCGGGCGAGACGCAGGCCGTCCTCCTCCTGCATGGGCGGAATTTCCCGGCCAGCTATTTCGCCCCGGTGATCGCAGCGCTCACCACCGCGGGATTTCGCGTCATCGCCCCCGACCAGATCGGCTTCGGCAAATCCGCCAAGCCGCTCGGCCCCTGGCACTTCGATATGGCGGCCTCCCAGACGCTCGCCCTTCTCGATCATCTCGGCCTCGAGCGGGTTGCGGTGTTTGGGCACTCGATGGGCGGCATGCTCGCCCTGCGGCTCGCCCGCACCGCCCCCGACCGCCTCACCCGCCTCGCCCTCGAAGGCCCGCTCGGGCTCGAGAATTACCGCCTCTACGTCCCGCCCATCCCCTATGCCACCCTCTATGCCCGCGAACTCGCCCTCACCGCCGAGGACTACCGGCGCTATCTCGTCACCACCTACGGGCTCGAGGGGCACGAGGACCTCGTCGCGCCCTATGTGCAGCTCCGCGAGCGGATGAAGGGGAGTGCCGAGTATCCGCGCTGGGTTGCCTGTTACGTGGCGAGTTACTACGCGATCTGGGGCGAGCCCGTCGTGGACGAGATTCCCCTCATCCGCGTCCCCACCCTCTTCCTGGTCGGGGAGCGCGACCACACCGCGCCGGGCCGCGCCTTCGCCGCGCCCGAGGACCGGCCCAAGATGGGGCACATGGTGGAGCGCGCCGAGTTCTTTGCCCAGCGCATGGCAGATGCGCGTGTGGCGAGGTTCGCAGCGGGCCACCTCATCCATCTCGAAATACCGCAGGAATTCAACCGCGTCCTCATCGGCTTCCTCTCCGCTGCCTGAGGAGCGCCCGAATTTGATCGCCCCGCCCTTGTTCGGGGAGCGGCGGGGTGCAATTGTCCGCCCGCCTCCGCGGCCGTAACCCCCTTTGCGCTCCCTGCGGCCCCCTACAGCAACCGAGGACGTGCATCATGAAGAAAATCAAGGTCAAGACCCCGCTCGTCGAACTCGATGGCGACGAAATGACCCGCGTCATCTGGGCGATGATCAAGGAGAAACTGATCCTCCCCTATCTCGACATCGAACTCGTCTATTTCGATCTCGGCATCGAAAACCGCGACCGCACCGACGACCAGGTGACGATCGACGCCGCCATGGCGATCAAGCGCTATGGGGTGGGCGTGAAATGCGCCACCATCACCCCCGACGAGGCGCGGGTGAAGGAGTTCAATCTCAAGAAGATGTGGCGGAGCCCCAACGGGACCATCCGCAACATTCTGGACGGCACCATCTTCCGCGAGCCGATCATCATCCGCAACGTCCCCCGCCTCGTTCCCACCTGGACCAAGCCGATCGTCATCGGCCGCCACGCCTATGGCGACATCTACCGCGCCAGCGAACTCCGCATCCCCAGCCCCGGGCGGCTCACCCTGAGCTTCCAGCCCGCCGATGGCAGCCCCGCCCAGACCATCGAGGTGCACGATTTCAAGGGCGAGGGGGTGGCGCTCGGCATGCACAACACCCGCGCCTCGATCGAGGGCTTCGCCCGCGCCTCCTTCAATTACGGGCTGATGCGGGGCTATCCGGTCTATCTCTCGACCAAGAACACCATCCTCAAGGCCTATGACGGGATGTTCAAGGACATCTTCCAGAACATCTTCGATACGGAATTCCGCGCCGCCTTCGAGAAGGCGGGACTGACCTACGAGCACCGGCTGATCGACGACATGGTGGCCTCCGCCCTC
>KN174158.1:935-2076 GCA_000759655.1 Acidicaldus organivorans | reverse complement strand
CCACGAACTCGCCGCTGGCGCGGATATTGTGGCCGGTATCCTTGGCCTTGCCCTCGTTGCGGCCGCTGATGCCGAGGCAGACCAGGGGCGGTTCCTGGCAGAAGGCGTTGAAGAAGGAGAAGGGCGCGGCGTTGACCCGTCCGGAGGCGTCCATGCTCACCACCCAGGCGATGGGCCGCGGCACGATGGTGGAGACGAGGAGCTTGTAGCGGTCGGCGGGGGGGAGGGTGGCGAAGTCGAACAGCATGGGATCTCCTTGCAGAGGGGGTAGGGCGATGGAGAGGGGGGTGGGATCAGGCGTGGGCCGCCCGCCAGACCTCGTCCCGCCAGAGCGCGATGCCGCCGGTGAGCCCCGCCTCGTTGGGCACGCAGGTGACCTGCGGCGGCAACTCGCCCCGCACATGATGGGCATTGCCGCCGCCGAGATAAAGGGCGTCGAACAGGGTGACGCGGGCGAGCACGTCGATGGCGCGGCGCAGCCTCCGGTTCCAGTGCCTGACCCCGACCTTCTCGAGGGCGGCGGCGCCGAGATAGGTGTCGTAGGTGTATTTCTTGTGCACCGGGTGCTGGGAGAGCTCGATATGGGGCGAGACCGCCCCGTCGAGGAAGATGCCGATCCCCGCCCCGGTGCCCAGCGTGAGGATGACCTCCATCCCCTGGCCCTTGATCACGCCGAGCCCCTGCACCTCGGCATCGTTGAGGACGCGGGCCGGGCGGTGGAAGCGCGCGGCGAGCGCCTCGGCGAGCGGGAAGCGGTGCCAGGCCTCGGGCGCGCCGAGATTGGGCGCGGTGAGGACGACGCCGTGCCGCACCGCGCCCGGGAACCCGGCCGAGATCCGGTCATAGGGCGGAAAGCCGTGGGCGAGCTCGGCGAGTTTGGCGAGCAGCGTCTCGGGCGGGCAAGGGTGCGGGGTGGGGATGTGGGCGTGCGGGAAGACCATCTCGCCTTGGGCGTCGAGCAGGGCCGCCTTGAGCCCGGTGCCGCCGATGTCGAAGGCGAGCGTGTGCGGGGAGGGGCCGGGAGCGGGCGCGGGGGTGGCCTTGGCCATTCGGCTCAGCTCCGCGCCGAGTGGTTCCAGACGTAATGGAGGAGGTACCAGGTGAAGCAGGGCCCGTCGGCGACGGTGACGTCGAGGTAGTC
>KN174158.1:0-731 GCA_000759655.1 Acidicaldus organivorans | reverse complement strand
ATGCGGCCCGAGGGATCGACCGGGACGGCGAAGACCACGTCGGGCTTGTAGGCGAGGGTGAGGACCGAATCTCCCACCTCAGCCACGCCATAGGAGCGGTGCGGGCAGGTGCCGTCGCGCGCGCCGAGCGCATAGACATGGCCCTGATAGCTCCCGTCGAAGGGAAGCGGGTAGGTCGTGGCAGAGGGGCTGCGAGGGGTGGGCGTTCCGCCATAGGGGATGGAACAGGCCCCAAGCCCGCTCGCCAGCAGGGCGAGGCAAGCGCGTTGGATCAAGCGTCGGCCCATCTTTCTCTCCTTCCCCATCTCGTTCCTCCCCATCTCTCCAACCCCCCTTGCTCTCCGACTTCCCTGCTCTCCAAAGCTCTGGCGGCGCGCGGTCAGGTCCAGTGGCCGGGGACCCAGATCCAGTCGCTGCCGCTCCGTTTCCAGTAGCCGTCCATCCACATCGTGCCGTGCCCGTCCTTGGGCACCCATTTGCCGCTCACCCACACATAGTCCTTGCCGTTCCAGTCCCAGTGGCCTGGCTGCCAGACGAGCGGCTCCTCCGAGACCGGGGGTTTGGGGATCGGCTCCTCGCGCGGCGGCGGCACCGGCGGGAAGGGGAGCGCGAGGCTCTGCGGCGCGGTTGCCGGCGGGGTGCAGGCGGCGAGCGCGCAGGCGAGCGCGGCGCCGAGGGCGAGGGCGGAAAGCCGGGGGGTGGGAAGCCGCCGCCGCGCCGGTCCTGCGGGC
>KN174157.1:323-1023 GCA_000759655.1 Acidicaldus organivorans | reverse complement strand
CCGCACGCTCGACGATCTTGCCGCTTTTCCGTTCAGCCTGAAGACCGACCTCTGCGACGCCTATCCGTTCGGGCTCTTTGCCGTGCGGCGCGCTGATGTGTTGCGACTACACGCCTCTTCGGGCACCACTGGGCGTCCGACGGTCGTCGGCTATACGCGCGGCGATCTCGACGTCTGGGCGGAGCTGGTCGCCCGCAGTCTCGCCACTGCCGGGGCGCGCCCGGGTGATGTGATCCACAACGCCTATCACTATGGTCTGTTCACCGGCGGGCTCGGCTTTCACAGTGGCGCCGAGCGTCTCGGCGCCACTGTGGTGCCGGCGTCCGGCGGCGG
The DNA here is from genome assembly GCA_000759655.1 of Acidicaldus organivorans. GTDB lineage: Bacteria > Pseudomonadota > Alphaproteobacteria > Acetobacterales > Acetobacteraceae > Acidicaldus > Acidicaldus organivorans. The sequence goes on along the minus strand of KN174157.1, from coordinate 690 downwards.
CACCGAGCGGCAGGTAACCCTGCTCCGCGATTTCGGCGCCACGGTGCTATGCGCGACACCATCCTACGCACTCAACATCGCCGCAACCGCCGAGCGCGTGGGCATCGATCTCCGCACCGGGGCGCTGCGACTTGGTCTGTTCGGCGCCGAGCCGTGGTCGGACGGGATGCGCGCCGAACTTTCCGCGCGGCTCGGAATCGTCGCCCGTGACGTCTATGGTTTGTCGGAAGTGCTGGGGCCGGGGGTGGCGGTCGAATGCGAGGCCGGTGCCGGGCTGCATTGCTGGGAGGATCACTTCCTGTTCGAGACCGTCGACCCCGAGACCGGCGCGCCCGTGCCACCTGGGGTGCCGGGAGAGTTGGTGATC
>KN174157.1:0-279 GCA_000759655.1 Acidicaldus organivorans | reverse complement strand
GCGCGATCGCGCATCAGATCAAATCTCTGCTCGGCGTCAGCGCTGCGATCTCGATCGAGGCGCCGGGGACATTGCCGCGCTCGGAGGGCAAGGCGGCGCGGGTGCGCGATCTTCGGCCCAAGTTGTAATGGAGGTCTCGAACGGCGGCGTAGATTGTCACAGGCGCCGGCGGGCGTCACGAGGTAGGGAAAAAATGACAAAATCCATTGAAAGCCGGAAGAAATCTCGCTTGCACTACGGGCTCGGCCTCATCGTCGGCCATGGGTTTCACGAGGGAGA
>KN174156.1:382-2204 GCA_000759655.1 Acidicaldus organivorans | reverse complement strand
CGCGGGGCGAAGAAAGGCCAACATGCCCTTCGAGGCAGGAGAGCGCCGAGGCAGGAGAGAACGCATGCTCGATTTCGACCGTCTGGAGGCCACCCCGGTCGCCACCGACCCTTTCCCTCACCTCGTGGTGCCGCATTTCGTCCCGGCGGCAGAGCTCGAGGGGGTCTATGCCGACCTTCCCAAAATGGAACGGCGCGGCTCCTTTCCCATCGGCGCGCTCCGCTTCGGGCCGCGCGCCGCCGCCGTGCTCGGCGAGCTCGAGGGGCCCCGCTTCCGCCAGGCGATCGCGCGCCGCTTCGGCATCGATCTCACGGACGCGGCGACGATGATGACGCTGCGCGGCCAGTCCACCGAGCGCGATGGGCACATCCACTGCGATTCGCGGGCCAAACGGGTCACCGTGCTCCTCTACCTCAACCCGGCGCGCGCCGAGTGGGAGGCGCATCAGGGCTGCCTCCGCCTCCTCCGTAGCCCCGATCTCGAGGATTACGCGGTCGAGGTGCCCCCGGTCGATGGCACGCTCCTCGTCTTCCTCAACGGACCCACCGCCTGGCACGGGCACAAGACCTTCATTGGCCCGCGCTACGTGGTCCAGCTCAACTACATGACGAGCGATGCGGCGGCGCGCTCCGAGCTCCGCCGCCACAAACTCTCCGCCCTGATCAAGCGCCTGCTCGCAGCCTGAGCGGCGCGCTCCCGCGTCCCCCCGTTCAGGCGAGTTTCAGCAGTTTCGCCGCATTCTCCTTGAGGATGAGCGGGCGGACCTCGGGACGGATCTCGATCGTCTCGAAATCGGCGAGCCAGCGGTCGGGGGCGATCACCGGCCAGTCCGAGCCGAACAGCATTTTGTGCCGGAGCAGCGTGTTGGCATACTGGACGAGGATTTTGGGGAAATATTTGGGCGACCAGCCGGAGAGGTCGATATAGACATTGGGCTTGTGGGTGGCCACCGCCAGCGCCTCCTCCTGCCAGGGAAAGGAGGGATGGGCGAGGATGATCGGCATGTCCGGAAAATCGGCCGCCACATCGTCGAGATACATCGGGTTCGAGTATTTGAGCCGCATGCCCATCCCGCCCCGCATCCCGGCCCCCACCCCGGTCTGGCCGGTATGGAACAGGGCTGGCAACCCCGCTTCGGCGATCACTTCATAGAGCACATAGGCGCTCCGGTCGTTGGGGTAGAAGCCCTGCATGGTGGGGTGGAACTTGAAGCCCTTGACGCCGTAGTCCTGGATCAGGCGGCGCGCCTCGCGGGCGCCGAGCTTGCCCTTGGCCGGGTCGATGCTGGCGAAGGGGATCATGATGTCGGCATTGGCCGCGGCGATCTCCGCCACTTCCTCGTTGCGGTAGCGCCGGAAGCCGGTTTCGCGCTCGGCATCGACCGGGAAGATGACGCAGGCGATGTTGCGGGCGCGATAGTAGTCGGCGGTCTCCTGGACGGTGGGGCGATGATTGTGCTTGGGCTTGAAATAGGCCTTCATCGCCTCCTGGAAATCGTCGTAGCCATCGTCGGGGTGGGTGCCGCAGGGCTCCTCGGCATGGGTGTGGATGTCGATGGCGACGATTTTGCTGAGATCGATCATCGGGCGTTTCCTCGGAAAAAATACGGAGGTCTCAGGCGGCGGGCGCGTTGGGCCGGGGATCGAAGGCGGCGCGATAGAGGGTGAGGATCTCCGGGATCTCCGGCACTCTGGGGTTGTTGGCGGGGCTTCCCGAGGCGAGCGCCTGCTCGGCCATCAGGGGAAGTTTCTCCTCCCAGGCGCGGGCGTCGATCCCGTAGGCGCGCGGGGAAGGGACGGCGAGCGCCGCATTGAGCCGCTCG
>KN174156.1:0-274 GCA_000759655.1 Acidicaldus organivorans | reverse complement strand
GAGCTCGTAATCGACCACCGCGGCGAGCGGGAGGGCGCCGAGCCCGGCGATCAGCATCTTCTCGTCGCGCTCGCGGTCGGTGATCACGGTGAAGCGGGTCATTTCCGAGCCGGTCCCGGCGGTGGTGGGGACCGCGATCACCGGCACCAGGCCGCGATCGGCGGCGGCGGGAACCTTGTAATCGCGCATCTTGCCTCCGCCCGCGGCGAGGATGGTCATCGCCTTGGCGGTATCGATCGGCGAGCCGCCGCCGAAGCCGATCAGGCAGTCGAAT
>KN174155.1:349-1003 GCA_000759655.1 Acidicaldus organivorans | reverse complement strand
CTCCACGCCCCCACCTCCGCCCCGGCGCGGGCCTATCAGGACGCGGTGCGCCGCCTCAAGGGCGAGAAAGTCGAGATCACCCTGCCGGTCGAGAAACGCGGGCTGATCGGCCGGCTGTTCGGACGGAGGGCGATGGCATGAGCTGGTTCGGCTTCTTTACCCGGAACCGCTCCGCCCCGGTGGCGCGCGAGCGGCTGCAGGTGCTGCTCGCCCATGAACGGGCGCTGACCGGCCGGCCCGACCTCGCCATCGTGTTGCAGGAGGAGATCCTCGCCGTCATCGCCAAGCACATCGCGATCGACCGCGACAAGGTGCAGGTCAAGCTCGACCGTGGCAAGGACGTCTCCACCCTCGAGATCGACATCGAAATGCCGAGCGCGGTAGCGCGGCTGGGCTGAACCCCGGGCGGCGGGCCTTCTCGTTCCGCGCGGCACGCCCCCCGGCGCGGACGATATGCGAGCTCGGGCGCGCAGGCTATTTTGCGGGCAGGCATGTTCCGAAGCATCGTTGGAGGCGAGAATGAGCTATCACATCACGACCACGCTTGCGGGGAGTTTCGATCAGGCGATCGCGCGGGTGAAGGAGGCCCTGCAGAAGCGCGGCTTTGGCGTGCTCACCGAAATCGACGTGGCAGCGACCCTGAAGAACAAGCTC
>KN174155.1:0-267 GCA_000759655.1 Acidicaldus organivorans | reverse complement strand
CTTCAGCGGGCGAAGCGGACGATCCGCCCGCGCGGGGCGCCCAGCACTTCGTCCTCGCGCATCACCACCTCGCCGCGCAGGATGGTCATCACCGGCCAGCCGGTCACCTCCATCCCGGCAAAGGGCGTCCAGCCGCAGGGGGAGACGATCCAGCTCTCCTCGATCCGGCGGCGGCGGCCGAGATCGACCAGGGTGAAATCGGCATCCATGCCGAGCGCGATCCGTCCCTTGTGAAAGGCGCCGAAGACGCGCGCGGGTCCGGCGGCG
>JPYW01001566.1 GCA_000759655.1 Acidicaldus organivorans | reverse complement strand
CGCCCGCAGCTGGCTCTGGATGAGGGCGGCGATCTGGGCGGGCTGGGCGGGGCGTCCGACGAAGCGGGCGAGCCCTGCCCCGTAGCTCGTCTGCCAGATGTAATCGCCGGGATTGGTGAGCAGCCGGCGCAGCACCCGCTCGGTGGAGAGCCGGGAGCCCGAGGCGAGCGCGAGATCGCCCTGCGCGCTGAGGCCGAGATCGCCGCCCCAGGTGAGGTCGAGATCGGAAGGAACGCTCATCGGCGGATCGATCCCTGCGTGTAATGGACCTGCGTGTGATGGAGGAGAGGCATCGTCAGTGAGGAATGGTCAGTGAGGCATCCTCGGTGCGGCATGGTCAGTTTTGGGGCGTGGGCGTCGAGGTCACGCCGCCATTCACCTGATGGGTGTGCGCGTCATAGTCGGCGCGGAGGCTTGCCAGCGTGCCATGCCCGTCGGCGACATCGCCGGTGGCGGCGAGCGAGCCCGCGATCGAGACGTTGCCGCTCACCGCGAGTGTGGTGGCGTTCACCGAAATCGAGCCGTCGTTATTCAGCACGATCTTCGCCCCCGACTGGTGCTGGAGCAGGAATTGGCCCGCCGTATTGGCGGGCGGGGGATTGGCGAGGCTGTAGAGCGCGCCGACCACGATCCCCTCCTCGCCCTCGTGTTCCTGGGCGAGCACCACCACCTGCGTCCCCGGCACCGGCAGGGCGGCGAGGCCCCAGCCCGCGCCGAGCCAGAGCGAGGCGACGGGGAGCCAGCCCGAAAGCACGCCCTCGGGCTGAATGAGGACGCGCACCACGTAACGTTCCGGATCGGCATTGGTCACCACGCCGATCCGCACCGCGCCCAGCCCGAAATCGAGCCCGCCCGCCTCGGCCTTGAGCGCGTTGGTCACCCGTTCCCAGCTCATCGCGCGTCCCTCCCCTCACGGTCCGGTGGTGGAGAGCACGACATCGGCAGGCGGCGTGGTCATCCGCCCCGGCGAGGCATTCTTGGCGCGGATCCATTCGCGAAAGCCGCCAAGCCCGATCTCGCGCTCGATGACATCGACGTAGTAGAGCTGATCGAAGGCGGTGTTGGTGCCGGTGAGCGCGATCACGTCGCGCGCGCCAAGATCGAGCTCGCCCGGGATCTCGGCTTCGAGTACCCGTTCGTGGCGGGTGATCTCGGCGAGTTTCTGCGTGGCGTAGGCGAGCGCCGCATTGGGACTGAGATTGGGTTTGACGAAGACGTAACTCTGGCTGCCGCCGAGCGCGCCGAGCGAGGAGACGCCGGTTGCGGTCACCGTCTCGCTATAGGCGGCCTGGGTGCGGCTGTTCCAGCTCTTGACGGTGACCGAGACGTCCCCGGCGAGCGTCAGCGCCCGCTCGAGGGAGAGGCGTTCGGCGGTGATGGCGCCCGCGGTGGGGGCGGGGGCGAGGGTGAGGG
>KN174154.1:297-1385 GCA_000759655.1 Acidicaldus organivorans | reverse complement strand
CGCAAAAATCGCCCGCGACATTGATCTAGATCAAAGCATGATGCGATCAGCGGGGGCAAACGACAAGCACTAATTTACAGCGCCCCAATTTCTGGACATTAGGGTGTATTATGCGGCGCGTTTGAGGTTGGGCGTTGTCCGCGAATAAGTGAATCAGATTGGCTACGATTTTTACGGCTGGGCGATTCCGGTGAACCGGGCAAATGTATAGCGTGTTGGGATGATTGACGCATCGGCCATCCACCAACGGTTTGAGGTGCTCTCTCTGGTATCGGACGAGTGCTCTTTGCGGCGGTTCGCGGCGGCGGAGGCGCAGGCGGTTGGTCATGGCGGCGTCAGCGCCATGAACCGCGTGACGGGTCTGGCGCGCAGCACGATCGGCCGCGGGTTGCAGGAGTTGTGCGCAGCGCTGCGCGGCGAAAGGCCAATCGCCGGCGCTGGTCGGGCGGGGGCCGCAAGTTGCTGGCCGAGACCGACGCGGAGTTGCTCGACGATCTGCGTTCGCTGATCGAGTCCGATACGCGCGGCGATCCGCAATCGCCTTTGCTGTGGACGTGCAAGAACCTGCGCAACATGGGTTACAAGATCGGCCGCACGCTGGTTGGCGAACGGCTGCGCGGGCTGGATCTTCAAGCTAATCGCAAGACGTGCGAAGGATCGAACAATCCTGAACGCGACGCGTAATCCACTACATCAACGATCACGTCAAAGAAGCGCTCACGTCGAACAAGTCGGTGATCTCCGTCGACACGAAGAAGTAGGAACTCGTCGGCGATTTCAGGAATGCCAGACACGAATGGTGTAAGGAGGAATAGCGACGCGCTGCCAAGGGACGGCGCCGTCCGTAGTGGCGTCGAGACCGCTGTAACGGCGGGGGAGCAAAGAGACGGCATCATCTGACCGGCATGGGAGATCGACTGGGCGACCGAGGGGAATCTCGCATGATCAGCAAACCGTGCGACATTCCCAAAACCCTGGTCTCGGAAGCCTGGTTGCGTGTGAAGGCCAATCAGGGAGCCGTAGGGATTGACGCGGATGCGATCTGACGGTTCGCCCAAGATCCGCGATGGAGAGATTCCGTGTCTGGG
>KN174154.1:0-246 GCA_000759655.1 Acidicaldus organivorans | reverse complement strand
GGGCGAAACCGGATAAGAAAGAAAGCGATGGGCTGGCAGGATTGGCACGCGGGAGCCGTAGCGTTTTCGTCGATTGCTGTGCCTGGATGATTGCACGGCGTACACGCTCGACATCGACGCGACAGATATCGTCGCGGAGAAACGCGAGGCGCGCTACAGTTACAAAGGCGAGAAGGCCTACATGCCGCTGGTCGGGCATATCGCCGAATTCGGCCTCATCGTCGGCCATGGGTTTCACGAGGGAGA
>KN174153.1:296-1149 GCA_000759655.1 Acidicaldus organivorans | reverse complement strand
GCTCGGCAATCCCTTTTTCGTCACCATCGCCAAGGGGGCCGAGGACGCGGCGCGCAAGATCAACCCCAACGTCAAAGTGATCACCGTCGCCTCCGATTACGACCTCAACAAGCAGTTCAACCAGATCGACAATTTCATTGCCGCCGGGGTTAACATGATCCTGGTCAACGCCGCCGATCCGGTGGCGATCGAGCCCGCGCTCAAGAAAGCGGAGGCGGCAGGGATCACGGTGGTCGCGGTCGATGTCGCGGCGCACGGCGCGCAGGCCACGGTGATGACCGACAATGTGATGGCCGGGCGCGAGGCCTGTCAGGCGCTGGTCGATCACATGCACGGCAAGGGCGACGTGGTGATCGTCAACGGCCCGCAGGTCTCGGCGGTGATCGACCGGGTCAATGGCTGCAAGGAAGTGCTCGCCAAGGCGCCCGACGTCCACATCCTTTCCGACAACCAGGACGGCAAGGGCTCGCGCGATGGGGGATTTGCGGTGATGCAGGGCCTGCTCACCCGCTTCCCGCACATCGACGGCGTGTTTGCCATCAACGACCCCGAAGCGATCGGCTGCTCGCTCGCCGCCAAGCAGCTCGGACGGAGCGAGTTCGTCATCACCTCGGTCGATGGCGCGCCCGACATCGAGGCGGCGCTCAAGGACCCCTCCTCGCTCATCATCGGCTCGGCCTCGCAGGATCCCTATGTGATGGCGCAGAAGGCGGTGCAGGCGGGCTGGCGGATCATGCAGGGGGAGAAGCTCGACAATCCGGTCGAGCTGATGCCGCCCAAATTCATCGCCCCCGAGAACGTCTCTCAGTACAAGGGCTGGACCAGCCCGCGCTGAGCCGCGCTCGGAGGCGCG
>KN174153.1:0-243 GCA_000759655.1 Acidicaldus organivorans | reverse complement strand
GGGAAAGTTCCTGCATCACGGCGAGCACGATGGCGGCGAAGGCCTCGTTGATCTCGAAGCGCTCCACGTCGCCGAGCTTCCAGCCGGCGCGGGCCAGAGCCTGGCGCACCGCAGGCACCGGGCCGAGACCGAAATAGCCGGGCTCGACCGCGCCTATGCCGTAGGAGACGAGCCGGGCGAGCGGCCGGATCCCCTTCTTTTCGGCCCAGCCGCGTTCGGCAACCAGCATCGCGGCTGCCCCCG
>JPYW01001561.1 GCA_000759655.1 Acidicaldus organivorans | reverse complement strand
GGTGTGGGCGCGTGCGGTGAGCGGGGGGCGGCGGTAGCGGGGGAGTTCGGCGCGGGCATCGAGCTTCGCGGCGCGCTCGAGCAGACGGCGCATCGTCTGGTTCTCGCGCTTCGTCGCCCAGTTGGCGAGTGGGGCGAGGGTGGAGGCGAGCCGGCCATTGCGGTCGGTCTTGGCGAGCTCACGGTCGGGGAGCGGGATCCCTCGGCGGCGGGCCTCGACGGCGCGGGCGCGCAGCATGAGATGGGGAAAGTCGAGGTTGAACTCATGCGGCGGCACGTAGGGGCACTTGGTCATGAAGCACATGTCGCAGAGGGTGCAGGCCTCCACCACCTGGGCGAAATCCTCGCTCTTCACCCCGTCGAGCTCGCCGGTGGGCGAGGCGTCGATGAGATCGAACAGCCGGGGGAAGGAGTCGCAGAGATTGAAGCAGCGCCGGCAGCCGTGGCAGATGTCGAAGACGCGGCGCATTTCCGCTTCCAGCGCCGCCGGGTCGTAGAATGACTCTTCGCGCCAGGGCAAAGGATGCCGCACCGGCGCGTCCAAACCGCCTTCCCGCATCGGGAACTCCCTTACGCAATGAAACCGGAAAATGAGTCCGGCGTGAAACCGGGATCAAAAATCCGCCGCCGCGGCCAGGACCGCCCCGCTCCGCGCCGAACGGATCCGGCACGGAGCAAGGCGGCGTGCGCCCGGCGCGATCAGGACTTCATGAGCTCGTCATAGGCGCGCTGGAAGCGGCCGGCATGCGAGCGTTCGGCCTTGGCCAGCGTCTCGAACCATTCGGCGATCTCCTCGAAGCCCTCTTCGCGGGCGGTGCGGGCCATGCCGGGATACATGTCGGTGTATTCATGGGTCTCGCCGGCGATGGCGGAGAGGAGGTTGTCGGCGGTCTTGCCGATCGGCTTGCCGGTGACCGGATCGCCGACCGCCTCGAGGGATTCGAGATGGCCATGGGCGTGGCCGGTCTCGCCTTCGGCGGTGGAGCGGAAGACGGCCGCGACATCGTTATAGCCCTCCACATCCGCCTTCTGGGCGAAATAGAGGTAGCGCCGGTTGGCCTGGGATTCGCCGGCAAAGGCGTATTTGAGATTCTCTTCGGTCTTGGTCCCTTTGAGATTGGGCATCGTCATCCTCCATACGTCGAAAACACGCCAGACTGATCGAGCGCATCAATGCTCCTGATCATTTAAATCCATCGCCCAACCGGGCAAACGAATTTTATCAATGACCGTTTTTGATTTTGTCACTCACCATGCCTCTCTTGAGCGGTTTCTTCGATGGTAAGAGAGGTGGGGCGGGAGGCGGGGGTGGGGAGCGTGG
>JPYW01001560.1 GCA_000759655.1 Acidicaldus organivorans | reverse complement strand
AGAAGGGGGCGGGAGGGGCGGAGGTGGACGGGCCGCGGCCAAGCCCTTATATGGGCGGCATGAATTTTTCCCAGCGTCTGCTCATCCTCCGCCGCGCCCGGGAAGTGGGCCGCGACCAGTTCGGCAACCGGTATTACGAGGAGCGCCGCGCCCGGCCCGGCCATCGCCCGCGCCGCTTCGTGATCTACGGCGCGCTCGAGGACGCCTCCGCCGTGCCGCCCGAATGGCACGCCTGGCTCCACTACGTGACCGACGCCCCGCTTTCCGCCGAGCGGCGCTATCCGTGGGAAAAGCCGCACCGTCCCAACCTCACCGGAACGCCCTACGCCTACCGCCCGCCGGGGCATGACTACCGGGGCGGGGTGCGGGCGCCCGCCACCGGCGATTACGAGCCCTGGACGCCGGAGGGCTGAGCCCGATGGCGCGGCGCAACTTCGCCGAGGTCGCCACCGGGGCGGTCGTCCTCCTCATCGCCGGCGGGTTTCTCGCCTACGCGGTGGCCCATTCTGGCCAGCGCGATCACGGCGGCTATCCGCTGCATGCCCGTTTCGACCGGATCGACGGGCTCGGGGTGGGCTCGGACGTGCGAATCGCCGGGGTCAAGGTGGGCCGGGTGCTCGCCACCGCGGTCGATCCCAAGACCTTCCAGGCACTGGTCGAGTTCAACGTCGCCGATGACATCAAACTGCCCAAGGATTCGAGCGCGGCGATCGAGAGCGACGGGCTTCTGGGTGGCAAATACATCGCGCTCTCTCCGGGCGGGGAGGATCAGGTCATCCCCCCCAATGGCGAGGTGACGATCACCCAGTCCTCGATCAACATCGAGGAACTGCTCGGCAAATTCGTCTTCTCGGTGGCCAATCTCAACAGCGGCGACAAGGGAGCCGCAGGCGGCGGCGCCGACAAGGCGAAGTCAGAGGGCAAGGCCGGCGGCGAGGGCGCAGCGGGAGGCGACAAGCTGCAATGAGGAAAGGGCGCGGCCCGGCCTTCCTGGCCGGAGCACTCCTGATCCTCGGCCTCATCGCCCGCGCCCAGGCCCAGGAGACCGACGAGGGAGCCCCCGCGCCGCATTCGCTGCTTCCCCCCTCCCCGCC
>JPYW01001559.1 GCA_000759655.1 Acidicaldus organivorans | reverse complement strand
CGCCGCACGTGCTCTGCACCGCGGTCGAATACGACATCCCCTGCGTGTGGCTGATCTGGAACAATTTCTCGTGGGCGGCGATCCGCGACATCCAGTATGGTCTGTTCGAGGGGCGCGAGATCGGCACTGGATTTTACGCCGGGCCCAACCGGGCGCCCTACAATCCCGACTTCGCCGCCTTGGCCCGCGCGCACGGAGTGTGGGGGGCGCGGGTCACCCATCCCGACGAACTGGGCCCCGCCCTCGAGGAGGCGATCCGGCTCGGCAAGCCTGCGGTGCTTGACGTCCATGTCGATGCCGAGGTGCGCCCGCCTGCCACCGGGGCCTGGGCGCTGCCGCCCACCCCGCACAAGGAGCCGGTGTTTGGCCGGAGAGTGCGGGCTGAGGAGTGGGGGGGAATGAAACCCTGACAGGGATGGCGCCACAGAGGGTGGGGGCTGCGGCGTGCGGAGGAAGGGCGCGATTTTTCTGGCGCTCACGCCCCGAGAGAGGGCAGAGTGAGGGACCGGACGGAGAAGAAAACGAAGGGAGGAGACGATGCGGCGGCGGAGCTTGGCCATTCTCGCCGGGGCGAGCGCCCTGGTTTCAGCCTTTCCCGGAGCGGGGCGCAAGGCGCGGGCCGAGGAGCCCCCGATCCGCATCGGCTGCTCCATCACCCAGACGGGGCCTTACGCGGCGCCGGCGATTTTCGAGCTCCAGGGCTATCAGCTGGCGGTCGAGGAAGTGAACCGCGGGGGCGGGCTTCTCGGGCGGCGGGTGGAGATCGTCGTCTATGACGACCAGGGCAATCCCTCGACTGCGGTGCAGCTCTACCAGAAACTCATCTATTCCGACAAGGTCGATCTCCTGCTCAGTCCTTACGAGACCGATCTGATGTCGGCGGTGGCGCCGATCGTGACGCGCGCCAGGATCGTCATGCCCTCGCTCGGGGCGAATGTCGATGCGTTCCAGGGCCAGTATCCTTACCTCATCCAGGCGATCACCCAGACCCCGCGTTACATGGTGCCCTTCGTCGATCTCGCCGCCACGCGCGGCTACAAGACGATCGCGCTCCTCATCCAGAATACCCAGTTCCCGCAGGAACTCGCCCAGGGCATCGAGGCCGAGGCCAAGGCGCGGGGGATGAGCATCGTCTTTCGCGCCACCTATCCGCCCACCACCACCGATTTCAGCGCCCTCGTCCTCAAGGCCGCTGCCGCTCAGCCCGATGTGATCATCGGCGCGACCTATCTCGCCGACGCGGAAGGCATCGTGCGCGCCGCCAAGGCGCAGAACATTCAGGCCAAGATGTTCGCCTTCAGCATCGGCCCGGTCGAGCCGGAATTTGGCTCAGCACTCGGCCCTGCGGCAGAGGGGATCCTCGGCACCACGCTCTATTTTCCCACACTTCACACCAAGGGCAACGAGGCGTTTGTCGCCGCCTTCACCGCCAAGTTCGGCCGTGCGCCGGACTATCACGCCGCGGTGGCCTATGCGAGCCTCAAAGTGCTCGCCGCGGCAGTGGCGAAAGTGGGCAAACTCGATCAGGACGCGATCCGTGATGCATTGCTGCATATGGAGACCGATACGGTGGCGGGACATTTCGCCCTGAGCCCGACCGGGCTGCAGATCGGCTATACGAGCTACGTGCTGCAGTGGCAGAAGGGCAAGCAGGAACTCGTCTGGCCCGCCGATCAGGCGACCGCGCCGCTCATCGATCCCCATCCGGCATGGTGAGCGGATGGGAACGCTCGTTTCCCTGCTCCTCCTCGGCCTGATGTGGGGCGGGGTCTATCTGCTGATGGCCCAGGGGCTCAATCTGATCTATGGCGTGATGCGGGTGGTCAATCTGGCGCATGGCGATCTGATCGTGATGGGAGGCCTGATCGCCTTCAGCCTCTTTCATCACGCGGGGCTTTCCCCGCTGCTTGCCCTGGCGCCGGTCTTCGCTCTCCTCTTCGTCCTCGGGCTGCTGATTGCGGCGGGCGTGCTCGAGCGGATCGAGGAAGAGGGCCCGCGCGGGGAGCTTCGCACCCTCTTTGCCACGTTCGGCCTCTCCTATCTGCTTGCCAATACGAGTTTCCTGATCTGGGGCGGGCAGTTCCAGTCGATCCCCTTCCTGCAGGGGGCCCTCGTCCTCGGTCCCCTCACCCTGCCGGAAGGGCTCGCCGCGGCCTCGGCGGCGGCCTTCGCGCTCGCCCTTCTCCTCCATCTCTTCCTCGAACGCACCCTGACCGGAAAGACGATCCGCGCCGTCGCCCAATCGCCGCTCGGCGCGGCGGCCTCCGGGATCGCGGTGCGGTGGGTGCGGGTGTTCACCTTCGCGCTGGGGACGGCTCTCGCCGGGGCGGCGGGGGCGCTCGTCATCTGCCTCGTTCCATTTCAGAGCGCGAGCGGGCCTGATCTCACCGTGCAGTCCTTCACCCTCGTCGCGCTGGGCGGGCTCGGCAACATGCTCGGGGCGTGGCTTGCCGCCGAACTCCTCGGCCTGATCGAGGTTTTCGCCCAATACACGCTGGGGCCCGATGCGGCGACGGCCGCCTTCTATCTCCTGTTCATCCTCTTTCTCATCGTTCGCCCGCAAGGGCTTTTGGGTCAGGCGGGGCGGGTGTGAGGCGCGCGGGCGTCGCTTCGTTCTCCCTCTCTCCCTTCCTCCAGGCGGGGGCGGCGGGGACGCTCGCCGCCGTCGCGGCCGCGCTGGCGCTTGCCGCCAATGACTATGTGGCGGGGCTCGTCTTCTCGACCGCGGTGAATGTGCTGCTCGCCCTGGGCTGGAACCTGATCGGCGGCATGGCGGGGGCGGTCTCCTTCGGACAGGTGGCGTTTTTCGGGCTCGGCGCCTATTTCACCGCCCTTCTCGTCGTCCAGGCCGGGCTTCCGCTCGCCCCCGCCATCCTGCTTGCCGCGCTCGGGGCGGGGCTTGCCGCCTGGCCGCTCGGGCTTCTCATGCTGAGGCTCTCCGGCATTTTCTTCGCCCTCGGCATGCTGGGACTGGCCCGGGTGCTCGCCCTCCTCGCCAACGCGCTCGATCTCACCGGCGGGCCGATGGGGATGACGGTGCCTGCCGCACTCTCCGCCGCCGCGCCCGCCTTTGTCGCGATCGGGGCGGCGCTCGGGGCGTTTCTCCTCATCCTCGCGCTTCTCGAGAGCCGCTTCGGACTGCGGCTCAGGGCAGTGGCCGATGACCCGGCCTCGGCCTCGGCGATCGGCGTCGCCCCCTCCTCCACCCGCACCCTTGCCTTCGTGCTCGCCGCCCTCTTCGCCGGAGCGGCGGGCGGGCTCTACGTCGCCCATGTCGGCTATATCGATCCCGCCTCCAGTTTCGCGGGAACGATCGAATTGCAAACGGTGCTGATGGTGCTTGCGGGAGGGATCGGCACGCTGTGGGGGCCGGTGGTGGGCGGGATCGTCATCTCCCTGCTCAGCACGTTCCTGTGGGCCCGGTTCCCGACCGAGGAGCAGATCATCCTCGGCGCCCTCATCATCGCTCTCGCCCTCCGCCTGCCCGATGGCCTGCTCGGCGGGCGGAAGCATCCCCGCTTTCGCCCGCCCCTTCTTCGCGGCGCGGTCGAGGGAGTGGCGGGCGCCGCCGCGCACGCCGCGTCGCGGGGCGAAAGGGCAGGCGCGGTGCTCGCCGCCGAGGGGCTCTCGCGCCGCTTCGGCGGGCTTGCCGCCGTCACCGAGGTGGCCTTCGAGGTCAGGGCCGGAGAAATCCTCGCCATCATCGGCCCCAACGGCGCGGGCAAGACCACCCTCTTCAATCTGCTCACCGCCCATCTCGCGCCGAGTGCAGGGACCATTCGGCTCAACGGCGCGGCGCTGGCGAGGCTTCCGCCCCCGCATCGGCTGGCGCGCGCCGGTATCGCGCGCACCTTCCAGACGAGCCGCCTTTTCCCCTCCCTCACCGTTTGGGAAACGCTGCTGCTCGCCGCGCTCACCCGGCATCGGCACTGGGCGGAGGCCGAGGCAAGGGCCGGCGCGATACTTGCCGCTCTCGATCTCGTTTCCGTTGCCAATCAGTATCCGGAAACGCTTACCCCCGGCCAGGCGCGGCTCGTCGAGATCGGCCGGGCGCTCGCCCTCGAGCCTGCCGTGCTCCTTCTCGATGAGGCGATGGCGGGAATGAATGAGGCAGAGATCGCGCGGCTGCAGAGGGTGCTGCGCGAACTCGCCGCGGCAGGGATGGCCATCCTTGCCATCGAGCACGTCATCGCCGCGATCGCTCCGCTCGCCGCGCGCATTCTCGTCCTCGATCAGGGGCGGGTGCTGACCAGCGGGCCCCCCGAAACGGTGCTCGAGGATCCCCGCGTCATCGATGCCTATTTGGGCCCCGAGCGGCTGGACGTGGCGGCATGAACGAAGCCTTGCTCGAACTCGAGGGGGTGAGTGCCGGCTACGGGCGGCTTCCCGTCATCCGCGGTATCTCCTTCATCATGACGGAAGGAGAACGGCTCGCCATCATCGGCCCCAATGGGGCGGGGAAAACGACTCTATTGCGCGCCGTGATGGGGGAGATCCCGCTGATGCGGGGGTGTGTTCGTTTCGAAGGCGAAGAGATCGGCACACTCCCTCTCCCCGCACGGGTGCGGCGCGGGATCGGCTATTGTCCCGCGGGACGCCGGCTCTTTCCCGAGCTCCCGGTGCGTGACAATCTCGAACTGGGTGCGCACGGCGAAGGTCGGAGGGAGCGGGAGCGGCGGCTTGAACAGGTGCTCGCCATCTTCCCCCGCCTTCACCTTCTTCTCGCGCGCCGGGCCGAGCTGCTCTCGGGGGGCGAGCAGCAAATGGTGGCGATTGGCCGCGCCTTGATGGGCGGACCGCGGCTTCTGGTCCTCGACGAGCCCTCGACCGGGCTTGCGCCGCGCGTGGTGCACGAGCTTTATGCGGCGCTCGCCGGGCTCGGGGCGGGGCGGCTTGCCATCCTCATCGTCGAGCAGAATGCGCGGGCGGCGCTCCGCTTCGCCGCGCGGGGACTTTTGATGAGCGGCGGCGAGATCACCGGCGCGGCAGAGGCGAAGGGCGCCGGGGTCCCGCACTTCGAGACCTATCTCGGACTCAAACGCGAGCCGGCCTGCGAGACCCCAACGCGCGCTTAAATTATGCGCTTGCATTCACGGGCTTGAGTCTAGACGAACAGCCTCTCGCCGATGAAATGGCCAGGCCCGGGGATGCCGGGCGGGATGGCGAAGACGCCGGTCGCGGTATGGGTGGTGAACTGGCTCAACGCATCGATGCGGGCCATTTTGGCGAAAAGCGGGGTGAAGGCGCGGCGCGGGTCACGCTGATAGGCCAGAAAAAGCAGCCCCGCGTCATATTCGAGCCCCTGCCGCCAGGGCGGCCAGCGCTCGGCGATCACATTGGCCCCGTCGTGATAGGCATAAGAACGGCGAAGCATTCGCAGCCCCCTCGCCGCGGCGGGGGCGGCGAGGCGGATATGGGCGTCCTCGGGGATCACCGGATCGCCGTTCGCATCGCGTGCGGCGAGATCGACCGGGTCGAACTCCGCCGCGCCGTTGAGGGGGGCGCCGGAGAGTTTGCGCCGCCCGATCACTTGCTCCTGCACCGCAACTGGCATCTGGTCCCAATGTTCGAGCGCGATGCGGATGCGGCGGACGACGAGAATGCTTCCGCCCTGGAGCCAGGCGGGACCTTCCTCGCCCACCAGGACGTGGGCGCGGATCTCCTCGGGCGCGCGGGGATTGTTGGTGCCGTCCTTGAAACCCATCAGGTTGCGCGGCGTCTCCCCAGGCTGAGTGGCGGGAAGGAAACCGTTCTGGAGCCAGCGGAGTGCCGCGTCTTTGCCCCCGAGCCGGGCGAGGGCCCGCACCGCGTGGAAGGCGACCTGCGGGTCATCGGCAGAGGCCTGCACCGAGAGATCGCCGTCCTCGTGCCCCTCGAGGAACTGATCGCCGGGAAACCGGGGAAGGGGCGCGAGCGAGGCGGGGCGCTGCGCGGCAAGGCCGAAACGGTCCCTCCCCTCTTTTTCGAAGAGGGTGGGGCCGAAGCCGAAGGTGAGGGTGAGACGGGCGGGGCCGAGCCCAAGCGCCTCGCCGCTTTCCACGCTCGGGCCGGGGCCCGCGGGAGAGGCGAGCGGCGCGCCTTCGCAGAGACGGGCCGCCGCCTCGGTCCAGCGGCGGAGGAGGGCGATCAGCGCGGCGCGGTCGTGGGTGGTGACGTCGAAGACCGCGAAGCAGGTGTGGCGTTGGGGCGGGGGGAGGATCCCTCCTTGCAGGGGCCCGTAAAAATCCTCCCGCCCCCGGAGGGGATCCGAGGGCGGGAGCAAGGCCGTTCCGGAACTCTCTCCATCCCCCGCCTTGGCTCCTGCCTGGCGCACGAGCAGAAGCGGGGCGAGGCTTGAGATGAGACCAAAGAAACCGCGGCGCGAGGCGAAGGGACAGCGGGACATGGCGGGTGGACCCGTGGTTCGGAAGGCGGCGTCAGTGGGCGAGCATCAGGGTGTTCTTGTCGTCCTCGACATAGTAGAGGCCTTTGCCGTCTTCTCTCACCGCGAGTCCGAAGAGATCGCCCGAGCCAGGCGGGTTCTGCGCCGGGTCCTTGTCGAGCCAGAGCGTGCCGAGCTGCCGTCCGCTCTGGGGATCGATCTCCACCGCCTCGCCATCGAGGGCGTTGGTGGTGATCAGGTGATGCTCGGGCGAGAAGGCGAGGGCGAGGGGGCGCTTGAGGAAGCCGTCCCGGGTGATCTCGCGCCCCGTTCCGGCGCTCGTGGCGCGGGTGGTGGCCTCCTCGATCGCGGTGATGCGGTTGCCGAGCGCGTCGGCCACATAGAGGGTGCCGTCGGCGTCGAGGGCGAGGCCGGTCGGGCCAATGATGAAGACATCCTTGTCCGCCTTTTCGCCGAATCCATCCGCGATCACCGTTTCGTTCTCGATCACCGGTGGCGCGCCGTGGTGAAGGCGGAGGGTGAGGCGGAGCACGGTGGCCTTGGGCACGACGGGCGCGTTGTCGCTCGGGGCGCCAACGTCGAAACCGGTATTGCTCACGAAAAGGAGGGCGTGATCGCCGTCCTCACGGAGCGCCATGTTGCCCCAGGGCCCGTTGATCTTGGGGTCCTGCCAGATCGCCGCGACTTTTCCTTCGGCGTCGAGCACGATCAGGCAGCCCTGGCCTTTGGTCGCCGTGGTGCCGTCCTTGCTGGGGAGGCTTCCCACGATGACGTAGCCGGTGGAGAGCATCGTCATCGCCGTGGTGAGGCCGACGCCGCCGGGGCAGCCCGCGAGGTCCTTGGGGAGGCTCGTGAAGACGTAAGGCTCGCTCTGGCCGGGGCGGTAGCCGAGGATGGTGCTGCCGCGGCCCTGGAGATTGGCCTTGTCATTGAAATCATCGACCAGAACGTCGTTTTTCTGGACTTTGCCGGCGGAGACGGGGGCGATGACGATGGCGTAAGGATTCTGGTCGCCGTTTTCGGGAACGGTGGAGATGAGGAGGTCCTGATGGCGCAGGCGGGAGAGGAACCCGTCTTCGGCGTGGGCGGAAGGGGAGGTGAGAGCGAGCGGAAGGGCGAGAAGGGCGAGGGGAAGGAGCGGGGTGCGGCGCATGGGGTCTCCTTGTGGCGTTGCTAATAATGCGAGTGATTCGCAATTGCGTCTTAAGGAACGCCGCCGGCCCCGTCAAGCCCCCTCTGCCGGGCCGAAACCGCGCCCTGGGCGAACCTCACCAAACGCCCGAAAACGGGCGTCAGAAACGGAAGGAGGGGAAAGGAGGGAAAGGAAACGAGGCGGGAGGAGAGGCCGGGAAGCGGCGGGCAGAGGGTTAGGCGGGCAGAGGGTCAGGTGGGAGGGGGGTCAGGTG
>JPYW01001558.1 GCA_000759655.1 Acidicaldus organivorans | reverse complement strand
GCGGGCGGGACGGCGAGGCGAGGGCAGGGAACGGGGCGGGGAATCGGGAGAGAGGGCATGGCAGGCTTCAGCCTGGTGTTGGGAGGGGCGCGGTCGGGCAAGAGCGCGATGGGCGAGCGGCTGGTGATGGCCCATCCCGCGCCGTGGGCCTATGTCGCGACGGCCGAGGCGCGGGATGCGGAGATGCGCGCGCGCATCGAGCGTCATCGCGCCCGGCGCGACAGGCGCTTTCTCACCATCGAGGCTCCGCTGGAGTTGGCCCAAACCTTGCGCGACGTGCGCGAGCCCGCGCTGGTCGATTGCCTCACCCTGTGGCTCGCCAATCTGATGGAAGCGGGCCGCGCTTTGGAGGCCGAGGCTGAGGCGCTGCTTGACGCCCTTCACGCCCGCTCCCAGCCCACCATTCTGGTCGCCAACGAGGTGGGGCTCGGCCTCGTCCCGGAGACCGCGCTCGGCCGGGCGTTCCGTGACGCGGCGGGTCTCCTGCATCAGCGCCTTGCCGGGGAGGCCGAGGCGGTGTTCTTCATGGTGGCGGGCCTTCCGATGAGGCTGAAGTGAGGGAAGGCGAAGCGAGGGGTGGGGAGAGAGGGGATGAGCGGGATGAGCGATGAGGAGGCGGCGCGGCACCGCGCCCGCATGATCAAGCGCAAGCAGGTCCAGGACGCCGAGGTCGCCGCCAAGACCATCACCGAAAAGGGGCTCCTCATCGTCCATACCGGCCCCGGCAAGGGGAAATCGACCGCCGCTTTCGGCCTTGCCTTGCGCATGCTGGGGCATGGGCGGCGGGTTGCCATCGTGCAGTTCATCAAGGGGGCGTGGCAGAGCGGCGAACGCGCCGCGCTTGCCCGGTTCGGCGAGCTCTGCGCCTTCCACGCGCTGGGCGAGGGGTTCACCTGGGAGACACAGGATCGCGCTCGCGACATCGCAGCCTGCCAGCACGCTTTCGAGGTGGCGCGCGGCTATCTCGCCGACCCCGACGTGGCGCTCGTCATCCTCGATGAGCTCAATATCGCGCTTCGCTATGACTATCTCGATCTCGCAACGGTGCTCGCAGCGCTCGCCTCCCGTCCTCCCCTTCAGCACGTCGTCATCACCGGGCGCAACGCCAAGCCGGAGCTGATCGCCGCAGCCGATCTCGTCACCGAAATGGGGGCGGTGAAGCACCATTTCGCCGCCGGGGTGCGGGCCCAGGCGGGGATCGAGTATTGAGCGGCGATCGGGCTTACGCCATCGAGCGCCAGCATGGCATGACCAGCATGGCATGAAGGGAGAACGCCGATGCCCGCCCGCGCCCTGATGTTCCAGGGGACCGGCTCCAATGTCGGCAAATCCCTGCTGGTGGCAGGCCTCTGCCGCCTCTTTGCGCGGCAGGGCCTGCGCGTCGCTCCCTTCAAGCCGCAGAACATGGCGAACAACGCGGCGGTGACCCGCGAGGGCGGGGAGATCGGGCGGGCGCAGGCGCTGCAGGCGCGCGCCGCCTTCCGCGCCCCCTCGGTGCACATGAACCCAGTGCTGCTCAAGCCGGAAAGCGAGACCGGGGCGCAGATCGTGGTCCAGGGCAAGGTCTGGGGCCGGGCCCGCGCCCGGGAATGGCAGGAACGGAAGCGGGAGCTCCTCCCCTGCGTGCTCGAGAGCTTCGCCGAACTCCGCAACGATTCCGATCTCGTCCTGGTGGAGGGGGCGGGCAGCGCGGCGGAGGTCAATCTCCGCGGGGGCGACATCGCCAATATGGGCTTCGCTCAGGCGGCCTCGGTGCCGGTGGTGATGATCGGCGACATCGACCGGGGTGGGGTGATCGCAAGCCTGATCGGGACCCAAGCGGTGCTCGATCCCGCCGATGCCGCCCTGATCGCGGGTTTCATCGTCAACCGCATGCGGGGCGATCCGGCGCTTTTCGCCGAGGGCCTGCGCTTCATCGCCGCACGCACCGGCTGGCCTTCCCTGGGCCTCGTTCCCCATTTCCCCCTGCTTGCCCGCCTTCCCGCCGAGGACTCGCTTGATCTTGCCGAAACGGCGCAGGCAAGAAGGCGGGGTGGCCGGGCGGAGGTGCGGATCGTGGTGCCGCACCTTCCCTGCATCGCCAATTTCGACGATCTCGACCCGCTCGCCGCCGAGCCTGCCGTCGCGCTCGAACTGGTCCGGCCCGGACGGCCACTGCCCGAGGCCGATCTCGTCATCCTCCCCGGCTCCAAGGCCACACGGGCCGATCTCGCCGCGCTGCGCGCCGAAGGGTGGGATATCGATCTCGCCGCCCATCACCGCCGCGGCGGGCGGATCTTGGGGATCTGCGGCGGGTTTCAGATGCTGGGCGAGGCGATCGCCGATCCGCTCGGCCTCGAGGGCGAGGCGGGGACGAGTACTGGGCTCGGCTTTCTCCCTCTCACCACCACGCTCGGCCCGGCCAAGCGGCTCGCCGAGGTGGAGGGGGTGGACCTCGAAAGCGGGGCCCCGGTGCGGGGCTATGAGATGCATCTCGGACGGAGCGATGGGCCGGCGCTTGCCCGCCCGCTGCACCGTCTCGCCGATGGCCGCAGCGAGGGAGCGCGCTCGGCGGATGGGCGCGTCTGCGGCACCTATCTGCATGGGCTCTTTGCCTCGGATGCGGCGCGGCGGGCCTGGCTCGCCCGCCTCGGGGCGGCGAGCCGTCTCGCCTCCTACGAGCGCCTCCTGGAAGAGACGCTCGATGCGTGGGCCGACCACCTCGCCCGCCACCTCGACATCCCCCGTCTCCTCAGCCTCGCCCGCTGAGGCGGAGGAGGGCGGGGAGCGCGGCGAGCAGCAGCAGCCCCCCTGCCAAGGCGGCGGCAATCCAGTAGAGGCGCAAGCCGCGGCGGATATCCGCCGCCTCCGCGGCGCGCCTTCCTTCGCCAAGCCAGGCCTCCGCCACTTCCACCCCGTCGTAGAAACGCGGCCCGCCCAGAGCGAGGCCGAGCGCGCCCGCCATCGCTGCTTCCGGCCAGCCCGCATTGGGGGAGCGGTGGCGCGGCGCATCGCGGCGCATGGCGGCGAGCGCCGCAGGGGCGCTCATGCCGGCAAGCAGGGCGGCTGCGGTGAGGAGGAGGGCGGCAAGCCGCGCCGGGATCCAGTTGAGCGCGTCATCGAGGCGTGCCGCGGCCCAGCCGAAATGGAAGAGACGGGGGGTGCGATGGCCGAGCATGCTGTCGGCGGTATTGGCCGCCTTGTAGAGGACGAGGCCGGGGAGACCGAAGAGGAAGCCCCAGAAGAGGGGCGCGATCACCGCGTCGGAGAAATTCTCGGCAAGACTTTCGAGCGCCGCCCGCGCCACCCCCGCCGCATCGAGCCGCCGCAC
>JPYW01001557.1 GCA_000759655.1 Acidicaldus organivorans | reverse complement strand
CCACCGCCGCATCGAGATCGAGCGTGGCGAATTCGTCCTGCGCCTCGCGCCCCTTGAGGCTCGCCGGGGTGCGCAAGGGGAGCCCGAGTTCGGCGGCGCGGCGGGCGAGCGGATTGGGGGTGAGCGCCATGCCCCGCCCCGCCGCCTTGGGCGGCTGGGTATAGACGGCGGCGATCTCGTGGCCTGCCGCGACCAGCGCCTCGAGGGCGGGGATGGCGAAGCCGGCGCTCCCGAAAAAGGCGAGCCGCATCAGGAGGCCGCCTTGAGCCGTTGCTCCTTGGCGAGGCGGCGGAGGATCATGTTGCGCTTGAGCGGGGAGAGGTGGTCGATGAAGAGGATCCCGTCGAGGTGGTCGATCTCGTGCTGGAGACAGGCGGCGAGCAGCCCCTCCGCCTCGAGCGTGCGCTCATGCCCCTTCTCGTCCGTATAGGCGACCTTGACCCGGGCCGGGCGGGTGACGTCGGCATACTGGTTGGGAAGGGAGAGGCAGCCCTCCTCATGGGTGGCAAGCTCCGCGCTCGCCGCCACCACTTTCGGGTTGACCAGCACGATCGGGGCGGGCCGCTCCTCGGGGCGGAGATCGATCACCGCGAGCCGGAGCCCGATCCCCACCTGCGGGGCGGCGAGCCCGATGCCGGGGGCGGCATACATGGTGGCGAAGAGATCGGGAATGAGGCGCTCGATCTCGGCGCGGTCGGCCTCGGTGACGGGGCGCGCGCGCTGCTTGAGCCGGCGGTCGGGGGCGATGAGGATGGGAAGGATCTTGGCCTCGGACATGGCGGCGATATATCCCCGGAAGGAGCGTTTTTCCAGATCATCCCGACCGCCCTCTTTCCTTGAGCAACCGGCTGGGAAACCTCCGAGACGGCGCGCCGGTCCTCTTGCCTTCCCCGCCCGGGGCCGTGCACGGCGCCAGACCCTTGTAAAAAATTCTCTTCGTTCCATATTTCAAGGCGTCGGGACGCCGCTTCAGGGTCCCGGAGCCGCTTCGCTCCACGGAGGAGGCCTCGATGTCGAACCGGATCTTCGCCTCACCCCTGTTCCTGGGCTTCGACCATCTCGAGCATTTGCTCGAGCGGGCGCAACGGATGGGGA
>JPYW01001556.1 GCA_000759655.1 Acidicaldus organivorans | reverse complement strand
GTTCAGGGATGGGGGAGGGGAAAGCTCTGGACGAGGCTTCCCGAGACCAGCCGCCAGCCATCGACCAGGACGAAGAAGATCAGCTTGAAGGGGAGGGCGATCGAGGCGGGCGGCACCATCATCATCCCCAAACTCATCAGCACGCTCGAGACGACGATGTCGATGATGAGGAAGGGGAGGAAGAGCAGGAATCCCATCTCGAAGGCACGGCGGAGCTCGCCGATCATGAAGGCGGGGATGAGGATATGCCAGGGCGGCGGGCCGGCCTCGCTCTGGGCGGCGGGGGGGAGATGGGCGAGATTGGCGAAGAGGCTCAGGTCATCGGGCCGCGCATTGGCCGCCATGAAGGCGCGGAAGGGCTCGGCGGCACGGCCCAGTCCCTCGAGCTCGCCGATCTGGCCCGCCATCATCGGGGCGATTCCCTGCTCCCAGGACTGCTGCAGCACCGGCTGCATGACGAAATAGGTGAGGAACAGGGCAAGCCCGATCACCACCGTATTGGGGGGGAGCCCGTTGGTGCCGAGCGCGCTCCGGAGCAGGCTGAGCACGATCACGATTCGGGTGAAGGCGGTGACCATCACGAGGAGGCTCGGGGCGAGGGAGAGGAGCGTGATGAAGGCGGTGAGCTCGATGAGCCGGGCCGTGGTGCCGGTGCCGTTCTGGCCGAGATCGAGGGTGACCGACTGCGCCGCGGCGGGAGAGCTTGCGAGGCCGAGGAGCAGCGCAGCCCAGACCAGGAACAAGACGCCCCGCACGGAGCAGAGGACAGGGAGGCGGGATCGGGCGTGGGGAAAAGGATGGCTCATCGCGCCTCGTCCTCCGGCAGCCAGCCGACCAGCACGTCGCTTCCGCCCCCGGTGAGGATGAGGACGCGGCGGTTGGCGCAACGGATGAGGTGAAGGCGCCGTTTGGCATCGAGCATCAGGGTCGCCTCGCGGGCGAGCAGATCGACGCCGCCGCTTCCCGCGCCCTTCCGGTCCCGCTGCCAGGCGGCGAGGCGGCCCAAGAGGACGATCAGGCCGAGCACGGCGAGGAGGCTGAGCCCGGCGGAAAGAAAAGCGCTCAGCGGGGCCGGCATGAGGGGGGCGCGTTTTGCTGGAGGGCCGCGAGCAGGGCATCGACCTCGGCGAGCAGGGCGGTGAGGCGGGCGGCAAGCCGGCGGCCGGTGGCGGGATCGCAGTCGAGCACGTAGGCGCAGGCGCGGCCGGCTTCCTCGTCGAGGCCGGAAAGGTCGAGCGGGCGGGAGGCGCGGGCCAGCGCGGCGGCGAGACGGATCGTCGCTTCCAGCCGGTCGAGAGCGCGGGCGGCGCGGAGTTCGGGCT
>JPYW01001555.1 GCA_000759655.1 Acidicaldus organivorans | reverse complement strand
GCGCGGGAGTGGGAGTGGGGGTGGGGAGGCTCGGGCTCATTTGCGGGCTCATGTGATCGAGTTTAGGGCATCACACCCTGGGCTGCAACGGGAATCATGCAATTTCTGCCTGAAAAAATGGCAGGAAAACGAGAGGAGTTTTTGTTGTGCACGAAAATGAGGCAAAATCCTGGCTCCCCCGCATCGGCAACGGGTTCGACGTCCATCGCCTGGTGACGGGCCGCCCGCTCATCCTCTGCGGGGTGGCCATCCCCTTCGAGCGCGGCCTCGAGGGCCACTCGGACGCCGATGTCGGCATCCACGCCCTGTGCGATGCGATCTTCGGCGCGCTGGCCGAAGGCGATATCGGCCGGCATTTCCCGCCGAGCGAGGCGCGCTGGAAAGACGCCGACAGCGCCGCCTTCCTCCGCTTCGCCGCCGAGCGCATCGCCGCGCGCGGGGGGCGGCTTTCCAATGCCGACGTCACCCTGATCTGCGAGCGCCCGCGCATCGCGCCCCACGTCCCGGCCATGCGCGCCCGGCTCGCCGGACTGCTCGGCGTGGCGGAGGACGCGGTGTCGGTGAAGGCCACCACCTCCGAACGGCTCGGCTTCACTGGCCGCGAGGAGGGGATCGCCGCGCTCGCCTCCGCCCTCGTCCTCCTCCCGCTCGCGCCTTAGGCGCCCTCCGGCGCCGACGCTGCTCCGACCCCGCCATGCGCGGCGGACCAGGCCACCGGGTCCTCGAGGAAGGCGCGCACCGCGGCGAGCGCGACATCGGGGAAATAGGGCCGGTCCTTGGCCGCTTCCAGCACGTCCCACCAGGTGGCGAGGTGATGGAGCGCGATCCCCATGCCGCGCAGCGTCTCGAGGCTTCCCGGAAAGACGCCATAGAAAAAGACCACGAAGGCGTGCTCGATGATCGCGCCCGCCTCGCGCAGCGCGGCGGCGAAGCGGATCTTGGACTGGCCGTCGGTGGTGAGGTCCTCGACGAGCAGGGTGCGGCGCCCCTCCGGCACGTCACCCTCAATCAGCGCGTTGCGGCCGAACCCTTTCGGCTTCTTCCGCACATAGGCCATCGGCGCCAGCATGCGGTCGGCGATCCAGGCGGCGAAGGGGATGCCGGCCGTCTCCCCCCCCGCCACCACGTCGATGCTCTCGAGCCCCACGTGGCGCTCGATCTTCTCCACGGCGAGATCGGTGATCTTGCGCCGGGCGCGGGGGAAGTAGATGATGCGGCGGCAGTCGATATAGACGGGCGATTTCCAGCCCGAAGTCAGCGTATAAGGCTCTTCGGGGCGGAAATTGACCGCTCCGATCTCGAGCAGAATCCGCGCCGTGGTCAGCGCCGCATCGCGATCCCAGCCG
>KN174152.1:698-1918 GCA_000759655.1 Acidicaldus organivorans | reverse complement strand
CCTCCTCCCCACCCGCTTCTTCCCCCTGAGGGCCGACTACCCCCCATTTCGTCACACGCTCCTTTTCGTGATGAGGAGACCTCATCGCTCGTTGTTGCAGCGCAACATTCAGGGCAGGCTTTGGTGCGAGACGTCACGCAACGCTTTCCTGCATTGTGTGCAATGCAAAAACGGCAATCTTCGGCCGGAATGAGACGTTTCCCGAGAAAAACGTTGCAAATCGGCAAGATGAGGCGCAACGGCATTGCGCCCCAACCCGTGACCGGACAAAGTTACGGAAAATCAATGCCTTGCCGGAAAGGCGCGGTCCGCTCCCTCCTCCCCCGCCGCTTGCCCGCCACAATCGGGGCGTCTAGGAATGAGGACGTCTGGGAATGAAAGCAGTTCCGGTTGAGGGAGGCCCCCGATGGCAAAATCGGCCAAGACCACCGCCGCGCCCGCCACACCCACCAACGCCGGCGACTCGCCGCTCGGCAAGGACGGGCTGCTGCGCGCCTATGAAATGATGGTGCTCATCCGGCGCTTCGAGGAACGCGCCGGCCAGCTCTACGGCATGGGTCTGATCGGCGGCTTCTGCCACCTCTATATCGGCCAGGAGGCGGTGGTCACCGGCGTGCAGCTTGCGCTTGAGGAGGGCGATCAGGTCATCACCAGCTATCGCGACCACGGCCATATGCTCGCCGTCGGCATGGACCCCAAGGGGGTGATGGCCGAACTCACCGGCCGGCGCGACGGCTACTCGCACGGCAAGGGCGGCTCGATGCACATGTTCTCGCGCGAAAAGAACTTCTTCGGCGGGCACGGCATCGTCGGCGCCCAGGTGAGCATCGGCACCGGCCTCGCCTTCGCCAACCACTACCGCAACAACGGCCGCATCTGCGCCACCTATTTCGGCGAGGGCGCCTCCAACCAGGGCCAGGTCTATGAGAGCTTCAACCTCGCCGCGCTGATGAAGCTCCCCGTCCTCTACATCATCGAGAACAACAAATACGGCATGGGCACCTCGGTCGATCGCGCCTCGGCCTCGAAGAACCTCTCGCGCAACGGCGAGCCCTGGGGCATCCCCGGCCGGCAGGTCGATGGCATGGACGTCGAGGCGGTCTATGCGGCGGCGCGCGAGGCGATCGCCCATGTCCGCGCCGGGGAAGGCCCCTATCTCCTCGAGATGCTGACCTACCGCTACCGCGGCCACTCGATGTCCGATCCCGCCAAATACCGCA
>KN174152.1:0-487 GCA_000759655.1 Acidicaldus organivorans | reverse complement strand
CGATCGATCACGCCCGCCAGCGCCTGCTCGCGCTCGGCGTCGAGGAGGCCTCGCTCGAGGCGATCGAGCGGCGGGTGCGCGCCCAGGTGCAGGAGGCGGCCGAATTTGCCCAGAAGAGCCCGGAGCCCGATCCCTCCGAGCTCTGGACCGACGTTTACGCGGAGGCCTGAGCATGGCGACCGAGATCCTGATGCCCGCCCTCTCCCCCACCATGACCGAGGGCAAACTGGCCCGCTGGCTCAAGAAGGAGGGCGATCTGATCCGCCCCGGCGACGTCATCGCCGAAATCGAGACCGACAAGGCGACGATGGAAATGGAAGCGGTCGATGAGGGGCGGCTCGCCCGCATCCTCATCCCCGAAGGCACCGAAGGCATCGCCGTCAATACCCCGATCGCCCTGCTCGCCGCCGAAGGCGAAGAGGTGGGCGAGGTCAAGACCAACCGCGCCCAGCCCGCCCCCGCCGCGGCCCAACCCACGCCCCAGGTC
>KN174151.1:2165-3661 GCA_000759655.1 Acidicaldus organivorans | reverse complement strand
GGCGGCGAGCAGGAAGGAGAGCGAGACGAGCCCGCCGCCGGCCGGCAGGAGAGCGGGCGGCGCCTCGCCGCGGTCGAGCCGGGCAAAGCCTCCGAGCATCAGCCAGAGCCCGCCATAGAGGAGGGGAAGGATGGCGAGAGGAAGATGGCGGTAGGGGAGCGGGCGGGTGGTGATCACCGGCACGAACTGGAAAAGGGCGCCGAGGAAGAGGGAGGAGAGAAAGCCGAGGGTGAGGAGATGGACGGTGATCAGGGTGGAAGGAGCCGCAAGCGGGGCGGCGGGCCAGCCCACGCCGAGAAGGGAGAGCAGCAGGGCGAGGCTGAAATGGGCCAGCGCCAGGGCGAAGAAGAGGGGGGTTGTGCGGGAGAGGCGGGGCTGGGCCGGCGGCATGGCGGCGCTCCAATAACACGGATTACGAATACATATTATAGGGGCCGGCTCACGGGAGAGAAAGAGGCTGGGGCGATGAAATCGGGCCCGCGCGGGAGGGACGAGGGCCCTGGCTTGAAAACATGGATATGGGGTATTATTTTCTAAAAAGAAAGAAACACGGAGGGGAGGCCATGCCCGGCGCGAGAGAGGCTTCAGACGTGCAGGAAAACGCCCCGGCCGCGGCCAAGGCGGCAAAGACCCACCTCGTTCTCCAGACCGGCGAGGTGCGCGTCGTCGAATACGTGCTGGCCGCAGGCGAAGGGCTCGGCTGGCATACCCACTCCGCGGTGAGCGATCACATCTACGGGCTCGAGGGCGACATCGTCGTCGAATGCCGCGCTCCCGACCGCACCGTCCATCTCGCCCCGGGCGAGAGCTTCGTCATCCCGCCCGGCACGGTGCACCGGACCCGCAATGGCGGGGAGGGCCGCGCCCGCTATCTCCTCGTCCAAGGGGTGGGCCCTTACGATTTCCACCCCGTCCCCTGACGTCAGCCTCTTTCCCGATCCGCCACCAAATGCGGCGAAGGGTGTGATCCGCATCAAAGGATCTCTCCCGTTTTCGTGTTTTGCTCGCGTCCCCGGCGGCGTGCGCTTGGCGCGTGCCGCCCGGCCGAGATCGGGGCTCTCCGGTGCGGGCGTGAGGGGTCCCAGATTTCGCTTGCCAAGCCGATCCGCCCACCATATGTTTGGTTCCTAACCGGGTGTGAGCACAACATATGGTAAGGCACAAGGAGACCCTCGATGGAAGGATGGACCCGCCTCCCCACCCCGGCCGATTCGGATGCTCCCGCCACCGGAGCCTCCCCGAGCGGCCCTGATCCCCTCCCCTCGCGCGCGCCCGAGGCAGGGCCCGGCGATGAGGCGGCCTTCGCCACCCTCGAGGCCTATCTCGAAGGCCGCGACCGGCGCATCAAGGCCAACGCCAATCAGACCTTCTCGCTGAGCGGCCTCATGTCGCACGTCTCGGGCCGGGCCGCCGCGCTCTACTGGCTCGAACGCGTCTATCCCCGTCCCGCCGCGCTTGCCCACCGCGCCGGGGACATCCACATCCACGATCTCGAC
>KN174151.1:1582-2122 GCA_000759655.1 Acidicaldus organivorans | reverse complement strand
CGGCCAGATGGTCAACTTCCTCGGCACGTTGCAGAACGAATGGGCCGGGGCCCAGGCTTTCAGCTCGTTCGATACCTATCTTGCCCCCTACGTGCGCAAGGACAGCCTCTCCTTCCGCGAGGTGAAACAGGCGCTGCAGGAATTCGTCTATAACCTCAACGTCCCCTCCCGCTGGGGCGGGCAGACGCCCTTCACCAACCTCACCTTCGACTGGACCTGCCCCGAGGATCTCCGCGCGCAGCGCCCGGTGATCGGGGGTGAGGAGATGCCCTTCACCTACGGCGAGCTCGCCGCCGAAATGGCAATGATCAACGCCGCCTTCATCGAGGTGATGAGCGAGGGCGACGCCAAGGGGCGCGCCTTCACCTTTCCCATCCCCACCTACAACATCACCCGTGATTTCGACTGGGAGAGCGAAAACGCCACCCGCCTCTTCTCGATGACGGCGAAATACGGCCTCCCCTATTTCCAGAACTTCGTCAATTCCGATCTCGAACCGCACATGGTGCGCGCCATGTGTTGCCGCCTGCAGCTCGATCT
>KN174151.1:0-1513 GCA_000759655.1 Acidicaldus organivorans | reverse complement strand
CGCCGATCGCTGCGACATCACCACGCGAGAGGGACGCCGCTTCGCGCTCGACCTCCTCGATCACATCCGCGCCCGTCTCCAGACGTTCCAGATCGAAACCGGAACGCTTTACAATCTCGAGGCGACGCCGGCGGAGGGTGCGACCTACCGTTTCGCTAAGGAAGACCGCAAGCGCTTCCCCGGCATCATCCAGGCCGGCACGGCGGAGAAACCCTATTACACCAATTCGAGCCAGCTCCCGGTGGGCTGGACCGATGATCCATTCGAAGCGCTCGCCCATCAGGAAGAGCTGCAACGCAAATATACGGGCGGGACGGTGATGCACCTCTATCTCGGCCAGGCACTGCCTTCAGCCGAAGCCTGCCGCGAACTCGTCCGCCGCGCCTTGAGCCGCTTTCGCATCCCCTATCTCACCATCACGCCCACCTTCTCGGTCTGCGCCGATCACGGCTATCTCGACGGGATCCACGATTTCTGCCCGGCCTGCCGCGCCGAAGGGCGGGAAAGCACGCCCGAGGTCTGGACGCGGGTGATGGGCTATTACCGCCCCGTCTCTTCCTTCAACATCGGCAAGCAGGGGGAATTCGAGGAGCGCCGCTTCTTCGTCGATCCGTCCGAAGGGGGCGGCTGAAGGAGAGGGCGATGGACGGGATCGTTCCGGAAACGTTGCGGGTGGCGGCCGTGCAGCCTTTCTCGCCGCTCGACTTTCCGGGGCGGCTCGCGGCGGTGTTTTTCCTCGCGGGCTGCCCGTGGCGCTGCCCTTATTGCCACAATCCGGAACTGCAACGGCGCGGGCGGGGCGGGCTTCCCTGGCCGCGCCTCGCCGCGTGGCTGGAGGCGCGCCGCGGTCTGCTCGATGCGGTGGTGATCAGCGGCGGCGAGCCCACCGCTTCGCCCCATCTTTCCGCCCTCGCCGCGGCGCTGCGCGCGCGGGGGTTCGCGGTCGGACTGCACAGCGCGGGCGCGGTGCCGGAGCGTCTGGCGGCGGCCCTGCCCTATCTCGATTGGGTGGGTTTCGACGTCAAGGCGCCGTTCGCCGCCTATGCCCGGATCACCGGCCGGACCCGGTCGGGAGATGCCGCGCGCCGCGCGCTCGACATCTTGCGTGAAAGCGGGGTGGCGCACGAGATCCGCACCACGCTCGATCCCGCTCTCCTCGATGAGGCAGCACTTCTCGCCCTCGCCCGCGACCTCGCCCGGCATGGCGTGCGGCACTGGGTGTTGCAGGCCCGCGCTGAGGGGGGACGTGCCGCGCCGCTCGATCTTTCGCCTGCTCTCATCGCGGCCCTCCGCGCCGAGGTGCCGGAGATCGCATTCCGTCACTGAAGAGACCGGCGCTCAAGGAGACGGGTGCTCAAGGAGATTGGCGATGAAAGGAGAGGGGACATTTTCGGGCGGGCGGGGGTCCGGCCGAAAAAAGAGAGGGCGGCAAGCCCGCCCTCAAGGCCGCCCTGCACGGCGGCAACCCCTGACCCGAGGGGGGAGGGAGAGGGGGTCAGCGGAGCGGCAGAAC
>KN174150.1:294-3663 GCA_000759655.1 Acidicaldus organivorans | reverse complement strand
CGGCGGAGGGGGCTTCGGGCGGAGGGGGGGGCGCGTCCGCCTTGCGCACCGGGATGGTGGCGACCGAAGGCGGCAGTGAATCGGGGATGGTGATCTCGGCGCGCGCGATCTTGATCCGCCCCTTGACCAGGAGCCCCGTCTTGACCGCGCCCGCGAGGGCAAGGTCGGCATCGAGCCGCTCGGTCAGTGTCTCGCTCACCACCGGGCTTGCCTGAGCGGCGTGCAGGGTGAGCGATAGGGGAAGGTTGGGCGCGAAGACCCCGACCTCGCCTTGCCCGGTGATCGTGCCTTGCCCCGCCTTGGCGGTGAGGTCGCGGATGAGGAGGTTTTCGCCCGCCCCCGCCAGGTCGGCCCCGATATCGTGCAGATCGATGCCCTGGACGAAGTCGCGGAACTCGGCGTTACGCAGCGCCGCGGTGCCGGAAAGGCGCGGCGCGGCGCGGGTGCCGCTGAGACCGAGATCGAGATCGAGCCTTCCGCCCACTTTCCGCCCTTCGGCGGCGAGCACCGGATCGAGCAGGGCGAGATCGAGCCGCCCCTGCGCGGTGAGCGCGTAAGCGCCGTTTTCATCGAAAGGCAAGCGTCCCGCCATGTGGAGCGCCACCGTGGCGCCGGCGGCGAGACGGGCCTCGAGGCGCGCCTCCTCTCCGGCGAGCGTCATTTCGAGATGGAAATCGGCGGGCGGCAGAGCGGCGGCATCGCCCGTGGCAAGGTGAAATGCATGGAGGCTTGCGCCAAGCCGCCCCTCGGGGTGGGCGAGGCTCCCGCTGAAGCGCCCGGAAGCCTCCGCCTCGCCGGTTGCGGCAAGGCTCGGGAAGAAGGGGGTGATCAGGGCGGGGGTGAGGTGATCGAGACGGAACGCGGCATCGAGGCTCGGGCTCACCCGCCCCTGCGCCTCGATCCGCGCGCTGCCCCAGCTCAAGGCGAGGCGGTCGAGGGCGAGACCATTGGCGAAGTCGAGACGGGCGGGGGCGGCGAGCGCGAGCCGCCCGCCGGGGAGCGAGCCGGTGAGGCTCGCCAGCGTTGCCTTCTGGTGCGCGAGATCGAGGCTGCCGCGGGCCTCCGCGGCGAAGGGGTGGTTCTGGAAGCGCCCATCGGCGGCGAGCCTCAGCGCGAGGAGGTCGCGGGTCCCCTTGGCCTCGAGGCGGAGGCGGAGCGGCACGGCGCCAGCGGTGAGTTTGGCGACATCGGCCTGGGCGGCCAATGTCGGAGCGGCCGGCGCACCGCCGAGGAGGGCTTTGACGGCAAGCCCCTCCCAGCGCACCCCGGCCCCGGCGCCCGAACTCGAGGCGAGCTCGAGGCTCATCCCGCGCCCGTCTTTCGTCCCCGCAAGGCGGACGCCAAGCCCCCCTTCGAGGGCGAGGCCCGGGCCGAGGAGGGGGGCGAGATCGGCAAGGCGCTTGACCTCGCCCCGCGCCTCGCCCGCGGGCCAAGGCGCGTTGGGGAGGAGGTGGAAGGCGCCCGCGGCGTCGAGGCTCCGCCAGCCGAGATGATCGAGCATCACGCGGATCCCCTGCGGGGCGGTCGTATCGAGGACAAGGCGCGCGGTAAGCGGCGCGCCGGCGAGAGCAGCATCGAGCGCGAGCCGCACCTTGGCCCGCGCCGGAAGCCCCTCTCCTGCCGCCTCGATATGGAAGGGCGCGGGGGGAAGGCCGGGAGGGGCCGCTTTGCCGTCGAGGGCGAGTTTCGCATCGAGCGCGTCGGTGGGGCCCGCGAGGGAAAAGGTTCCGGCGAGCGGGGCAGCGAGATAGGGGAGCGGAGAGGTTTTCGGATCGAGACCGAAATGACCGGAAACCCGTGCCTGGCCTCCCGTCAAAGCGCCTTCCGCGGCGAGCGAGACGGCCCGACCCGCGAGATGGAGGCCGAGGCCGGTGAGGTCATCGCCCTCCCAGCGGAAAGCGCTCTCGAGCGAGGGCGTGGGGCCGAGCAGGGCGAGGATCCTTGGATCGCCTCCCGCAAGAGCGAGATGGGCCGCAAGCGCCACGTCCCGCGCCGCAGTTCCGGCGATCGGCGTGATCGCGGCGATAAGCCGCCCCTGACCCGCGATTGCCACGCCGAAAGGCGCGGCGAGCGAGGCGAGATCGGGAAGATCGGCCTGCCCGCGCATCACCCAGCCCGCGTCGGCCTTGGCGAGATGGAGGGCAACGACGAGGCGCGGCTGCCGCGCGGTGAGATCGAGGCGCAGGAACGGGGCGTGCCGGTCGGGCAGCACCGCTTCGAGGCGGATCGGCTCCTTGCCGAGAAGCTCTCCCGCCGTCCCCGGAAGCTCGGGCGCGCGCAACAGGGCCTCGGCGTGAATGGCGGGATCCCCGGCGCGGAGATCGAGATGGGCCGAGCCTGCCCCGTAGTCCTGATAGCGAAGGGCGGTGAGGTCGAGGGCGGCCTCGGCCTCTGGCGTGGCGAGGGGACCGAAGATGCGCCCCTTGAGGCGCGCTTCGCTCCAGGAAAGACCGGGGATCAGGGCGAGATCGGGAGATTGGGCCTCGAGCGCGAGATCACCGCGGAGATGGGGGAGATCGAGGGGACCGGTGAGGTGGAGGTGAAGCGGACCGAGCGTGCCCTCCGCGGCAAGCCCCGCCTCGCCGAGCGGCCCGGCAAGGTGGGCTTCGAGATGAAGGGGAAACGGCGCGAGGAGCGGAACCCAGAGCGCGGCAAGCCCATGCGCCGGATCATCGAGGCCAAGTTCCGCCGCGGCTTTGCCCCCGGCGAGGCGGAGATCGAGGGAGGCGGCGCTTCCCGGCCCGTGCGCCGAAACCTCGAGATGGGCGGCGAGATCTTCGAGGCTCCGCATCTCGCCCCTCCCCTCCACGGCGAGATCGAGCGCATGGCCCGCCACCTCCGCACCGATCGCGAGATGAGCGATGGCGAGACGGGCGAGACGGAGCGGCAGGGGAAGGACGAAAGGAGTGGAGGAAGGGGATGAGGGTTGCGGGTTTCGCTCTTCGCTCGCCGGAAGACGGCTGAGAATGACCTGCTCCGCCTCCAGCCGCTCGATGGCGAGGGCTCCGTGAAAGAGCGCGGCGAGATCGAGATCGAGGCGGAGATCGCGCCCCGCGAGCCACACGCCTTTTTCATCGGTGAGGTCGAGCCGGGCGAGCCGCAGATGATCCGGAAAGCGCCCCTCGAGCCCCTCCGCGATGATCTGGCCGTTGGTGAGAGCAGCCAGGCTGCGCAGCGCGACGGCCCGTCCCGCTCCCGTCTGCAACGCGCCGAGAAGCAGGGCGAAGACGAGGAGCAGGAGGACGATCCCGCCCCCCAGGCTCCACGCCAGCAGCCGTCCGATCCGCCGCATCGTCAGAACGCCTCTCCCAGTCCGATATAGACCTCGAAGGGGAAATCGCCAGGAACACTCACCAGAGGCACCGCCAC
>KN174150.1:0-209 GCA_000759655.1 Acidicaldus organivorans | reverse complement strand
CGGCGGGCACCTGCAATTCGGTGGCACCTTCGGTATCGCCGATGAAGCCCCTGAGCGCGAGCACGGTGCGGCCGTCGCCGGAGAGATCGATATAGGTCGAGCCGGTGACCTGGCCGATGATGAAGAAGGCATGCCCGTCATAGCCGCCGACCGACGCGGTGGGGGTGACCTGCCCGCTGAGGCGGTAGCCTGAGGTCGGCTCGAGCAGG
>KN174149.1:260-1052 GCA_000759655.1 Acidicaldus organivorans | reverse complement strand
GGGGGGAAACGGGGGCGCAGGACGCACGATGAACGAAAACGCAGGACAGGCGACATGAAACACGCCCATGTGACGCTCGATGACAAATACGCGGTCGAGATGCGGGAGGTCTATCTCTCCGGGACCCAGGCCTTGGTGCGGCTCCTCCTGCTGCAACATGCGCGCGACCGGGCGGAGGGGCGCAACACGGCGGGCTTCGTCTCCGGCTATCGCGGCTCTCCCCTGGGCGGGCTCGACATCCAGCTCTTCGCCGCCAAGTCCCATCTTGCCGAACACCACATCCATTTCCAGCCCGGCCTGAACGAGGACCTCGCCGCGACCGCGATCTGGGGCTCGCAGCAGGTGCCGCTGCTGGCGGGTGCCAGATATGACGGCGTCTTCGCCCTCTGGTACGGCAAGGGCCCCGGCGTGGACCGCTCGGGCGATGCCTTCAAGCACGCCAATTTCGCCGGCGACGATCACGCCGCCAAGTCCTCGACCGTGCCGCACCAGAGTGAGCCCGCCTTCATGGCCGCCCTCATCCCCGTCCTGGTCCCGGCGAGCGTGGAGGACATCCTCGTCCTCGGCCTGCACGGCTACGCGCTCTCGCGCTATTCCGGCCTCTATGTCGGCTTCAAGACGGTGGCCGACGTGGTCGAGACCTCGGCCTCGGTCGCCTTTGACGCCACCGACTTCACCCCCATCCTCCCGCCCTGGGAGGGCGCGGAGCGGCACTTCATCCGTTACCCCGACCATTGGCTGGAAATGGAGGCGCGCATCCACCGCGCCGCCCTCCCCATGGCCCGGCTCTAT
>KN174149.1:0-207 GCA_000759655.1 Acidicaldus organivorans | reverse complement strand
CTCGAGGCCGAGACCATCCGCGACTTCGCCCAAGGTCTCGAGGAGATCCTCGTCATCGAGGAAAAACAGCCGATCATCGAAAACCAGGTCAGGCAGGCGCTCTATGGCCGGGCGGGGGCGCCGCGCATCTCGGGCAAGACCGATCCCGAGGGCGCGCCCCTGCTCAGCGCCGCGGGCGAGCTTTCGGCCGATGACATCGCCCGCGCC
>JPYW01001544.1 GCA_000759655.1 Acidicaldus organivorans | reverse complement strand
TTCAAGTGTCAGGACGTGTTGTTCAGAGTTTCCCTAGGCTGCGGAACTGCGCGAGGCCGCTTTCCTCGAAGTGGCCGAAAAGGTCGGGATAATCTTCGGCGTAATAGAAAGGATTGGCGCTGGCGAGGAAGGGGGTGTCCGCGAATTGCTCCTGCGCAATGGGAGCGTGGGCGAGAGCGGGATGAAGCCAGAGGCAGAATAGGTGCAAGGCGTGCTGCAGCGGGCGTGCCTCGAATGGGTAGGTGCAGGTGCCGCCGATGGCGGGATGGGCGGTCAGCGCCGCCATCAATGCGGTGCTCCCCGACCGGCCGAGCGAGGTGACGAAGAACGGCGTCGGGCCTGGCGCGTCGTCAGACCCTGGCGGCGGGCAGTCGATGTCGATTTCGAGCCGCGCCAGCGGCTCGAAATGCCGCGCGCGCCAGGAGGCGTCGCTCTCGAAGGCAGGGGCGAGCGGCTCCGGGACGGCGGCGAGAACCAGCTCGGCTTTTTCCGGCAGGCCCAAAAGGGGGATGCGGAGCAGGAACCCGCTCGCCCGGTCGGGCGGAAGATCGAGCGCCGCCGTCACGTCGGACCGGGCGTGCAGCGGGGCGACGGCGAGAGGGGCGCGGTGGAATAGCGGTGCATAAAGCGCGACCGAGGCGAAAGGGAGTTGGGGATCGGCAACCCAACCGCCCAAGGTCAGGGAGAGCCCGGCGCCTCCGGCTGCCAACGCCTCGGCGTCGGGCCGATCGAGATGCCAGGAAAACCTTGTGGGCTCGGGGTGAAACCCGCTGAACCGGTAGGAAAAAGAGGACATTCCCCGCTCTCCCGTCACTATCCGCCCGCCAAGACCCGGATCATCACGATAACGTGAGGCAGCCGTTAATGGCTGTCGCGGCACTCTGCAACCATAGCTCGCGCTCCCCGCAGCCGTAGCAGCTCCGGGGCCGGGAAGACCTAAGGCCCCAGCCGCGTGCCCTCGATCACGAGCGCGGGGCCGAAGCCGGCGGGGAGGGAGGGCGGG
>JPYW01001543.1 GCA_000759655.1 Acidicaldus organivorans | reverse complement strand
GCCCCCTACCGCCCGCCGCCGCCACCCCTGTGGACGGTGCGGGCGGCGCTGCGCAAGATCGAGACCTGGCTCGGCGCGGCGCGCGGGCCGTTGCCGCTCGAGGCCTTCCTGCCCCCCGAGCTCGAGCCCGGGCCGGCGCGGGCCGGGGCGGTGGCGGCGACCTTCCTCGCCGGGCTCGAACTCACCCGCGAGGGGAGGCTCCGGCTCGAGCAGGAGGAGCCTTTCGGCCCGATCCTCGTCGCGCCGGGGGAGGGGGGATGAGCGGGACGGAAGAGACGAAGGAAGAGGGCCTCTCTGCGCCTGGCCCCGAGGAGAGCGAGGAGAGAGAGGCCTCCCATCCCGAGCCCAGGGCCGTTCCGGAGGAGGCCTCAGAGGTCGCGCCGGGGTCATCCCCGGAGAGCGCGGCGGAGATCACCGCCCCCCTGGCGGCGGAGGAGCGGGGGGTGAGGACGCCCGAGCCGCTTCGTCTCCTCGAGGCGGCTCTCTTCGCCGCTGCCGAGCCGCTTTCCGAACGCACCCTCGCCGAGCTCCTGCCGGAGGCGGATGTCGCGGCGCTGCTCGCTGAACTCGCAACGCGCTATGCCGGGCGGGGGGTGGAGCTCGTCAACGTGGCGGGAGGCTGGCAGTTCCGCACCGCGCCCGATCTCGCGCCCCATCTGCGCAAGGTGGTGATCGAGGCGCGCAAACTCTCCCGCGCCGCGCTCGAGACGCTCGCCATCATCGCCTATCACCAGCCGATCACCCGCGCCGAGATTGAGGCGATTCGGGGCGTCTCCCTCGCCCAGGCCACGCTCGAGGCGCTTCTCGAGGCGGGGCTGATCGCCCCGCGCGGGCGCAAGGAGACGCCGGGCCGGCCGGTGCTGTGGGGCACCACCGAGCTCTTCCTCCGCCGCTTCGGGCTCCGCGCGCTGAGCGATCTTCCCAAGCGCGAGGAACTCCTCCTCGATGCCCAGGCCACGCTCTTCCCCGAAACCGGCGAACCCCCCCCCGCTCCTCCCGCTCCGCCCGCCGCGCCGGCGCGCTCCGAAGCGGCAGAGGTCGAGATGGAAGGAGAGGGGGCGGAAGCAGAGGAGGCCGAGGAGGAGGAGGCCGAGGGGGGCTGAGCCGTATAAAGGGGTGAGCCCGAGGGGGCGGAGGCGCGTCCCCGGCACGCCCTGGGCGCGGTTGCCAATCCCCGCAATCCTGCTAGCAAAGGGGCGGGATGTTCAATTTCGCCTGGTCGGAGATCGCCCTCATCGGTGTCGTCGCCCTGATCGCCATCGGCCCCAAGGACCTGCCGGGGGCGATGAAGGCGCTCGCCCAGATGATCAAGAAGGCGCGGCGGCTCGCCGCCGAATTCCAGAGCCACGTCGATGAGATGCTGCGCGAGGCCGAACTCGGCGAGCTCCGCCAGCACATCCAGGAGATCCGCAGCCTCGACCTCACCTCGACGCTGACGAACACCGTCGATCCCGACGGCACCATCCGCCGCACCCTGAGCGAGGACCCGCTCGCCGCCGCCTCCAGCGCCCCCACCTCCTCCGCCGCGACGGCGGCGCTCGAGGTCGAGGCCAAGGGCGCGGCGATGATCGCCTCCCCCGCCCTTGCCGATGGCCCGGATGAGGGAAGAACCGGCGAGGGAAGAACGGGCGAGGGAGGCGCGGGCGACGCCGCCGGGGAGGCTCCCGACTTCATCCCGCCCGCCATCGCCCGCCGCCGCAACGC
>JPYW01001542.1 GCA_000759655.1 Acidicaldus organivorans | reverse complement strand
CCCCCTGGCCTTCGTCCCCCCACCCAAGTCCTTGTCGCCGGCGCCCCCCTCCTGAAGTGGGGGAAGTAGTCCTCGTGAAAATTTTTTGTAAAGAAATTTGTAAAAACATTCGTTGCTGGAATTTGGGACGATTGTACAAGCGCTTTTCATTAAGAACGGAGGCTAACATGCAATTGGAGATCGAATCACTTCCGGTTCGCATCGACCGGCGCACGGCCGCGCAGATTATCAGCAGATATTACTTCCCGGTGTCGCCCCGCACGCTGGAGCGCTGGCCAGTCCCGTATCGGCAAATCGCGGGTCGTGCGCTCTACGAGACCGCAGACATCCTCCGCGAAGCCGAGCGCCGGCTGCGAGAGGCTCCAAGCCTCCGCGGGCACAGGTGGCGGAAATCTTCCGGGCATGAGGACCGAGCTCGCTGACCCATAACTGGCCCAAATATGTAAGAGCCCGTGAATGACGTTACACGAAATCGCAATCCGCCCGTGCCTGCGCCGTGTGGGCCGGGGGTGGGGACGCTTGCCCAAGCTGCGGCTACCAAGACGCGCTGGCCCTCGACGTTGGTGAGGGCGGACGTCCGCTGCTTTGGTGCGCGTCGTGCCAGAACCGCGAGGCGATGGGCCGCCTTCTGCGTGATCTCGGCGCGCTCGCCGAGCGCCCGGCTGTTCCGCTGCCTCCCCGGCGTGACGACGCGGCCCGCATCGGGCGCGCGCGGGAGCTTCGGGCTGAGGCACGCCCGCTCACCGCCGATGATCCGGCAAGCCGCTACCTCCGGCGCCGTAGTATCGAGGCGGCGATCACCTCCCCCGCACTCCGCACCCTCCCCCCGCGGGAGGGCGCCGCCTCGCCTTACTCGCCCGGATCGACGACATCCGCAGAGAGCTGGTCGGCGTGCAGCGCATTTTCCTCACCCCCAACGGGACCAAAACCCCAGTGGAGCCCGTCAAGGCGACGCTGGGTATCGTCACCGGGGGCGCGGTGAGGCTCGCCCCCGCCGAAGACGAAGGGGGAGGGGCCGAGGGCATCGAGAGCGCCGCCGCAGCGGGGGTGCTGCTCGGGCTCTCGGCATGGGCCGCCGTTT
>KN174148.1:629-1721 GCA_000759655.1 Acidicaldus organivorans | reverse complement strand
CCGCCCACCACCGCCGCATCCGCCACCCCGGCCTCGATCAGCTCGGCCGCGGCGCCGAAGCACTGCGCGGTGGAGGCGCAGGCCGCCGAGAGGACGAAGGCGGGGCCCTCGATCCCCCCCGAAGCGGCGAGCAGGCGGGCGGGAGCGGCGAAGTCCTGGGTGTGGGTGAAGTCGAAATCCGCCGCAAGCGCCCCGTCCTCGCCCCGGGCGGCGTAGGCCTCCTCGGTCGCGGCGATGCCCGAGGTCGAGGTGCCGAGCACGATCGCGATCCGCCCCGCCCCCCAGCGCGCCCGGGCGCGGGCCACCGCCGCCGCGAACCCGTCCGCCTGCGAGGCGAGGTAGAGAATCGCATGCGCCCGGCAGGAAAAGCGGGCAAGCTCTGGGGGAAGCACCCGCCCTGGGGCATCGGCTGCGGCGAGGCGGGCGATGAAGCCGCGGGAATGGCCGTGGCGGGAGAAATCGTCGGGGGCGAGCGCGCTCCGCCCCTCGCGCAGTGCGGCGCGCAGCGGGGCGAGGCCCGCGCCGAAGCCGGTTGCCACGCTGAAGGCAGTGATGGGGAGCGGGCGCACGCGACCCCCGTCAGGGCCAGCGGACGAGGGGAGGGAGGCTCATCAGGATCGCCTCGACATTCCCCCCCGTCTTGAGCCCGAACAGCGTGCCCCGGTCGTAGAGGAGGTTGAACTCGACGTAGCGCCCGCGGCGGATGAGCTGGCGTTCGCGCTCGGCGGCGCCGTAGGGGGTGAGGGCGCGGCGGCGGACGAGGGCGGGGTAGATTTCGGCGAAGGTCGCGCCCACCGCCTGGATGAAGGCGAAATCTCCCTCCGCCTCGCGGGTGAGGTCGTCGAAGAAGATGCCGCCCGCCCCGCGCGCCTCGCCGCGATGGGGGAGGAAGAAGTAGCGGTCGCACCACGCCTTGAAGCGGGGATAGAAGGTGGGGTCGAAGCGGGCGCAGCAGTCCTCGAGCGCGGCGTGGAAGTCGCGCGCGTCCTCTGCCGCCTCCGCCGTCTCCGGGAGCATCGGGGTGAGGTCCGCCCCGCCTCCGAACCAGCCGTGGCGGGTGATGAGGAGGCGGGTGTTCATGTGGGCGGCGGG
>KN174148.1:0-553 GCA_000759655.1 Acidicaldus organivorans | reverse complement strand
GGCGAAGGGGTTGCGCGGGTGGATCACCACCGAGATGCCCGCGGCATAGAAGCGGGGATCTTCCGCCGCGCCGGGGATCTGCGCGGCGAATTCCGGGCTGAAGGTGCCGGAGACGGCGGAGACGTTGACCCCCGCCTTCTCGAAATGCCGCCCCTCGCGCAGCACCCGCATCTCGCCGCCCCCGCCCGGCGCGCCGGAGGGGTCCTCGCGCGTCCAGGCTTTGGCCTCAAAGCGCTGGGGGGGAAGCTCGCCCGGGATCTCCTGCTCGATCGCCTCGAGCGCGGCGCAGAGACGCGCCTGCAGCGCCCGGAACCAGGCTTCGGCGCGCGGAGCAAGCGCCCGGTAGGGGGCGGGATCGGGGGGCGCCGTCGGCCCCATGCGGGTCTCGGCCATGCGCCGCGCTTTACGCAAGCCGCCTCCCTTTGTCGAGAGGGGAGGGGGTCGAGAGGGGAGAGGAGCGGGAGGGACGCGGGCCGCCCCACCACCCTCCAACTCGCCGCCCCCAAACTCGCTGCACTCTGCCTTCTCGACCCCTGCCCCGCTTCCCCTTGTC
>KN174147.1:1665-2137 GCA_000759655.1 Acidicaldus organivorans | reverse complement strand
CGCCGCACTCGGCACCTCCGCCCCCCTCCCGCCCGAGACCTACCGGAGCGCGCCGCTTCGCCAGCGCATGGTGCTCATCAAGGGAGCCCCGCCCGCGGCGGAGGCTTTCTTCCGCTTCCTGCAAGGCGAGACGGCGCGGCGCATCCTCCTCCGCTATGGATTTTCCGTCCCCGCCGGCGGACAATAAGGCGGGTTCAAGCGGCGAAAGCCCCGCGGAGGAGACGTGATGGACTGGACCGCCTTCCTTCTTTCGCTGAAACTCGCCCTCGCCACCGCCCTCATCCTCCTCCCGCTCGGCGTGGCTCTCGGCCGGGCGCTCGCCCAGCGCGCCTTCCCCGGCCGCAGCCTGCTCCGCGCCCTGATCACGCTGCCTTTGGTGCTGCCGCCGAGCGTGCTCGGCTATTACCTCCTCATCGCCTTCGGACTTGCCTCTCCCTTGGGCCGGCTCTGGCAGCACCTCACCGGCCATCCG
>KN174147.1:0-1555 GCA_000759655.1 Acidicaldus organivorans | reverse complement strand
GCTCGCCGCCTCGCTCCTCCTCAACCTGCCGCTCGCCGTCCAGCCCGCCGAGCGCGCCTTCGCCGCAATCGCCCCCAGCCTGCGCGAGGCGGCCGCCGTCTGCGGGCTCTCTCCCGTGGCGGGCTTTCTCCGCATCGAGCTCCCGCTCGCCTGGCCGGGGCTTTTGGGCGCCTTCGCCCTCGTCTTCGCCCACACCATGGGCGAGTTCGGGGTGGTGCTGATGGTGGGGGGCAACATTCCGGGCGAGACGCGCACCATCGCGCTCGCCATCTACGACCGCGCCCAGGCGCTCGACGGCGGCGGGGCGGGGACGATGGCGCTCATCCTGCTCGGCTTCTCGCTGATCGCGCTCCTCGTCACCCAATATCTGGGCGGGCTTTTGGGCAAGGCGAGTGACTGAGACCCTGCGCCTCAGCCTCGAAGCCCGGCGCCCGGTGCGGCTTTCCGTCTCGCTCACGCTCGAGCGCCCGCTCTGGCATGGCGTGCTCGGCCCCTCGGGGGCGGGCAAGACCACACTGCTCCGCATGATCGCGGGACTGGCCCGCCCGGAGCGGGGGGAGATCGTCTGTGCCGGGATGACGTGGCTCGACACGGCGCGCCGCCTCGATCTGCCCCCCCAGGCGCGGCGGGTGGGCTTCGTCTTTCAGAACTACGCGCTCTTTCCCCATCTCGATGCGCTCGGCAACGTGATGGCGGCGCTCGGGCACCTGCCGCGCCGCGAGCGGGAGAGGCGGGCGCGGGCGTGGCTCGAGCGCCTCGGCATCGCGGGGCTCGCGGCGCGCCGCCCCGCTGCCCTCTCCGGGGGCGAGCAGCAGCGGGTGGCGCTGGCCCGCGCGCTCGCCCGCGACCCCGCCCTGCTCCTGCTCGACGAACCGCTCGCCGCGCTCGATCCGCCCACCCGGCGGGCGCTGCGGGGCGAACTCGCCGCGCTCGGCCGCGCCCTCGGCCTTCCCGCCCTCCTCGTCACCCACGACCTCGAAGAGGCGGCCGCCCTCACCGAACGGGTCTCGATCATGGCGCGGGGCGGCGAGATCCTGGAAAGCGGGGCCACGCGCGACGTGCTGACCCGGCCGCGGCGGCTTGCCACCGCCCGCCTCCTCGACCTTCCCAACCTCTTCGAGGAGGCGGTCATCGCCGGGCACGGGGCCGCGGGCGTGCGCCTCGCCTGGCGGGGGCTCGCCCTCTGGGCCGCGGCGCGTCCTGCCGACTGGCCGGTCGGCACGCGCGTGGCCTGGAGCGTGCGAGGGGGCGCGATCCGCCTGCTCGGGGCGGATGAGACGGCGGGAGGGCCGGGGGTCGAGAATGTGCTGCGCGCGCGGGTGAGCGAGGCCGTCGTCCTGCCCGGGCTTGCCCGGTTGGTCGCGCGCCTCGAAGGGGCGGCGCTCGTCTTTCCCGTCCCGCTCGCCGGCGCAGCACTTCCCGCCCCGGAGAGCGACGTGCGCATCGGCTTTCCCGCCGAGGCGGTGCACCTCATGGCGCATGAGCCCCTCCCGCCGGAGCCCCCTCCTCCTTCCTGACCGCGGCGACCTCCGCCGCCTCCACTGGCGCGGCAGCG
>KN174146.1:308-1059 GCA_000759655.1 Acidicaldus organivorans | reverse complement strand
GGATTGGGTGGGGGCGGAAGCGGGGGCGCGGGTGATGGCGGCGATCGTTCCGGCCTCGACCCGAACCACGCAATCGCCGGGGCGGATCAGGCCGGGGTCATGGGTGATGAGGATGAGCCCGCCCGCGGGGCGAAGCGCGGCGAGGGTCTCGCCGAGCGCATGGGCGGTTTGGGGATCGAGATGGGCGGTCGGCTCATCGAGGATCAACCACGGGGTGGCGCGCAACAGCCCCTGGGCGAGGGCGAGCCGCCGCCGCTCCCCGCCCGAAAGCCGCACCCCCTCCGGGCCGAGCCAGGTCTCGAGCCCCCCCTCATCGCGGAACCGCGCCGCCAGTCCCGCGGCCTCCAGCGCGGCCCACATCTCGCCGGGCGTGGCCTCCGCGCGGGCAAGGCGGAGCTGCTCCGCCAGGGTGCGGGCGAAGAGATGGGGGCGTTCGGGAATGTAGGTGACGAGGCGGCGCACCGTCTCGCCGGAAAGTGCGGCAAGCTCCGTCCCCCCGAGCCGTGCCACGCCGCGCTCGTAAGGGAGGAAGCGGACGAGGAGCTGGGCGAGGCTCGACTTTCCCGCCCCGCTCGGGCCGAGCACCACCACCCGCGCCCCCTCTTCGAGACTGAGCGAGACATCGCGGAGCACCCACGGCCCCGCCGGCTCGTGACGGGCCCACACCCCCTCGAGGTGGAGATCATGGCGCGTGGGGGGAGGCGCGGGATGGGGGGGATCGGTGATCCGCGGCGGCGGGTCGGTGAGGGCG
>KN174146.1:0-190 GCA_000759655.1 Acidicaldus organivorans | reverse complement strand
GAGGGCGAGCGCGGCGAGGTCGATCTCGAAGGCGGCGAGTGCGGAGAGGGTGAAGAGGGCGAGCAGCGGGGCGGAGAGCGCGCCCGCGCGATGGAGCGCAAAACCCGCGGCGAAGACGGCGAGCACGGTGCCCTGGGCGGCGGCAGCGGCGATCAGGCGCGCTGCCGTCTCCCGCCCCGCCCGCGCCCGC
>KN174145.1:954-1300 GCA_000759655.1 Acidicaldus organivorans | reverse complement strand
CTCGAGCGTCTCTCCGGCGAGGAAGACCGGATCGCGCTCGCAAGCTGACCCCCGCCGCAGGGATCGGAGGGCGGGGGCGGGAGGAGGGAGCGATGGAAGGGATCCCGCCCGCCCAGCACGAGGCGGCGGCTTGGCTCGAGAGACTGGCAGGCGCGCCGCCCCACCTCACCCATATCTCCGCCGTCTTCGTCGGCCGCCATACCGCCTGGAAGATGAAGAAGGCGGTGCGGCTTTCTTTCCTCGATTTCTCCACCCTCGCCGCGCGACGGCATTTCCTCGAGCGCGAGCGCGCCCTCAACCGCCGCACCGCCCCCGAGATCTATGGCGAGGTGCTCGGCCTTGTCCG
>KN174145.1:0-927 GCA_000759655.1 Acidicaldus organivorans | reverse complement strand
TCGACGCGATCGCCGCCGCGGGGGGCATGACCGCGGCCCTCGCCGAGCGCGTCGCCGATGCGGTCGCCGCCTTCCATGCCGCGTTGCCGCCCGCCCCGGTGACAGGCCAGGCGGCGGCGCTCGCCCAGGTGATCGAGGGTAATGTGCGGGCCGCCGAGGAGGCCGGGCTCGAGCGGGCCTCCAATGAGGCGATCGCCGCCCTGGCGCGGGCCGAACTCGACCGCCGGCGGGAGGCGCTCGAGGCGCGGGCCCGGGCGGGGCTGGTGCGCCGGGCGCATGGCGATCTCCATCTCAGCAATATCTGCCTCCATGAGGGCGAGGTGCGGCTGATCGACGCGCTCGAGTTCGACGAGAGGCTCGCCACCATCGATCTCGGCTACGACCTCGCTTTCCTCCTCATGGATCTCGAGGTCCGCGCCCAACGTGCCCTGGCCAACCGGGCGCTCAACCGCTATCTCACCCGCCGCCTCGATTTCGGGCTGATGGCGGGGCTTGGGCTTTTTCTCGGGCTACGCGCCATGGTGCTCACCCATGTCGAGGCCAAGCGCGGCCACGACGCCATGGCCGCAGCTTACGCGGCTTACGCGAAGCGCGCCCTCGCCCCCGCCCCGCCGCCGCGGCTCGTCGCGGTGGGCGGGCTTTCGGGCAGTGGCAAATCGACGCTGGCCCGGGCCCTGGCGCCCCTGCTGCCGGGCGGGCTCGGCGCGGTGGTGCTCTCGAGCGATGCGTTGCGCAAGGCGCGGGCCGGGCTTCCCCCCGAGGCGCGGCTCGGC
The DNA here is from genome assembly GCA_000759655.1 of Acidicaldus organivorans. Taxonomy (GTDB): domain Bacteria; phylum Pseudomonadota; class Alphaproteobacteria; order Acetobacterales; family Acetobacteraceae; genus Acidicaldus; species Acidicaldus organivorans. Next base: position 154 of record KN174145.1, on the reverse strand, counting down.
CCGGAGGCCTACACGCCGGAGGCCGCGCGCGAACTCTATGCCTTCCTGCGCGAGACGGCGCGGGAGGTGCTGGCCTCCGGCCATTCGGTCATCCTCGATGCCACCTTCCGCGATGCGGCCGAACGCGCCGCCCTCGACCGGCTCGCCCGGGAGA
>JPYW01001533.1 GCA_000759655.1 Acidicaldus organivorans | reverse complement strand
GCCAGCCTTACCCAAAATCCAATCGCAGATCTGGGGGGATGACGCGCCGCCCAAGCAGGGCGGCTCAGGCTGCCGGTTTGACCGCCTCTATTAGGGCGGCGATGAGGAAGTCGGTTACGCTGCGCCCAGGGGCCCAATCGCGAATGAACGATTTCGATTCATCCTTGGGCCGCATCGAGACGGCGACGAACTCCGCCGCGCCGAGCATTGCCTCGATGTCCCCGATCTCTGCCGCGTTGCCCATGCAGCCCGCGATGAGCGCCGCATCCTGCCTGATCTCGGCGGGAAGCGAGGCGGTGGCCACGACGTCCGAGATGGCCAGACGCCCGCCTGGCTTGAGCACACGGAATGCCTCGCGGAACACCTGCGCCTTATCGGGGGGGAGATTGATCACGCAGTTGGAGATCACCACGTCGGCCACGCCGTCGGCGAGCGGCAGATGCTCGATCTCGCCGGGGCGGAACTCTACGTTCCCAAACCCGCCTTTGACGGCATTGGCCGGCGCCTTGGCGACTATCTCCGGCGTCATGTCGATGCCGATTACCCGGCCCTCCGGTCCCACCCGACGCGCGGCGAGGAAACAGTCGAACCCGCCGCCCGCGCCGAGATCGACGACCACTTCGCCCGTCTGGAGCGCCGCGATGGCGAGCGGATTGCCGCAGCCAAGCCCCATATTCGCTCCTTCGGGAAGGGAGGCGAGATCCTCGGCGCTGTAACCGAGCCGCTCCGCGCTTACCGGGTTGATCCCCGCGCCACCGCAGCACGCCGTGGCAGAAGAGGGGGCGGGCCCGCAGCATCCCGCGGCTTGGGGTGCAGCGGTGGCCACTCGGGCATAGGCGTTGCGCACCACCTCGCGCAGGCGGTCCTTCTCGAGTTCTCTGTCGTTCATGACGCGTCTCCTTTTTCCTGTTCTTCCCTTGCGAGCGAGTCTGCGAGCGCCTGCGGCCGGGCGCGGATCTCGTCACGGGCGGCGCGGAAGCGGGCCAGCGTCGTCTCTTCGTCT
>KN174144.1:655-2258 GCA_000759655.1 Acidicaldus organivorans | reverse complement strand
CCGGCCACTACTGCTGCCACCACGACGAGTGGCGGGGCGACGAATGGTGGGACGAATGGACTCGCTCCGGGAAGCGCGGCGGGGAGCGCGCCCCTCGCCCCCAGCCCGAGTTCCTCCGCGCCGGCGGTGACGTCCCCGGAGCCGGGCCCGGCCTCTTCCCCCTCCCCTGCCGCCCCGGCGGGTCCCGTGCCGGGCGGGGCAGCGGCGCCCGCCCTGGCGGGAGGGGCGGTCGCCCAGGCGGCCCCGCCGCCTCCGGTCCAGAACGGTGCCCAGAGCGGGGCGGCGGCGCGGGTGGTGCTGCGGGCGCATGCCGATTCGTGGGTCGAGGTGAAGGACCCCGCGGGTAAGGTCATCCTCAACCGCGTCCTGCACGCCGGAGACCAGTGGACCCCGCCCGAGGGCGCGGCAGGCTTGACCCTCACCACCGGCAATGCAGGGGGGCTCGACGTGCTGGTCGATGGGCATCCCCTGCCGCCTCTGGGCGGGATGGGCGTGGTGCGGCGCAACCTCCGCCTCGATCCCGATCTCCTGCACGCCGAGGCGGGGCCGGGCGGAATGAGCCCCGCCCTTTCGGCCGGGTCTTCCGCGCCCACGCGTTAGCCGCCATATCTCAGGGACCCGTTGCAACGGAGGGCGGGGTGCGCCCGCTCGTCGGAGGAGTGTGAGCATGAGCTATCGCCCCTATCAGCAGATCACCCGGCGGCGCTCCCGCCAGATCCATGTCGGGCGGGTGCCGGTGGGCGGGGATGCGCCGATCTCGGTGCAGACCATGACCAACACCCCGACCGTCGATGTCGCCGCCACCGTGGCGCAGATCGAGCGGGCGGTGCGGGCGGGGGCGGATATCGTCCGCGTCTCCTGCCCCGATGAGGAAAGCACCCAGGCGCTCCGCCAGATCGTGCGCGCGGTGGATGTGCCCATCGTCGCCGACATCCATTTCCACTACAAGCGGGCGATCGAGGCGGCGGAGGCGGGCGCGGCCTGCCTTCGCATCAATCCCGGCAATATCGGCAGCCCCGAGCGGGTGAAGGAAGTGATCAAGGCGGCACGCGATCACGGCTGCTCGATGCGGATCGGGGTCAATGCCGGCTCGCTCGAACGCCACCTCCTGGAAAAATATGGCGAGCCCTGCCCCGAAGCCTTGGTGGAAAGCGCCCTCGAGCACGCCAAGATCCTCGAAGATCACGATTTCCACGAATTCAAGATCAGCGTGAAGGCCTCCGACGTCTTCCTCGCCGTCGCCGCCTATCAGGAACTCGCCGAGCGGTGCGATCATCCGCTTCATATCGGCATCACCGAGGCGGGCGGGCGGCGCACCGGGACGGTGAAGTCGGCGATCGGGCTGGGAAGCCTCCTTTGGGCCGGGATCGGCGATACGATCCGCGTCTCGCTCTCGGCGGAGCCGGAAGAGGAGGTCAGGGTCGGCTGGGAGATCCTCAAGGCGCTCGGGCTCCGCCATCGCGGGGTCAAGGTGGTCTCCTGCCCCTCCTGCGCCCGCCAGGGCTTCGACGTGATCGCCACCGTCGCCGCGCTCGAGGAGCGGCTCTCCCATATCGAGACGCCGATCACGCTTTCCATCATCGGCTGCGTGGTCAACGGCCCG
>KN174144.1:341-610 GCA_000759655.1 Acidicaldus organivorans | reverse complement strand
GGCGATTCGCTCACCCTGCGGCCGGAGGGGACGGCCGGGGTGTGCCGGGCGCTGGTCACCAACGGCCTCACCCAGTCCCTTCCCCAGCGCGTCTTCTACGCGGGGCCGATGTTCCGCTACGAGCGGCCGCAGAAGGGGCGCTTCCGCCAGTTCCACCAGATCGGGATCGAGCTTCTTGGCCCCTCCCATCCGCTCGCCGATGCCGAGGCCATTCTCGCTGGCCATCTCGTGCTCGAGGCGCTGGGGCTCGGGGACGGGGTGCGGCTCGA
>KN174144.1:0-314 GCA_000759655.1 Acidicaldus organivorans | reverse complement strand
CCTCGACAGCAAGGATGAGGGGGATCGCGCCCTCATCGCCGGCGCGCCTTTGATCGGCGATTTCCTCACCCCCGAGGCCGCGCGCCATTTCGAGCGGGTCAAGCAGTTCCTCGCCGCCGCCTCGGTGCCTTTCGTCGAAAACCCCCGCATCGTGCGGGGCCTCGACTATTACAGCCACACCGCCTTCGAGTTCATCACCGACCGGCTCGGCGCCCAGGGCACGGTGATGGCGGGCGGGCGCTATCAGGGGCTGATCGCCGAGATGGGGGGACCGGCCGAGGCAGGAGGGGTGGGCTGGGCGGCCGGGGTGGAAC
>KN174143.1:2969-4336 GCA_000759655.1 Acidicaldus organivorans | reverse complement strand
AAGCAGATCATTGCCCAGGCGGCGGGGCCGCGCCGAAGGCATAACGCACGCCGAAGATGAATTCGTGGTTGAACTCGTTGCCGAAGTCGAGATTGCCGTGGCGGACTTCGGTGCCGTTGACGTCGGTCGAGGCGTGATAGGCGCCCTGCGGGTCCATCACCCCGAGCATCCGGTATTCGGCGGTGAGCGAGAGACCGGGCACCGCGGCGATCGGGAAGGCGAAGCCCACGATGCCCTGATAGGCGAAGCCGCCCACCGCGTTGGAGCCGCCTGAGGTGACCATCGTCGAGTTCAGGTAGTTCAGGTGGAACCCGTCGAGGTTCATGAACTGGTAGCCGAGGCCGACACCGAGATAGGGATAGACGAACTTCTCGTTGATCCCGAACAGGCTCGGGTCGATGTCATAGAGGACGTTCGCCATCACCCCGTAATTGTCCTGCGCGCCGTGGATCGAGGCGGGCAGGGCGCCGGTGTTGACGTAACGCAGATCCTGCGAGCTGTAGTCACCCTCGAGTTCCACACGGAAGCCGTGCAGGGCCGGCGACAGCGCGCCAAGGCCATAACCGACGCTCACCTCACCGAGATAGCCGGGATCGAAGGCGGCCTTCGACTTGCCGGTATCGAGCGCGGGCGACGCATTGATGGTCTCATCCTGCAGGAGGTTGAGGCCAACACCGCCCCCGACATAGAGCCCGTCGATCGGCTGCGCCTTTGCCGCCCACGGGAGGACCATCGCCGTTGCGGCGAGAAGGGCCAATCGCAACTTCATCACCTAACTCCCTCTTGTGAAATCCGTCCGGTCCAACGCGAGGGCAACGTCAACCCTCTCAACTCTCACGTGGAGCCGCCCTTCACTTAGGCCAATCAAGGAAGGGCCGAAAGGGGGCAACGCACAAAAGCCTGACCAATGTGGCAAAAATGCAACAATCAAAACCCGCGAATTTTACTCATGAAAATGAATCTTTCGGCGCCGCAGCACGCGGCGCTCCGTCGCAAATTTTCCACATATCAGGGTTGCACGAGACCCGCTCAGAGGGGGAGACCGAACACCCAGGCGAGGATCGCTTTCTGGACGTGGAGCCGGTTCTCGGCCTCGTCGAACACCACCGATTGCGGCCCGTCGATCACCTCGTCGGTCACTTCCTCGCCGCGATGGGCGGGCAGGCAATGGAGGAAGAGCGCATCCGGAGCCGCCTCGCCCATCAAAGCCGGGGTGACCTGATAGGGCGCGAGCAGGCGCCGGCGCGTCTCCGCCTCATGCTCATCGGCCATGCTCACCCAGGTATCGGTGAAGACGGCGCGGGCGCCGCGCACCNCGCGCGCCCAGTGGAGGAGCTCGCCGGGTGGGGCGAGCGGGGCCGGGGTGG
>KN174143.1:0-2762 GCA_000759655.1 Acidicaldus organivorans | reverse complement strand
CCGCCTCGATCAGGCTGCGCGCGACATTGTTGCCATCCCCGCACCAGGCGAGGGTCTGGCCTTCGATCGGCCCGCGGTGCTCCTCGAAGGTGAGAATGTCGGCGAGGATCTGGCAGGGATGGGAGAGATCGGTGAGACCGTTGATCACCGGCACGCCGGCATGGCGGGCGAGCTCGGTGAGGTGCTGGGCACGGTCGGTACGCAGCAGGATGGCGTGCACGTAGCGGGAGAGGACGCGCGCCGTATCGGCGATCGTCTCGCCGCGGCCGAGCTGCATGTCCTGGCGCGAGAGCACGATCGTCTCCCCGCCGAGCTCGCGCATGGCGATCTCGAAACTGACCCGGGTGCGGGTGCTCGGCTTTTCGAAAATCATGGCGAGCGCCCGTCCGGCGAGCGGCTTGTCGGCGCTCGCCGCCAGGCGCTGGCGCGCCTCCTTGAAGCGCTTCGCGGCCTCAAGCATGGCGCGCAGCGTCGCTCCGTCGAAATCGCGGATCTCGAGGAAGTGACGCGGCGCCGGCGGGCGGGACTCGGCCGCGGTGGCCGGCGCGACGGCGGCGCTCATGCCGCGCCTCCGCTGCTCTCTGCCGAAAGACGCGCCGCGGCGGCACGGATCATGCGGAGCGCCTCGTTGATTTCCGCCTCGGAAATGATGAGCGGCGGGGTGAGACGGACGACGTTCTCGCCGGCATTGATGACGAGGAGCCCCTCCTCGATCAGCGCCTGCTGCACCTTCTCCTGAGGCGGGACGCATTTGAGGCCGAGCATCAGGCCCATCCCGCGCACCTCATCGAACACGGAAGGATAGGCCTCGACGATGGCGGAAAGCCCCTCCCACAGACGGAACCCCTTGTCCTCGACCGATTCGAGGAAGCCCGGGGCGAGCACGATGTCGAGCACCGCATGCGCGGCGGCCACCGCGAGCGGGTTGCCGCCAAAGGTCGAGCCGTGGCTGCCGGGGGTGAGGTGGCGGGCGACCCATTCGCGGGCGAGCACCGCCCCCATTGGCACGCCGCCCGCGATGCCCTTGGCGAGCGTGGCGACGTCAGGGACGATGCCGGACCATTCATGGGCGAGGAAACGCCCGGTGCGGCCCATGCCGGTCTGGATCTCGTCGATCCCCAGCACCAGGCCGAATTCATCGGCAAGCTTGCGGAGCCCCTGCAGAAACTCGAACCGGGCCGGGCGGATGCCGCCCTCGCCCTGGATCGGCTCGACGATGATGCCCGCGGTCTCCGGCCCGATGGCACGGCGGACCGCTTCGAGATCGTTGAAGGGGACGTGGTCGAAGCCCGGCATGTCGGGCGCGTAGCCCTGGAGATATTTGGGATTGCCGGTCGCGGCGAGCGTGGCCAGGGTGCGGCCGTGAAAAGCCCCTTCGAAACAGATGATGCGGTAGCGGTGCGCCTGGCCGGTCTCCGCCATGGTGCGGCGGATCATCTTGACCATCGCCTCGTTGGCCTCCGCCCCCGAATTGCAGAAGAAGACGCTGTCGGCGCAGGTCGCGGCGACCAGGCGCTCGGCGAGCCTTTCGGCCTCGGGGATGCGATAGACGTTGGAGACGTGGATCACCCGCTCCGCCTGGGCCTTGATCGCGGCGACCAGGTGGGGGTGGTTGTGGCCGAGCGAGGAAGTGGCGATGCCGGCGCCGAAATCGAGGAAACGCCGACCGTCATGGGTATAGAGCCAGGCGCCCTCGCCCCGTTCGAAGGCGAGGTCGAGGCGTTTGTAGGTAGGCATCAAAGGCGCGATCATGGGTCTTCACCGCTGAAGAAAAGACCTCTTTAGCGCCAAATCCTGCGCCGCGGAAGGGGATCGCCGCGGCGCAGGCTGGCGCCACGCCCGCCTCGCTCCTCAGACGAGGACCTGCATGTCGCCGTCGATGGCGAGCGCCTGGCCGCTGATCGTCGCCCCGAAGGGGCTCGCCAGATAGAGCGCCATGTTGGCGATGTCGTGGGGCGTGACGAAACAGCGCAGGCTGGTGGTGGAGAGCGCCCGCTCGGTTTGTTCGTTTTCCGAAATGCCCTGCGCCTCGGCCTTGGCGCGGATGACGCGGCGGATGCGCGGGCCATCGACCAGGCCGGGGAGGATGGCATTGACCCGGATGCCGAAGGGGCCGAGCTCGATGGCGAGCGTCTTGGTGAGCCCCACCACCCCCCATTTGGCCGCCGCATAGGGGCTGCGCAGGGGAAAGCCGAAGCGCCCCGCCGCCGAACTCATGTTGATGATTGCCCCGCCGCCGGCGGCCTTGAGGACGGGAATGGCGCGGCGGGAGGCGTGAAAGAAACTCTCGAGATCGATGCGGAGCGTCGTCTCCCACTCCTCGGGCGTGATGTCCTCGAGCCGCTTGGTGGGGCCGGCAATCCCGGCATTGTTGACGAGCACGTCGAGCCCGCCGAGATGGGCGAGGGCCGCCTCGACGAAACCGCTCACCGCGGCTGGATCGCGCATGTCGGCGACGATCCCGTCATGCCCGCTCGCGTGCAGCGCGGCCTCGTCGATGTCGCAGATGAAGACCCGCGCCCCGGCCCGAGTGAAGCCATCGGCCATGACCTTGCCGATGCCCGAGGCGGCGGCAGAGATCGCCACCCGCATCCCCGCGAGCGAGACCGGAAGAAACTCTCTGCTCCCTTCCACCATGATCGTTCCCTCTCCTTGCTCCTATCCGTCGGACGTTCCGCAAGACCAGCCAAGGCGCAAACCGCCCGCGGCGCAAGAGGGGCAAGGGGGCGGAATGGTGGAGGGAAGGGGCGAAGGGGGAGAGG
>JPYW01001525.1 GCA_000759655.1 Acidicaldus organivorans | reverse complement strand
CCTCTCGGTGCCGGTGGTGGCGGAAGTGGCGGGGGCGGCGGGCAACGTGCTCGCCAATACGGTGACGCTGCTCGCCTCGGCCATTCCGGGGATCGACCAGGTGACCAACCCCGACGCCTTCACCGGCGGCATGAACGCCGAAAGTGACGCCGCCTTCCGCGCCCGCTTCATCGCCTACATCAACTCGCGCTCGCTCGCCACCCCGCTCGCGGTGGCCACCGCCGTCGAGGGGCTGCAGCAGGGCCTGTTCTACGCCATCGCCGAGAATACCGATCCTTCGGGCGCAGCACGACCCGGTTTCTTTACCGTAACGATCGATGACGGCTCGGGCTCGCCCCCCGCCTCGCTGATCCAGGCGGCGGGGGCGGCGATCGAGCAGGTCCGCCCGATCGGCACCTCGTTTGCGGTCCAGCCCCCCGTCGCGCTCAACCCCACCATCAATCTCTCCCTCACCCTCGGCCCCGGGACCACGCTTGCCCAGGCGCAGACGGCGGTGAGCACGGCGATCACCGCCTACGTCGCCGGGCTCGGCATCGGGGCCACACTCCCCCTCACCCGCATCGCCCAGCTCGCCTATGACGCGGTGCCGGGCGTGCTCAACGTGAGCGGGATCACCATCAACGGTGTTGCCGCCGACCTCACCGCCCCCGCCAACGGGGTGATCCGCAACCCGCTCGTGGTGGTCTCCTGATGGCAACCGGCGACACACAAGACATGGCAGCCCGCCTCAAGGCGGTGCTGCCCCCCTGGTTCGGGCCCGCCACGCCGGTGCTCGATGCGGTGCTCGCCGGGATCGGGGCGATTTTCAGCGCGATCTACGGGCTGATCCAGTTCGTCGAAGCGCAGACCCGGATCAGCACCGCCTCCGGCGTCTTCCTCGACATGGCGGCGGCGGATTTCTTCGGCCCCGCCCTCACCCGCGCCCCCGGCGAGAGCGACGATGCGCTGCGCGCGGCGATCGAGGCCAATCTGCTCGCCCCCAAGGCGACGCGCGGGGCGCTCGCCGCGGCGATCGCGCGGCAGTTCGGGACCACGCCCGCGATCTTCGAGCCCGCCCGCCCTGCCGATACCGGCGCCTACGGGATCGCGCTCGGCTATGGCGTGGCGGGAGGCTGGGGCTCGCTTGCCCTTCCCTATCAGTGCTTCGCCACCATCACCCTTCCCACCAATGTCGGCATCGCCAATGTGGCGGGCTGGGGCGCGGGGGCGGGC
>KN174142.1:1402-2654 GCA_000759655.1 Acidicaldus organivorans | reverse complement strand
GCCTCGATCCGCGCCCCCTCCGCCCCCGCCGGTCGCGAGGTGAGGGCGAGGCGGGCCACCGCCGCGATCGAGGGCAGCGCCTCGCCGCGGAAGCCTCGCGTGAAAATGCGGGTGAGGTCGTGGTCGGGAAGTTTGGAGGTGGCATGACGGGTCAGGGCGAGGGGAAGGTCCTCGGCGCGGATGCCACTACCGTCATCGCGCACGCGGATTTCCTCAAGCCCGCCCCCCTCGAGGGAGACCTCGATCCGCCGCGCCCCGGCATCGAGGGCGTTTTCGACCAGTTCCTTGATCACCGCCGCCGGCCGCTCGATCACCTCGCCCGCGGCGATGCGGTTGATCACGCTCTCCGGGAGGAGACGGATCGGGGCGGGGCCGGCGGCCATCGCCCGCCCCCGCTCAGAGGATGAAGCGGCTCAAATCGCCGCGTGCAGCGAGCGGGGCGACCCTCTCCTCGACATAGGCGGCGGTGATGGTGATCGTCTCCCCGGTGCGCTCAGGAGCGGTGAAGCTGATGTCCTCGAGCAGCTTCTCGAGCACGGTATGGAGCCGCCGCGCCCCGATATTCTCCACCCGCTCGTTGATATCGGCGGCGAGCGCGGCGAGCGCGTCGATCGCCGCCTCCTCGAAGACGAGGGTGACGTTCTCGGTGGCGAGCAGCGCCTCGGCCTGCTTGAGCAGCGAGTGCTCGGGCTCGGTGAGGATGCGGCGGAGATCCTCGCGCTTGAGCCCGGCGAGCTCCACCCGGATGGGAAGCCTCCCCTGCAATTCGGGCAGGAGATCGGAGGGTTTGGCGAGGTGGAAGGCGCCGGAGGCGATGAACAGGATGTGATCGGTCTTGACGGGGCCGTATTTGGTCGAGACCGTGGTGCCCTCGATCAGGGGGAGGAGGTCGCGCTGCACGCCCTCGCGCGAGACGTCGGCGCCGCGGAAGCCGCCTTCGCTGCGGGCGCAGATCTTGTCGATCTCGTCGATGAAGACGATGCCGTTGTTCTCGGCATGGATCACCGCCTCGCGGGCGAGCCGCTCATTGTCGAGCAACCGGTCGGCCTCCTCGCGTTCGAGCACCCGGCGGGCCTCCGCCACCTTCATCCGCCGCCGCTGGGGCGGGCGGCCGAACATGCCGCGCATCATCTCGGAGAGATTGATCATCTGCCCGGGCGGCATGCCGGGGAGGTCGATCTGGCCGATGGGGAAGGCGGGCGGCTCGTGCACGGTGATCTCGACCTCGCGCTCCTCGAACTCGCCCGAACGG
>KN174142.1:308-1300 GCA_000759655.1 Acidicaldus organivorans | reverse complement strand
AGACGGCGGCGGAACTGGCTCCTCGTATCGGCCGAGGCCTGCTCGCCGACCAGGGCGGAGACGAGGCGCTCCTCGGCCGCCTGTTCGGCCTGGGCCTGGACCTCGCGCCGCGCCGCATCGCGCAGCATGTTGAGCGAGACATCGACCAGGTCGCGCACGATCTGCTCGACATCGCGCCCGACATAGCCGACTTCGGTGAACTTGGTCGCCTCGACCTTGAGGAACGGGGCCTGGGCGAGCTTGGCGAGGCGGCGGGCGATCTCGGTCTTGCCGCAGCCGGTGGGGCCGATCATCAGGATGTTCTTGGGCACCACCTCCTCGCGCAAAGCCTCGGGCAGGCGCTGACGCCGCCAGCGGTTGCGCAGCGCGATCGCCACCGCCCGCTTGGCCTCGGCCTGGCCGACGATGAACCGGTCGAGTTCGGAGACGATCTCACGCGGGGTGTAGGTGGGCACGTCCATGGCGTCACCTCGGGCGGCGATCAGGAGCCGAGCGTTTCGACCACGATCGCGTGGTTGGTATAGACGCAGATATCGGCGGCGATGGAAAGGGCGCGGCGGGCGATCTCCTCGGCGGAAAGCTCCGGCACGCCGATCAGGGCGCGCGCCGCGGCGAGCGCATAGGCCCCGCCCGAGCCGATCCCGATCAGGCCGTCCTCGGGCTCGAGCACGTCGCCGGTGCCGGTGAGGGTGAAGCTCCGCTCGCGGTCGGCCACCGCCATCATCGCCTCGAGCCGGCGGAGATAGCGGTCGGTGCGCCAGTCCTTGGCGAGATCGACGCAGGCGCGCTCGAGCTGGCCGGGAAAGCGCTCGAGCTTGGCCTCGAGCCGTTCGAGCAGAGTGAAGGCATCCGCGGTGGCGCCAGCGAATCCGGCGAGGATGTCGCCCTTGGGGCCGATGCGGCGCACCTTGCGCGCATTGGCCTTGATCACCGTGGCCCCGAGCGTCACCTGCCCATCGCCCGCCATCGCCACGCGGCCATCGCGCCGCACG
>KN174142.1:0-179 GCA_000759655.1 Acidicaldus organivorans | reverse complement strand
CAGAGGATGGTCGTGCCATGGAGGACGGGCCGGCCCGCGCCAGCTGGATCGGCAGGAAAGGAGGGGGTCATGGCCCTGAGAGTGGGCGGAAGTGCGCCATCTGGCAAGCCCGGGGCGGCTCCCTGCCCTTCCCCCTCTGGCCAAGCGGGACCGCGCCCCCCACAATGCGCCGCCCCGCG
>JPYW01001520.1 GCA_000759655.1 Acidicaldus organivorans | reverse complement strand
CGAGCGCGGTGACCCGCGCTCCACTCGCCCGGGCGAGCAGGGCGGCGCCATAGCCGGTGCCTGCGCCGATCACCAGGAACCGCTCCCCGCGCACGGCCTCGAGTGCCTGGATCAGCCGGGCGAGCACCAGGGGCTCCATCAGCACCCGGTTGGGGGCGAGCGGGGTGAGGGGGACGTCCTCGTCGATATAGGCGAAGGGCTGCTGTTCGGGCGGCAGGAAGTCCTCGCGCCGGAGCGCGCGCGCTGCTTCCAGCAGGCGCTCGTCGCTCACCTTGTTGGGCCGGAGCTGGCCATCGACCATGATTTCGCGGGCCTGTTCGAAGGAGAGGGGCGGCATGTCCATCGCGTGGGTCCTGACTCTGGTATCCGGGCTCCGGGCGGGGCGTGAAAAACTGTAGGGCGTGCAAGTATCCGGGCGTTGGGCGGCTTTGGGGTCCGTGGCTTGGGCGGGAGGCCTCGCCGGGCTTGGCTCCGGGAAGGCAGGAGGCGTCGTGCGCCCCTCTTCTAGCCGCACCGCGCCCTCCCGCCAAGGGCGGGGCGGATGGTGTGACTTGACCAGCGAAGGAGAGAGGGAGGATATAGGGGGCACTTTGCGGATCCTCGCTCGGGTCCCGCCCGGTCCGGTGGCAGAGTGGTCATGCAGCGGATTGCAAATCCGTGGACGTCGGTTCGATTCCGGCCCGGACCTCCAGCCTCCCTGACAAGCCTCCCTGAGGGAGGCTCCTCCGTAACGAAAAGTTTTCCCCTCCGCGCCTTTCCGCCCGGCACTTCTCCCCGGCACGTCCCATCGAGTTTTCATGCCGCCTCATCACGCGCCCCCTGCCGCGGCGCGTGAATGGGCCGCTTACCCGAGCCGGGAAAGGCCGTTTTTTCCTCGGCTCATCCTTCCGCCCCAGTTCCTTCTGCCCAAGTCTCCCCTCTTACGCCTCTAACCAAGCCCCCCTTGATCCTGGTTCAGGTGGTGATCGTCCCCCCGGGCGCGGTCCCTGGCGGCGGCGCCGGGGGGACGATCACCACCTGAACCAGGATCAAGGG
>JPYW01001519.1 GCA_000759655.1 Acidicaldus organivorans | reverse complement strand
GCGTATGCTGAAGATGCGGCTGAATGGACGGGTGAGATAGGTCGATGCGAAAGTATGGGTATTCAATATGTGCATTTGCTCGATGGGAGGAAGATTTTATTGTAGAATGGCTTAATTATTACCGAGAAATCGGATATGATCATGTCTATCTGTATTGTAATGACGATGATCCACGCAATCTTTATGAAAGAATTCTTCCTTTCCTCGGGGGAAGAGATCCGTTTGTCACCTTTCTTTATCATCCCATTCAGGGACGCCAATTGGAAATGATCAAACATTTCATGGAGAATTTTTTGAATGAATCTGAATATGTCAGTTTTCTGGATATCGATGAATATCTGCGCCTCCCACGCGGCTGTTCAATAGGGGAATTCGTGAAAACATTTCATTCAGACATTGATTGTATACTATTTAATTGGATCTTTTTTGGGCCGAATGGACACAAAGACAGATCAGCACCCAGTGTATTAAGAGGATATACAAAAAGAGAGGAGAATATTCATCTGTTTACAAAGTATATCGGGAAATCGTCGAGATTGGATAAGAATAACAGTTATCATCATTGGCCGGGAAATCACAAAGATTTAAAAGTTGTCAATGTGCTAGGGGAAGATATGCAGGAATATCTTGATATGCCGTTTGATCAGAGAGCAGTTTTTGTCAACGAGCCTGAACGGAAGGCGCGATTGCTCGAGACAGCGGTCATACATCATTATGCGTTTCGGACGGAGAAAGCTTTCGAGCAAAGGGTGGCGCGCGGGCTAGGGGGATTGTTTCAGGGGCAGGGAATATGGGCGAGGGTTGCGCAACTTCCTCCGGACGAATTTAATAGTTATTTAGCGGGCCTCAATCGGGTGGAGGACAAAAGCCTATGTGATTTTTGGGATAGAGTGTCGGCGCGATCTTTGGATGCGAATATCCTGCGCGGCGTCCGTTATCCGATCAGCGCCTCAAAGAAGGCGACGCAGAGCTCTGTCTCTCAATGGTCCATACAATCGACTCCCGAAGCTGACGCGATGGGTGCGACCAACGGGGTGATCGACGGCAAAGCCAAGTTCCATACCGATCTCGAAGATTCCCCATGGTGGATGGTCGATCTCGGGAAGGCCTATCAGATAGAGGAGATCAAGATATACAACAGAATGGATGACGAAGGATTCGCGCGCCGCGCCTCCCGCTTGGCCTTGGAGACCAGCCTGGACGGGAGAAATTATAGGGAAGTATATCGTAGGGAGACGGACGAGCCGTTTGGCGGTGTGGATGGCAACCCGCTCGTTTGGCAAGCTCCTTGGCCGCTCGTCGCCCGTTTCGTCAGGGTTCGTCTTCTTACCCGTAATTACCTTCACCTCGATCAGGTGGAGGTTTATGGAACAGAGGCTCCGTCTATGCCGGAGGATTTCGACCCCGAGCGTTATCTCGCTCTCAACGAGGATGTCCGCGCCGCCGGTGCCGATCCAGTCCAGCACTGGCTCGAATACGGGCACCGCGAAGGCCGACGCTGGCGTTGACAGTGGGCACGGCTTAATTCTGCTCTCTGGTTGGAGGTTCAGTGTATGAAAAAGATGATATCTGGACCGATTAAGACAGAAGATGTTGAATATTACACGGGATTAAAAGCAGATGAACTGGTTTCGATGTTTGAAAACCAAATGAATGTTCCTGTGATTAACGGAGCGCGAAAAAAAATTTATATTCACACAAATTCCGAAAATGTTGCGCATAGTGAAGTGGGTGTATCTGATGATGTCATTGTTATAAATGTTAAGAAAGGCAGTTTCGGTCAGGTTTTGGTTGAAAAAATCAACGATAATATGTTTATATGCTATGTAGAAAATTTCGATAAAAAAGAGGATATGTTGGCGGTCTATGTATGTACATGGATGATTTTATCAAATCTCTCTAATGATACATGTTCTGACAACAAAGATAAACGTTACTATGAGAAAAACCGTATAACCTTTGGTTTAGAGGAGGTGGCGCTTGGTGATGCGATAACAAGTTTTCCAGCGTTGTATGAACTTGCTAAATCGCAACCGTTAAGTGTTTGGTTTGATCTAAGGCAATTATTTGACCTGTGGGCGGGGCCTCCCATAGAGGTGGCGGAACATAGGCCCGAGAAACTTTTTAATATATTGGAGGTTGCTCCGTATTTTGGGAATTGTGGCCTGCATATGATGCAGGGATGGTACAGATGTCTTGGTTTGTCCATCCCTGAACAGTTGCCAAAAATTGAGCTCGCTGGCCATGGCCCTCATGACAAAGAGGTATTTGATGTCATCATAAGCCCATACTCTGCTTCAGGCACAGCTGGAGGTGAAGGAGGTCTTTATAAAATATGGCCTTACGAAAATTGGAACAAGGTCATCGATGCCCTATTGGGATTCGGTCTCTCTGTCGCGATCTGTGGCGTATTTACCAAAAATGATCCGCGCAACAAGGATGTAATGTTCTGGGGGGATCGCCCTGTCGCTGTTCTGGATGGTTTGCCCTTGGCAGAATTGGTTGGTTATCTGCGTGGGGCGCGATGTGTGGCGACCATAGACAACGGTATCGGTCATTTGACTCATCTCTTGCGCGCACCGCATGCTCATTTCATTTTTGCCCCTGGCCCTAATCCTCTTTTTTGGGCGAATAGAAACGCCAATGCGGTCTGGTTATGCGAGCCCTTTAGGCCCGAGTTTGGCGAGTTTGGTCACGCCCTGCAGCCGGAAAGGGTATTGGAGGCGATTTTTGCGGTATTGGGGAGTTTCGATCCCATAGCTTACGTAAATTTTCATCCGGATCTTGTGGCGGCAAATGCTCCTGGATGGCGCCATTGGGTTGAATACGGAGAAAAAGAAAATAGGTGGCGTGGTTATATCCCACAGAAACTTCATTTTGGAAGCCTATGGCGTGATTAGAAGTGGCCTTAACACGAGCTGCTGCTCTTGCGTCCCCTCCCAAAATTAGGGATTCTTTCGATGAGTAAAGCCTCAATGAACAAAAAAACGCAGAACGCGCCGTCGGACCCCAGCAACGTGCTTGGCGCCGCCGCTGCCGTTTGGGACGATCTGCGCGAGCGTCTCGCGCGGATCGAGGCGCGTATCCATGACGGGGTGCCGCGCGAGAAACTGGCCGAACGGGCCGATGCCTACATCAACACCCTGTTCTCCCTCTTCCCCTATGTCACGGCGCCGCTGAACGGCGTGGTGCTCGAGATCGGCTCCGGGGTGGGGTACATCATGGAGGCGCTCACCCGGGCGCTCATCGCCCGCGCCACCCCGCCCGCCTCGATCCTCGGCCTCGACATCTCCCACACCATGATCGAGCGGGCGAAGGAGCGCCTCGGCGCCCGCGCCCCCTACCGCTTCCTCCCCTATGACGGAATCGACGTGCCGATGCCGGAGGCGAGCTGCGATCTCATCCTCAGCGTGGCCACCCTGAGCTTCATCCCCAAGCCGTTCGCCTACAACCTCCTCTTCGAAGTCAAGCGCGTGCTCAAGCCGGGCGGCTTTGCCGTGCTCCAGTTTCTCTCCTTCCGCCACCTGCCCGAACAGGAGACGCACACGCCCTGGCGCGAGGAGATCCGCCGCCAGATCACCGGCGAAAAGGCGCACTGGCATCATTTCTACGCCCGCGAGGAGCTCGAGATGGTGCTCCGCACCGGCACCGGCTTTCCCTATGTCGATATCCGCGAACTGGGCGGAGGCTACTGGGCCTGCGTCCATCTCGCCCCCGCCCCCCTCCCCATCGATTTCGACCCCGAGGGTTATCTCAGCCTCAACGAGGATGTCCGCGCCGCGGGCGTCGATCCCGCCCAGCACTGGCAGGAATACGGCTACCGCGAAGGCCGCCGCTGGCGATAGTCACATGTCAGAATAAGATTGATGGCAAAAAAAATTATTTTACATCTGCGGCAGGTGGAAGCTTACGGCGCGGAAGCAGAGTGATCGTTTTTCAAGGGGTCAAGGGTGGCGGAGAGCCTCCTTGACTTTCTCTGCGCTCTTTAAGGCGGCAGCCACGACCTGATCCATATTGTAATAGCGATACTGGGCGAGGCGCCCGACGAAGGTGATGTTGGGCTCTGTTTCGCTCAGGTCTTTGTATTTCTGGTAGAGTTCCTCGTTTTCGGGACGGGGGATGGGGTAATAAGGATCGCCTTCCGATTGAGGATATTCGCGCACGATCGACGTGCCGGTATGCCGTTGTCCAGTGGCGTGCTTGAATTCGGTGATGCGGGTATAATCATGATCATTGGGATAATTTATTTGGGCTACGGGCTGGAACCATTCACGATCCGCGAAGTGTTGGTGTTCGAACCGCAGTGAACGATAGGGAAGCCTGCCAAAGCGGAAATCATAATATTCGTCGATGGGACCGGTATAAACGGTATGTCGTCGTGCGATATGGCGATCTATGTCGCGAAAATCGGTTTCGAGCCGAATCTGGATATGGGGGTGATCCAGCATGCGTTCGAAAAGCTTGGTATATCCCTCTCTCGGCATGAATTGATAGACGTCGGTAAAGTAGCGGTCATCGTCATTGGTGCGAACCGGGATACGGGCAGCCACGCCCGCGCTGAGCTCGGCGAGGTCGAGCCCCCATTGCTTTCGCGTATAGCCCCGGAAGAACTTGTCGCAGAGATCGCGTCCGACGCTGCTTAACACCAAGTCCTCACTGGTCCGGATGGGATCGCGCGGCTCACGCACCTTCTCGAGGAACGCTGCGACCCCGGCCTCGTCCAGATCGAGACCATAGAGGCGGTTGAGGGTGGTGCGGTTGATCGGGAAGGGGAGGAGTTGCCCCTCCACCTGGGTCAACACCCGGTGCTCATAAAAGCGCCAGTCGGTGAATCGGGACAGCCATCGCATGACGCGGTCGGAGTTGGTGTGGAACAGATGCGGTCCGTAGCGATGGATCAGGATCCCGTGCGCATCGTATTCATCATAGGCGTTGCCGGCGATATGCGGCCTCCTGTCGATTATGAGGACCGAATGGCCCGCATCGGCCAGCAGCCGCGCGGTCACTGCGCCTGCGAACCCAGCACCGACGACGAGAACATCCGCCCTGATCATGAGGCTCCTTCGGCAATCGCGGCGGGAGGTGGAGGAAACGTAGCGAAAGGTGGTGGGCGCACAAGGATTCGAACCTTGGACCCGCTGATTAAGAGTCAGAAGACAACCCCTCCGCGTATTTCCGCTCTTTTCCGATGATGTGCGTTATTTCAATGGTTTGTGTTGGGCAGACGTTCGCTCTTTGCCGTTGATTTCCGCGCCTCCCCGCATCAAATGTCCTGTCAATGTCCTGTCAGAGCGAGGGCAG
>JPYW01001518.1 GCA_000759655.1 Acidicaldus organivorans | reverse complement strand
GGCGGGGCAGGGGACTTCAGCGCGCTCGAGCGCTTCCTCGCCGAGAAGGAGGTGCAGCTCATCGGCGCCCTGCCGCGGCGGGTGAAGAAAGTGGCGCTCTATGCCATCTACTGGCCGGAGGGCGGGCTCTCGCCCACCCATCGCGCGGTGATGGCGCGGCTGCGCGCCGAGGGCTACGCGATCGCCCTCCTCAAGGACACGCGCGAGGAGGCAGACGCCTTTCTTTCTGTGGCGCGGGAGTATGCCGATCTCGTCATGCTCCGCAAAAATGGCGGGCGGGATTTCGCCTCCTGGGTCGCCGCCACCGCGCTCCTCTTCGAGCAGATCGGCGAGGCCGAGCACTGGCTCTACCTCAATGACAGTCTGCTCGGCCCCGTTTCCGACATGGGCCCAATGTTCGCCGCCCTTGCCCAAAGCCCGGCGGAGTTCTGGGCGCTCACCGAAAGCTTCGAGCAGACCCATCACCTGCAGAGCTCGCTGTTTGCGCTTCGCCCGGGCGCCTTTCTTTCCCCCGCTTTCTGGCGCTTTCTCGCCCAATATCCGTTCCCGGAGGAGAAGATCGAGATCGTGCGCCAGGGGGAGCTCGGCCTTTCCCAGGCCCTGCTCGGGGCGGGGATCCGGCATGGGGTGATGGCGCCCTACGCGCAAGTGGTCGAGGCCTGGCTCGCCGAAGCCCCGGCGCGGCTCGAATGGCTCGATGCGCTCGCCGAGCAGCGTCTCGATGCGGAGGAGGCGGCGATGATCCCGCCCGCGCTCCGCGCGCCGTTCGCCGAATACGCTGCCGAGTGGCTGAAGGCGGAGGAAGAGGCGCTGCGACGCGGCGATATGCGTAATCCGCAATATTATTTCTGGGACGTGCTGATCCGCCGCTTCGCCTATCCCTTCCTCAAGAAGGACCTCGCTACTGCCAATCCGGTCAATATCGTCACCGTGCCGATGCTGCGCCGCGTGGTGGCGCGGGAGGCGTGGGCGCCGCTTCTGGCGAGCCTCGCGCCGGGCGTCATGCCGTCCGTGCTGGGGCGGGAGGGGCTGCTTCGCCTTACCCCGGAGGTGCTCGCCCGCTGGCGGGACGATGGGCGGAAGGCAGGGGATGCGGCCTCTTCGGGTAAGGTAGCGCGTCCGCGTCAGGCGAGACGGGGAGGGCGGCGATGAACGCGCTCGGCCGGGCAGGGGGATCCGCCCTCACCTTGGCCCGGCGCTCCGCGGCGGGGCGGGATGTCGCGATCTATCAAGCCTGCTATCTCGAAGAGCATTTCGGGACGGCCGACCCGGCTTTCATCCCGCTCGACATAAGGCGCGAGCCCAACCAGCTCTGGTACGAGACGGGGCTTTTCCTCCGTCATTATCATCTCGGGCTGCACTGGAGATCGGCCTGTTCCGGCGTGGTTTCCCCCAAATTCGGTCTCAAGACGCGCCTTCCCGGCCAGGCCTTTATCGACTTCATCGAAAAAA
>JPYW01001517.1 GCA_000759655.1 Acidicaldus organivorans | reverse complement strand
GGCCGCCCCCTTGGCCGCGTCGCCGCCCTCGCTCTCGCCCTCCTCACCCTGGGCGGGGCGGCCTATCTCGCATGGCCCTACGTCTTGGGTGCCGGCGAGGAGAGGACGAAAGGGGACGACGACGGTGATGACCGGCCCGCGAGCCCTGCCCCGCCGCAGGGCACGGCGCGCTCGGGCGCGGCGGGTCCCGCCGAGCTCCGCCTCGATGCCGCAGCGCTCGCCGCCAACGGCATCAGGCTCGCCACCCTCACCCCCGTCCTCGCCCCCGAAGAGATCAGGCTTCCCGCCCGGGTGCTCGACCCTGCGCCGCTGATCGCCGCCCGCGAAGCGGCGCGCAACGCCGCGGCCCGCCTCGCCGCGGCCCGCGCCCGGAAGGAAGCGGCGGAGGCGGCGCTCGCCCGCGACCGCGCCCTTTATCGGGATCATCAGAACATCGCCGCTGCCACCCTCGAGGAGGCGGAGAGCGCCGCCGCCGAGGCCCGCGCCGCGGAGGAAGAAGCAGAAGCCGCGCTCGAGGCGCTACGGGCGAGAGACCGGACAGGCTGGGGGGAGGCGCTCGCCCGCGAACTCGAGGCCGACACCCCGCTCGCCGCCGCCCTCTGCCTGGGAACCGAGCGCCTTATCGCGCTTGCCTGGCCCGCGGATCATCCTCCTCCCGCGCCGCTGCCCCCGGCCCGCTTCCTGGCGGGAGACAGGAACGCGCCGCTTCCCCTCCTTCCGCTCGGCGCCGCCCCTGCCGCCGATCCCGCCACCGCCACCCAGGATCTCTATTACCACGCCTCCCATCCCCTCCTCCTTCCCGGGCTCAAGGGAACGGGGCTCCTCGCGGTCGGGCCCAAGCGGGCGGTCTTCACCATCCCGCCCTCGGCGGTGGTGTGGTGGCAGGGCAAGGCCTTCGTCTATCGCGCCCTTGCCGAGGGACGTTTCGCCCGCCTCGCCCTCGATGGGGCGCGCAGGGGCGATGAGGCCTATGTCCTTCCGGCGCGGGAAGGAGAGAGTTTGCGCATCGTGAGCGAAGGGGCGGCAGTGCTGCTCTCCGAGGAGTTCCGCGGCAGCATCGATCTCGGCGAGGACGACGAGGGCGATCCGTGAGCGAGGCCCTCCCCTCCGGTCTGCAGGCGCGCATCATCGCCGCGGCGATCCGCTTCCGCGGCGTGGTGGCGGCTTTCACCGCCGCCCTCCTCATCGTGGGCGGGGTCTCGCTCAGCGAGATGCGCTACGACGTCTTCCCCGAATTCGCCCCGGCCGAGGTCGGCATCCAGGCCGAGGCGCCGGGGCTGGCGCCGCAGGAAGTCGAAGAACGCGTCACCGCGCCGATCGAGGAGGCGCTGCTCGCCGCCCCCGGCCTCGTGCGGCTGCGCTCGGTCTCGAGCGCGGGGCTTTCGGTGATCACCGCCTTCTTCGCCGAGGGCTCCGACATGCTGCGCAACCGCGCGGTGATCGCCGAGAAACTCGCCACCCTCGGCCTGAGCCTTCCCCCCGGTCTGCCGCCCCCCGAAATC
>JPYW01001516.1 GCA_000759655.1 Acidicaldus organivorans | reverse complement strand
GAGGTGGGGGCGTGGAGGGTGACCGGGGCGCCGACATTGGAGGCGCGGAGCACTTCCTCCGACTCGGGGATGATGCCCAAAAGCGGGATGGCGAGGATCTCGAGCACGTCCTCCATCTTCAGCATCTCGCCGCGGGCGGCGCGCGCCGGATCGTAGCGGGTGAGGAGGAGGTGCTTTTCGATCCGCTCCCCCGCTTCGGCCTTGAGCGTCTTCGAGTCGAGGAGACCGATGATGCGGTCCGAATCGCGGACCGAGGAGATCTCGGGATTGGTTACCACCACCGCGACATCGGCGTGGCGCATGGCGAGCGTGGCGCCGCGTTCGATCCCGGCCGGGCTGTCGCAGAGGATCCAGTCGAATTTCTCGCGAAGCTCGCCGATCACCCGCTCCACCCCTTCCGGCGTGAGCGCGTCCTTGTCGCGCGTCTGCGAGGCGGGGAGCAGGTAGAGGGTTTCGACCCGTTTGTCGCGGATCAGGGCTTGCGGGAGTTTGGCATCCCCCTGGATGACGTTGATCAGGTCGAACCCCACCCGCCGCTCAGCCCCCATGACGAGGTCGAGATTGCGCAGACCGACGTCGAAATCGACCACCACCACCCGCTCGCCACCCTGGGCGAGCGCTGCGCCAAGAGCAGCAGTGGAGGTCGTCTTGCCGACACCGCCTTTGCCCGAGGTCACCACCACGACTTTGGCCATTCCGCGTCCCTTCTCCTTTTCCGCCGCCAGCCTCTTCCGTCTCTTTTGCCTCAATCGCGCGTGAGCTCAATCCTGAATTCGACTGTCTCTCCCATTTTCTCGCGCTCCCATCGTCTCACGCCGCCCGCTTCTCACGCGAAGTTTGCATGGCAAGAGCGCGCCTCAATCGAGCGGGGCGAAGCGCAGCGCGCCCGCCTCGAGGCTGATCTGCACCGGTTTGCCGAACCAGGCTTCGGCGAGATCCTCGGTCGTCTGGTAATACCCGTCGATGGCGACGAGTTCGGCTTCGAACCGGCGGCAGAAAATCCGTCCCTCTCCGGCGAGGCCCGCGATCGCGCGCCCCCGCAACGTGCCATAGACGTGGATCGAGCCGCCCGCAATGATTTCCGCGCCCCACGCCACCGAGCCCACCACGATCACGTCGCCGCGCTCGAAAAAGATGGTCTGGCCCGAGCGCACCGGCTCATCGACGAGGAGGGTGGAGGGAGGTGGCGGCGCGGGCTCGGCGGGCGGAGCGGTCTCCCCATCGTCCGCGCCGGAGTCCCTGGCATTGGCCTCGGTCAGCACGAGCGGCTTGTCGGCGCCGAGCGCAGGCAGGAGCGGGGTGCGGCCCCAGGTTTCGGATCCCAGCGCTTCGGCGGGCGCTCCCTCGACCCCGATGATGCGGAGTTCGCGGGCCTCGAGCGCGGCGAGGGTGGCGGCGACGTCTCCCCCCTCCGAGTAGAGGCGCGAGAAATCGATGATGACGGGGCGGTTGGCGAAAATCAGCGGGGCGCGGCCTCTCTCCCGGTCGAGCGCGGCGAGCCACGCTTCGGCCGGTGCCTCGGGGGTGAGCACCAGGGCCATAAAGGAACGGCCCCGCAAACGGATCGCGGGCAGAATTTCGGTCACGCCATTCCGGTAAACCGTCCGTGCGCGCCGCGTCAATCGCTTCCTCCTTCCGCGTGCAGGGCGGCGGTGCGGCTCGGATCAAGGGGGCTCTGATCAAGGATTACGCAGAAGGAGGAAGCGATCAGGCCAGGATTTGATCTTTTCAGCAGCCCAATCTTTGCCTAAAGAGAGGGCAACCGATCAATTTTTCATCATAGAGAGACCGCCATGTCCGCGCTGAACCGCCGGGGCCGGCGCCGTGCCCCTTCACGTGTGCTGACGCTCCCCGCTCTTCTCCTTCCCCTCCTCGCCGCGTCCCTTCCTGCCGCGGCCGCCACGCCCCAGCTCAATTCGGGCGACACCGCCTGGGTGCTGGTCTCCGGCGTGCTCGTCCTCCTCATGACCATCCCCGGCCTCGCCCTGTTCTACGGCGGCATGGTGCGCAAGAAGAACGTGCTCGCGACGATGATGCAGAGCTTCGCCATCACCGCCTTCGTCTCGGTGATCTGGCTCATCGCGGGCTACAGCCTTGCCTTCGGCGAAGGGAACGGCTTCATCGGCGATCTCTCCAAACTCTTTCTCCAAAACCTCGCGGCGAACTGGGACCGTCCGCTCGTCCTGGGCGCGGCGACCCCCAATCCGTTGCAACTCTCGATCCCCGAAAGCGTCTTCGCCTTCTTCCAGATCGCCTTCGCGGTGATCACCCCGGCGGTGATCACCGGCAGTTTCGCCGAGCGGATGAAGTTCACCGCCCTTCTCTGGTTCAGCGCGGCCTGGACGCTCCTCGTCTATGCCCCGATCGCGCACTGGGTCTGGCATCCGATGGGCTGGCTCTACCAGATGGGGATCGCCGATTACGCGGGCGGCACCGTGGTTGAGGTGAACTCGGGGATCGCCGGTCTCATGGCCGCCCTCATCCTCGGCCGCCGTCTGGGCTATGGGCAGGAGAACATGGCCCCCTGGAACCTCGCCTATGCGGTGACGGGGGCCTCGCTGCTCTGGGTAG
Organism: Acidicaldus organivorans; assembly: GCA_000759655.1. Taxonomy (GTDB): domain Bacteria; phylum Pseudomonadota; class Alphaproteobacteria; order Acetobacterales; family Acetobacteraceae; genus Acidicaldus; species Acidicaldus organivorans. Next base: position 1,555 of record JPYW01001516.1, on the reverse strand, counting down.
GCTGGCTCGGCTTCAACTCGGGCGGTGCGGGCGGGGCCAATCCCAACGCGGGGCTCGCCGTTCTCGTCACCCATTTCGCTGCCGCCGGCGCCACGCTGAGCTGGCTCTTCGCCGAATGGGCCACGCTCGGCAAGCCCACCGTGCTTGGCGCGATCTCGGGCGCGGTGGCCGGTCTGGTCGCCATCACTCCGGCGGCGGGTTTCGTGCTGCCGGCCCAGGCTTTCCTCATCGGCGTCATCGCCGGGCTCGTCTGTTTCTGGGCGGTCACCCGCCTCAAGGTCCGGCTGGGGTATGACGATTCGCTCGATGCGTTCGGGGTACATGGCGTGGGTGGCATCTGGGGCACGCTGGCCACCGGCCTCCTCGCCTTTGCCCCGCTTTCAGGGGGCGCGGTGGCGCCGGGATTGCACCAGTTCTTCATCCAGGCCGTGGGCGTGGGGGCGACCATCCTCTATGACGGGGTGGTGAGCGCGGCGATCCTCCTCGTCATCGACCGCCTGCACGGGATTCGCGTCAGCCGCGACGAGGAGCGCGAAGGGCTGGACGAGGTGCTGCACGGCGAGACGGTCTCGACTTGAGCGGAGCCCCATCCGCCGTGGCTTCCGCGAAAGCCCGGTGCGCCCGCCCGCGCCGGGCTTTCTCTTCCCTCCCGTCCCTCAGCCGAAAACCGCGGTGAGGCGGGCGGGGCTTTCCGGGTCGTGGGCAGGAAGGTAGGCGGTCGGGAAATGGCGGCAGAAGACACGGATGCGGCTCAAGGAAAGCCGCGCCGAGTATGGGCTCGCCGCGACCCCGTCGATGATCCCCTCCTGCATCGCCCGTTCGGTATAGGACGCGTCACCCGCGATCAGCGCGTAGCGCCCCTCGTTCTCGACCAGCACCGAGACTTGCCCGGCGCTGTGGCCAGGGGTGGGAAGGGCGAGCACCCGCCGGTCGGCGGTGAGAGACGCGGCGCGCGGGAAGGGGGGTGGTCCCTCCTCCTCGAAGCGGAGGAATTCGGGACGGAACCCTTTGGGCAGATGCTCGAGCAGATAGCCGCGCACCGCTCCGGCGAGACCTTGCGCGACCCGCCACTCGAGCCGGCTCAGCAGGACGCGGGAGGAGGGAAGATGCGTCAGTCCCGCCATGTGATCGATATGGAGATGGGTGAGCACCACCGCGCGGAGATCCTGGGGCGCGATGCCAAGCGCGGCGAGGCGGCGGTCGATCGCCTCGTCCGGCGCCACCTCGAAGCGGACGGCGCGGCGGAAATAGGGATGCCAGCCCGGCAGATAGCCGGGATCGGCCACGCGCGGGCTCATCCCGGCATCGACGAGGATGGGGCCCTCGGGATGGAGGATGAGATAGGCGAAGATGGGAAGGGGCGCGCTCCAGTGGCTCTCGAAGAGCGGGCGGAGGCGGCGGAGCGGGCCCACGCCCGCGAGCTGGCTCGGGCGAACCCGCACCCAGCCGGTCTGCAAGGGGTGGATGCGGATCATCGCCCTTCATCTCCCTGGTTCTCTTCGTCCTCTCCGGGTTCGCCCCCCTCCGCCTCACCCCCCTCCGGCGTCCCTGGCCC
>KN174141.1:770-1208 GCA_000759655.1 Acidicaldus organivorans | reverse complement strand
AAACGGCGGCCCATGCCGAGAGCCCGAGCAGCACCCCTGCTGCGGCGGCGCTCTCGATGCCTTCGGCCCCTACCCCCTCGTCTTCGGCGGGGCGAGCCTCACCCCGCCCCCGGTGACGATACCCAGCGTCGCCTTGACGGGCTCCACCGGGGCTTTGGTCCCGTCGGGGGTGAGGAAAATGCGCTGCACGCCGACCAGCTCTCCGCGGATGTCGTCGATCCGGGCGAGCAAGGCGAGGCGGCGCCCTCCCGCGGGGTGGGGGGTGCTCGGTGACCAGCGGAGTGCGGGGGAGGTGATCGCTGCCTCTATGCGACGGCGCCGGAGGTAGCGGCTCGCCGGATCATCGCCGGTGAGCGGGCGCGCCTCGGCCCAAAGCTCCCGCGCGCGCCCGATGCGGGCCGTGGCGTCGCGTCGAGGAGGCAGCGGACCGGCCGGGCG
>KN174141.1:209-707 GCA_000759655.1 Acidicaldus organivorans | reverse complement strand
CGATGCGAACCGGAAGTGATTCGATCTCCAATTGCATATTGACCTCCATTCTTAATGAAAAATATTTATACAATCGCCCCATCTGGCCAGCAACGAATGTTTTTACAGATTCTTTTACAAAAAATTTTCATGAGGACTACCCCTCGACTTCAGGAGGAGACGCCGGCGACAAGGACTTGGGTGAGGGGCCAAGGCCAGGGGGTTAGGCGTGATCTCTTGGCGTCTGCCGGGCGGCAAACAAAATCGATCCCCCTCACAGAGTTCCCGGTCATCGCCGAGGGTTAGGACAAGGTTGGGGCGCAGCCCGACTTACGCCGGCGCCCACTCACCGGCAGTTCCCGGCTTTGGTGTGTGAGAGAGGCCAGCTTCCGCCGTTGCCTACCACCCTGCCGTGCGGGATGAACCCGATCGGAGGGGGCGTCGGGGGCGTGGAAGAACGAGCGGGCCTTCGCGGGCCGCTGCTGCAGCGACGTACAATATAAGTACGATGGAAGCCCC
>KN174141.1:0-169 GCA_000759655.1 Acidicaldus organivorans | reverse complement strand
GTGCCCGTGACGTGATTGAGCAGCCGGTCGCATACATGCGGCGGAAACCCGGCCCCAGCAAGCCAGGTCACGCCGGCACGGCGGAAATCGTGGAAGGTCCACGGCGCGAGCGATACGCCTTGGGCGGCGAGAGCCGCCTCGAGGCGGCGCTTGGTTTGGGAGAAGGCGG
>KN174140.1:2036-6259 GCA_000759655.1 Acidicaldus organivorans | reverse complement strand
GTCCAACCCCCTCAATCCCCTGGCCCCTCCCGCCTCTGCCCCTCAACCCTCCGCCGCTTCCTCCGCGCAAAATCCGCTCAACCCGCTCGCCCCGCCGCCCGCCGCCGCGCCCTCTTCCTCCGCGGCGCCCCCTTCACAAACGGCGGAAAAGTCCAATCTCGACGTGGAGCAGCTTTTCGCCACCACCTGCGGGTGGTGTCACAATGACGGCGGCCGCAAGGCGGGGAAGGGACCCCAACTCATGGGCACCAAACGGAGCGACGATTTCATCCGCAACCGCATCAAGCACGGCAAGGAAGGGGCAATGCCCGCCTTTGGCGAGACGCTGTCGGACGCCGACATCGACAAGATCATCGCCTATATCCGCAACCTCAAGCCGGACAATCAGCCATGACGAGGACGGCGTCTCTCAAATCTCTTCTCGTTCTCTGCCTGGGGCTTGCCGCCCTTTCCGCGCCGGCGTCCGCCCGCTCGCTCGAGGTGATCCAGAAGTCGGGGGTGATCGGCGTCTGCGCCCATCCCAACGCCTTGCCGTTTTCGAGCAAGAACGGCGATCTGCCCGGTTTTCAGATCGAACTCGCCCGCGCCATCGCCCAGAAACTCGGCGTCTCGCTCGAACCCGACTGGGTGGTGACCGCTTTCCAGATCCGCGCCGCCCAGTGCGACATCCTGATGGATGCGATCGCCGATCCCGAAGCGCAGGGCGAGAGCCATCTCAAACTCTCCAAGCCCTATGCCCATTCCGGCGCCGCCCTCGTCGTGCGCGCGCAAAGCCCGGTCAAGTCCTTCGCCGATCTCGACGGCAAGACCAAGGTGGGCGTGATGGTGGGCTCCTATGCCTCGATGCTGCTGGACAAGCGGCATGTGAGGATCTCGATGTTCGGCTTCGAGGACGACATGCTCGCCGCGCTCGGCGCGGGCGAGATCGACGCGGCGATGGTCACCCCCGCTTCGGCCGGGTTCTACAATCTCCGCCACCCCGACCAGCCGCTGCGCATCGTGGGGCTCGATGAAGAGGATCAGGGCCTCACCTGGAACGTCGCGGTCGGCATGGTGCGCCCCGACCCGGCGCTCATCGCCGCGATCAATCAGGCGCTCGACGAGCTCTCTCGCGACGGCACCATCGCCCGCATCTACGCCCGTTACGGGGTGACCCTCCTGCCGCCGCGCTGAGGCGGGCGGCAGAAATCGAAATCGACGCCCTCCGGGGCCTGCAGCACGTGCTGCCGGTAGAGCCACCCATAGCCCCGCTCCGCCCCGGGCGGCGGGGGCGGGGGGGTGAAGGAAGCGCGGCGGCGGGCGAGTTCCTCCTCGCTCACCAGGAGATCGAGGCGCCGGGCGGGAACGTCGAGGCGGATGCGATCACCAGTCTCGACCAGGCCGAGCGGCCCGCCCACCGCCGCCTCCGGGCTTGCGTGCAGCACGATGGTGCCAAAGGCGGTGCCGCTCATCCGCGCATCCGAGATCCGCACCATGTCCTTCACTCCGCCCTGGGCGAGCTTGCGGGGGATCGGGATGTAGCCCGCCTCGGGCATGCCAGGCGCCCCCTTGGGCCCGGCGTTGCGCAGCACGAGCACGTCTTCGGGGCCTACCTCGAGGGCGGGATCGTCGATGCGGCGGGCGAGGTCCTCGAGCGAGTCGAAAACCACTGCCCTTCCCTCATGGCGCAGAAGGGCGGGGCTCGCCGCGGACTGCTTGATGAGCGCGCCTTCGGGAGCGAGCGAGCCGAACAGCACCGCATGCCCGCCCTCGGCGGCGATTGGGTTGGCGCGGGAGCGGATCACGCTCTGGCCCGGCACCTCTTCGGCGGCGGCGATCACCGCGCCGAGCGTGACCCCCGCCACCGTCTGGCGCTCAAGGCTCAGGAGATCGGCGAGTTCACGCAGCAGGCGCGGCACGCCACCCGCCCAGTGCAGATGCTCCATGTAGTGCTGGCCGGTCGGCTTGAGATCGACCAGCACCGGCACGCGCCGGCCGAGAGCATCGAAGGCGCGGAGATCGACCTCGATGCCAAGCCGCCCCGCCACCGCGGTGAAATGGATCAGCGCATTGGTCGAGCCGCCGATCGCCTGCAGCACGGTGAAGGCGTCGCGGAAGGCCGCTTCGGTGAGGAGTTCGGAGGGACGCGGCCCGCCCTCCCGCGCCATTTTCACGGCGAGCCGGCCCGCCTGTTCGGCGATGCGCAGCCGGTCGGCATGGGTGGCGGGCACGGTGGCGCTGCCGGGAAGGGCGATGCCGAGGGCCTCGCACATGATGGCAACCGTGCTCGCCGTTCCCATCACCATGCAGGTGCCGTGGGTGGGGGCGAGCCGGCCATTCGCCTCCTCGATCTCGTCCGCACCCATCCGCCCGCCGCGGAACTCGGCCCACAGACGGCGGCAATCGGTGCAGGCGCCGAGCACTTCGCCGCGATAATGCCCGACCAGCATCGGCCCGGTAGGGAGCACCAGGGCGGGAAGATCGACGCTTGCCGCGCCCATCAAGAGGGCGGGGATGGTCTTGTCGCACCCGCCGATCAGCACCGCGGCGTCCATCGGCTGGGCGCGCAGCATCTCCTCGACGTCGAGCGCCATCAGGTTGCGCAGATACATCGAGGTGGGATGGGCGAAGGATTCGTGGAGCGAGATGGTGGGGAAGGCCATCGGCAGCCCCCCCTCCAGCATCACGCCGCGCTTGACCGCCTCGATCAGGGCGGGGACGTTGCCGTGGCAGGGATTGTAGTCGCTCGCCGTGTTGGTGATACCGATGATCGGGCGGGCGAGCGCCTCCTCCGAGAACCCCATCGCCTTGATGAAGGCCTTGCGCAGGAAGAGGGAGAAGTCCGGATCCCCGTACTGGGTGAGGTTCTTGCGCAACCCGTTCATGTTCCTCTCTCCATCCGGCGGCGCTCGCCCACATAGAGCGCCCGTCCCGCCGCCGCGCCGCTCGCTCCCATGAGGAGTGCGATGACGGTGATCCAGCCTGCAACACCATTCCAGCCGAAGCTAGAGGCGCGCAACAACCCTGCCATGAAGGGGCCCAAGGCGGAAAGGAGATAGCCCACGCCTTGCGACATCGCGGAAAGCCCGGCCGCCGTCTCCGCATCGCGGGCGCGGAGCACGATGAGGATGAGGGCAACCCCGAAGAGGCCGCCCTGGGCGAGGCCGAGGACGAACGCCACTGGGGCGAGCAGGGAAAGCGGGGCATAGAAACAGAGAAGGAGAGAGCCGAGCGAGAGGGCGGAGAAGAAAAGCGCCGCGCCGCTCTGGGTTTTGCGGCGGGCGACCAGGCTCGGGGCGAAGAGCGCCATCACCGCCTGGCCAAGCAGGGAAAGCCCGAGCAGCCCGCCCGCGGCGGCGGGGCTCAAGCCGCGGTCGCGCAGAAGGGGGGCGAGCCAGCCGAAGACGAGATAGGCGAGCGCCGATTGCAGGCCCATGTACAGCGTGACCTGCCAGGCGAGCGGATCGCGCCAGAGAAAACCGAGGCGCCGACGCGGCGGAAGCGTGCTCTCCTTGGGCGGGAGCAGCGGCAGCCAGAGGGCGAGCGCGGCGGCCCCGGCGAGCGCCCAGGCGGCGAGCGTTTCCGAATAGGTGCCGCCGAGCAGCCGCTCGAGGGGCACGGTGAAGCCCGCCGCCTGGGCGCTCGCCGGGGCCGCCGAGCAGCCGCTCGGGGGGCACGGTGACGCCCGCCGCCACCGCCGAGCCCCACGCAGAGCGCCATGGTGAAGACGCCCATCATCGCCGCCGCCCGGCGCGGGAAGTCGCGCTTGACCAGGGCGGGGGCGAGGATGTTGACGATGGCGATGCCGAGGCAGGCGAGGATCTGTCCGGCGAAGAGGGCGGGGGCCGAGGGGACGAGGCGGAGCGCGGTGCCCAGCGTGAGCAGGCCGAGCATGAGGGCGAGTGTCCGTTCGCTGCCGATCCTCCGGCTCAGGAGGGGGGCGAGCGGACTGAACAGGCCGAAGCAGAGCGAGGGAAGGGCGGTGAGCAGGCTTGCCGCGAGCGGGGAGAGGTGGAGGGCGCGGATCGCCTCGGGCAGGACGGGGCCGAGCGAGGCGATGGGCAGACGGAGATTGAAGCCGATCAGGGCGAGACTTGCGGCGAGCCACAGCGCGCGGCTCGGCGCCGCGGCGCGTGCGGCGCGCGTTTTCATTCCTTCGCTGCGCGCGCTTTCGTTGCGTTCACTCAAACATTTTCTCGATCGCGAGCGGATCGACCTCCTCGATCGAGGCGGGCTGCCAGCGC
>KN174140.1:0-1997 GCA_000759655.1 Acidicaldus organivorans | reverse complement strand
CCCCCGGCGGAGGAGATCGAAGGACCAGAAGAGCGAGGAGGGCGAGCGGGTGCGGAGCAGGGAAAGCGTTTCGGAGGCAGAAGGATGGGATGAGGCGGTGAGCCGGGCGAGGACCTCGGCAAGGGGTGGCGCGGCGAAGGCGTGATCGATCACCTCCCGCACCGGGGCGAGCGAGAAGGGAGGAAGCGGTTCGGCGAAGGGGGCGAGAGCCGCCGGGCCGTCGGCGACCAGCGCCTCGCGAAGCGCGCCGAGCCTGGCGCGCGGCACGAAATGGGTGGCAAACCCGGCCCACACCCCGTCGCTTCCCTCGAGGATGCGCCCGGTGAGGCCGAGATAATAGCCGAGCGCGCCGGGAAGGCGGGGAAGAATGTAGCTCGCGCCGATATCGGGGAAGAAGCCGATGCCGGTCTCGGGCATGGCGAAGCGGGCGGCTTCCGCGGCGACGCGGAAGGTGCCGTGCACCGAGATGCCGATGCCGCCTCCCATGCAGATCCCGTCGATCAGGGCGATGTAGGGTTTGGGATAGGTGGCGATGGCGAGGTTGAGCGCATACTCCTCGGCGAAGAAGGTTTCGATGTCGTTCCATTTTCCGCCAAGCGCCGCCTCGCGCACCGCGCGGATGTCGCCTCCGGCGCAAAAGGCCCGCTCGCTCGCGCTCTCGATCAGCACCGCATGCACCTGAGGGTCCTCGCGCCAGGCTTCGAGCGCGGCGGAGAGGTCGCGGATCATCTCGAGGGTGAGCGCATTGAGCGCCCGTTCCCGTGTGAGCGTGATGCGTCCCACCCGTCCCTCTTTGCGCCAGAGCACGTCGGCCATCGTCTTCTCCCCTCCCTTCGTCCCGTTCGATCCGGCGAAATCCATCACGGAACCGCAGCGCTCTGCTTGTAGCCGTCCCCTGCCCGGCCGGCCAGAGCGCTCAGCGTCGCCGTCCCGCCTCCCACAGGGCGAGGAGGAGACGGGCCGGATCGAGCAGGGTGCGGCGCAGACCATCGCGGAGTGCTGTGGCCTCGCGCAGCTGGCGGCTCCGCCGCCGCCACGCCCAGGCGGAGACGAGGAGGGTGAGGAGGATGACGAGGAGATCCACACCCGCCGCCGCGAGCGCCGCCCCGAGGGGCGAGAGGCGGGGGCTCAGCGCGAGATAGAGGGCGAGGTGGAGAAAGACGAGGAGGAAGGCGAGGAAGACGAGGGCTGCGGCGAGCCAGGCGAGGTTCTCGGCGAGCCGCCGCGTCTGGAGGCGGAGCGCCAGCGCTTCGGCGGCGAGCAGCAGCGCGAGCAGGCCCCGCATCGTCTCAGCGGGCGAGACGGCCGAGCAGGAAGCCCACCGTCCCCGCGACGAGCAGGGAGAGGAGCGGATAGGTCCGCACCACCTCGCTTGCCCGTTCGAGTTCGGGGGCGAGCAGGCTGCGCGCCTGATCGAGCCCCGCCGTCACCTCGCGGACCACTTTCTCCTTATCGGACCCAAGTTTCCGCTTGAGCGTCTCGAACTCGGCCGTGAGGCGGGCGAGCTCCGCTTCCACGCTGTCGGCGGTCTTTTTCTCACCCGGCTTTTCGCTCGACGCGGCGCTCGTCTTCTCGTTCATCTGGCTCTCCTGCGGATGATGTCACGCGCTTTTCAGCCAATTTCAGCCAAGGGGCAGCCATGGGCCAGCCAAAGGGGGGCCAGCCAAAGGGGGGGCGGTTGCCAGCTTCGCTCCATCATAGGAAAAGCTCCCCCTGACCTGAAAGCTTGACACGAAAGCCTGACACGAAAGCCCGATTGGGGAAAGCCCGGGATGAACGGAGATCAACCGCCGCCGGTGCTCGCGGTGAGGGGAGCGGTGAATGTCACCCTCGCTCAGGAGGCGCGCGCCGCCCTGCTCGCCGCGCCCGGGGCAGACGCTCCGTTCTTCCGCCTGCGCGCGGCGCTGCGCGGCGAAGGGAAAGAGGAGGGGATCGAGATCGCACTCCAGGGGCGTCCCCTTCCGACGAGGCTCGCCCGCCCGCCCTTCCTCCACCTC
>KN174139.1:5047-7391 GCA_000759655.1 Acidicaldus organivorans | reverse complement strand
CCAGTTCGACATCACCTTGGCGAAATTGAGATAGGTGACATTGGCGAGCTGGCGCACCAGCGAGTTTTGAGCATTGGGATTCTGAGTGAGCAGTTTCTTGAGGATTCCCTGCTCGTTGATCAGGTTGCTCATATTGAAAGCGCCGAGCACCACCTGCAGCACCCGGTAGTTCTTGAGGAGCGCCTCCGGCGAGGTGATCTTGGGCGCTTCTTTCTTGAAATAAGCGATGGTCTGCTGGAGCGTCGGATTGCTCTTGACGTCCGCCTGGACATATTTCGATTCGTTGGCGCTGTATTGCTCGTAGAGGGGGATGGGGGGAAGTCCGCCCGTGCCTGACATGTCACACCTCTCACCACTTCGTCGCCTTCTGCGGCCTCTGTGGAACTCTTTTCCCGCGAGGAGGGAGGGCCCGGGCCGGCGTCCGGCGAGGCGGGCCCCGCCCCTTCTTTTTTTGGATGATAGCACGGTTTTATAAACACAACCTTAAACATTTCGGCGGACAATGCCTCCGTTGCTCACAAAAAGGAGGCACACCAAAATGTCTGAGTTCTCCATCAACACCAATCTCGGTGCTCTGGCGGCCCTGCAGTCTCTCGATGCGACCCAGCAGGCCCTCAACAACACCCAGAACATCGTCTCGACCGGGCAGTTGGTCTCGAGCGCCAGCGACAACCCGGCGATCTACTCGATCGCGCAGACGATGAACGCCAACATCGCCGGTCTCACCGCGGTGCAGGACAATATCTCCTTCGCCCAGTCGGTGCTCGGCGTGGCTTCATCGGCGGCGTCGCAGATCTCGAGCCAGCTCGCCTTCCTGCAGCAGACGGTCACGCAGGGGCAGCAGACCGGGATCAGCGCCTCGACGATGAACTCCCAGATCCAGAACATCCTCAACAACATCAACAACTTCGCCAACAACGCCACCTTCAACGGCGTCAACCTGCTGGCCTCCACCGGAACTGCGGGAGTCCAGTTCACTTCGCTCACCATCCAGGATTCGATCAACGCCGGCGGCACGCTCTCGATCAATTCGATGCTCGGCACCGGCATTACCAACATGGTGCAGCAGCTCAATCTGACCAACCTCTCCGTGCAGTCGGGCGGCGTGCAGTTCAGTTTCAACAGCTCCTACGCGCCGAAGGCGGGGGATTATCTCCAGATCAGCAACGGCACCAACAACTGGGTCTTCGAGTTCCAGACCTCCGGGGCAACGCCGGTTGCGGCACCGAGCGGCTACACGCTCGGCAGCAATGCGACGGGCGGGCAGAATTATCTCACCAACGTGATGATTTCCTCGACCTCCTCGCCGATGGCGGCGGTCGGCGCCCTTATTACGTCGTTGCAGCAGCAGGGCTTCGGCGCGGCGCTCGACTCGAGCGGCAACCTCACCGTGCTCGGCAACAACCTCCAGCAATCGGGGACGGCGTGGGAAGCCACTGGTACGGCCTATGCCGCAACCAACACCACCAATGAGGCGGGGGTCACGCAGACGGCACTTTCCGGCGGTCAGGCCGCGATCAGCATCGTGCAGTCGGCGATCTCGTCGATGAACAACGTCTCCTCGATCATTGGCGCGACCCAGCAGGAGCTGACCGGCATGGCCAATTTCAGCTCCTCGCTCTCCACCTCGCTCACCGAGGGCGTCGGCGCGCTGACCGATGCCAACATGGCCGCCGAGAGCGCCCAGCTCACCGCGTTGCAGACCAAGCAGCAGCTGGCGATCCGCACGCTCTCGATCGCCAACGCCCAGCCGCAGGTTCTGCTCAACCTGTTCCAGTAACCACCTGACCTAAGGCTTCGCGGTCGGGTCCGACCCCCGACCGCGCCGCTTCCAAGAGGGAAAACGGAGACCGACGATGAAACGTCAAATTGCTGCCTACCAGGCCACCCAGCGCAAGACCGCCCCCGCCCAGCGCACCGAGATCGAGTTCTTCATGCGCGTCAACGCCATGCTGAGTTCGGCGCAGACCAAGCGCGAGCGCATCGAGGCGCTGTTCAAGAACCAGCGCCTGTGGTCGGCGCTGGTGCGCGATCTCGCCCTTCCCGCCAACGCCCTGCCCGAACCGCTCAAGAACGATCTCATTTCGCTCGGCGTGTGGGCGATGCGTTACAGCACCGAGGCGATGGCGCGCGAGCTTCCGCTCGAGCCGCTGATTTCGGTCAACCGCCACATCATCGAGGGGCTCGAGGCGCAGTCGGCCGCCTCCCTCCCCCCTGTCCCTGCCGAGGCCCCATCGAGATCGGGTCAGGCTCTCGCCGAGGTCTCCTGAAAGCTGCGTGAGTGACGGGATGCCGTTTCCCGCCCTTTGCCCGGAATGTGCTTCACAATGGGCGGATCCCTTGC
>KN174139.1:1379-4970 GCA_000759655.1 Acidicaldus organivorans | reverse complement strand
GGGGGGAGGGAGGCGAGCAGCTCTGCAGCGCTCTGCCCGAGACGCGGGTGGCGCCACTCTGGCGCCACGTCGCTGATCGGGGCGAGCACGAAGGCGCGCTCATGGGCGCGAGGGTGGGGCAGCACCGGGTCGGGCGCGTCGCGGATCACGCCATGCCAGTCGATGAGATCGAGATCGAGCGGGCGCGGCGCGTTCGGCACGCTGCGCACCCGTCCGAAACGGGCTTCGATCTCGTGCAGCGCGGCGAGCAGCGCCTCGGGGTCGAGCTCCCCTTCCGCCCGCACCACGCCGTTGATGAAGGGCGGCTGATCGGAGGGGGGAATGGGCGCCGTCTCATACCAGCGCGAGACGCGCGCGATGCGGAGACCGGGGAGCGCGTCGAGCGCAGCGACGGCCCGGCGGCACGTCTCGAGCGGCGGCGTGCCCTCCGCCGTGGGCAGATTGGCGCCGAGCGCGATCAGGATCACCCCTCATTCTCCATCTTGCAGCGGTCCTCGTTCGCCTATAGTCTTACCTATCGTCCCCCGGCAATGGCCGAGGCGGGACGCTTCCTATTGCAAGGCGAAAAGGATTTGGAGAGATGCATTTGGTTCCCTCCGAAAGGATTGCGTTGTTCATCGACGGGGCCAGCCTCTATTCGGTGTCGCGCAATCTCGGGTTCGACGTGGACTACCGCAGTCTGCTCGAATTCTTCCGCAAGCGCGCCCACCTCATCCGCGCCTACTATTACGCGGCGCTGCTCGAGACCGAGGAATACTCCCCGCTCAAGCCGCTCACCGACTGGCTCGCCTATAACGGCTACACGCTGGTCACCAAGCCGGCCAAGGAATTCACCGACTCCTCGGGCCGGCGGCGCATCAAGGGCAACATGGATATCGAGCTCGCCATCGACATGCTGGAGTTGAGCCCGCGCCTCGATCACGCCATCCTCTTTTCGGGCGATGCCGATTTCCGCCGCCTGGTCGAGGCGGTGCAGCGGCGCGGGGTTCGGGTCTCGGTGGTGTCCTCGATCCGCACCAGCCCGCCGATGATTGCCGATGAGCTGCGAAGGCAGGCCGATCAATTCATCGAGATCGCCGATATCGCGGGCGAGTTCACCCGCCGGCAGACCGAGCCCAGGCGTCTGCCGCGCCATATCGTGGAAGGCCCCTCGGGCGGGGGGCATGGCGGGCATGAAGACAGCTGAGAGAGAAGATGGCTGAGAAGAAACAGGGGGCCAAAGCCGCGGCGGCTAGGGTTGCGGTCCTGCGCCCGGAAACCAACGGAGAGGGCAAAGTGGCCGAGCCTTCGCGCGACTGCCCGCTCTGTCCCCGCCTCGTCGCCTATCGCGAGGAGAACCGCCGCAAATGGCCGGAGTGGTTCAACGCGCCGGTTCCCAGCTTCGGCCCGCTTTCGGCGCGCCTCCTCGTGGTGGGGCTCGCCCCCGGCCTCAAGGGAGCGAACCGCACCGGCCGGCCATTCACCGGGGATTTCGCGGGTACGCTCCTCTACGAGACCCTGATCAAATCCGGCTTCGCGCGCGGCACTTATGGGGCGAGCCCCGATGATGGGCTCGAACTCATCGATTGCCGCATCGTCAATGCGGTGCGCTGCGCGCCGCCCAAGAACCTCCCCGATCCCTCCGAGATCATCACCTGCAACGCCTTCCTGCGCGCCGAACTGCAGGGCATGCCGCACCTCGAGGCGGTGCTGGCGCTCGGCCACGTCGCCCATCTCGCCGTGCTCAAGGCCTACGGGCTCGGCCACGGCGCCTACCGCTTCCGCCACGGCGCGGTGCATGCGCTTCCCGACGGGCTCCTCCTCGTCGATAGTTATCACGTCTCGCGCTACAATACCCAGACCGGACGGCTCACTGCGGCGATGTTCGAGGCGGTGGTGGCGGGGCTCGCCCAGCGTCTGGCGCGGGCCGCCTGAGATTTGTGCCGTGGCGGGCGCGGACGCAGGCTTGGCGGGAGCGGCGCCTGAAACAGGAGACGGGAGTGGGAGAGCGGAGGCGTTCGCCGCTCTCCGCGATCTCCTCGAGGCGCGCTTTTCCTGCCGCGCCTTCCGCCCCGATCCCATCCCGCAGGGCACGATCCGCGCCCTTCTCGCCACCGCCGCCCGCACCCCGTCCTGGTGCAATGCCCAGCCCTGGCACGTGGTGATCCTCTCCGGGGCGGCGCTCGAGCGGTTCCGGAGCGCGCTTTACGCGCATGCCCAGCACGCCGCCCCCAACCCCGATTATCCGTGGCCCGAGGCCTATCTCGGCGTCTATGGCGCGCGGCGGCGGGAGTGCGGCTTCGCGCTTTATGACAGTGTCGGGATCGCCCGCGGCGACCGGGAGGCGGCGCGGCGTCAGGCGCTCGAGAATTACCGCCTGTTCGGCGCGCCGCATTGCGCGGTGATCACCGCGCCCGCGGCGCTAGGCGTCTATGGCGCGATCGATTGCGGCGGCTTCGTCACCGCTTTCCTGCTCGCCGCCCGCGCCATGGGCGTCGATACCATCCCGCAAGCGGCGATCGCCGCCTACCCTGATTTCGTTCGCGCCCAATGCGGGCTTCCCGCCGAGCGCAAGGTGGTCTGCGCCATCTCGTTCGGCTATGCCGATCCCGCCCATCCCGCCAACCAGTTCCGCACCTCCCGCGCCCCCCTCGAGGAGATCGCCGCCTTCCTAGAGACGTGAAGGGCAGGGGCCTGGATTTTGGCCTGGATCATGGCGCGGCGCGGGGTGGGACGCCAATTTGCCCTCCCTGAATCACGAATGATCCGGGAGAGGAAAAGACGATGATCCGGCAGGAGAAAGTGGATGTGGCGATCCTGGGCGCGGGTGGGGCGGGCTATCCAGCCGCCTTCCGCCTCGCCGCGGCGGGACGCTCGGTGATGATGGTCGATCCTTACGGCAATCTCGGCGGCAACTGCCTCGCCGAGGGGTGCGTCCCGTCCAAGGCGGTGCGCGAGGCGGCGGTGAAGCGGCGGGATGCGGCCAAATATTCCATCTTCGGGTTGCGGGGGCCGGTGCCGGAAGCGGACTGGCCCAAGATCCTCGCCCATAAGGATCGCGTCCAGAACATCCGCTACCGCCAGCACACGGAGGAGATCGAGGAATCAAGCGTCCGTTTTCACGAAGGGCGGGGGACGATTCTCGATCCCCACACGGTGGAGGTGATGACCGAGGCAGGCGAGGTTTTCCGCTATCAGGCGGACTACCTCATCCTCGGCACCGGCGCCGCCCCAAGCCTGCTCCCGATCGAGGGGGCGGAACAAGCCATCACGTCGCACCATCTTTTCCGCCTCGGCGCCGACCTTCCCCTGCCGCGGCGCCTCGTCATCATCGGCGGCGGCTATATCGGCCTCGAATGCGCCTCGATGCTGCAGATCTTCGGCAGCGAGGTCACCGTTCTCGAAGCGCTTCCCGAGGTGATGGCGGGCGCCGATGCGGGGCTCGCCAGGTTTCTCCATGAGGCGCTCGCCCGCCGCGTCGAGATCCTGGTTTCGGCGCGGGTCACGGCGATCCGTCCCCGTCCGGGCTTGGGCTACACGGTGCATTTCGAGACAGGTGGGACAGAGCAGACGCGCGAGGCCGATCTGGTGCTGATGGCGACCGGGCGGCGT
>KN174139.1:0-1118 GCA_000759655.1 Acidicaldus organivorans | reverse complement strand
GGACCGGTCGCGGTCGATGAGACGCTCCGCACGGCCCTTCCCCATGTCTATGCACCGGGCGACATCAACGGCCGCAGCATGCTCTTTCATTCCGCCGTCGCCCAGAGCCTGATCGTCGCCGAGAACATCCTGCGCGGCGGGCGCGATCCGTTGCGGATGAACTTCCAGTCGGTGGCGTTCACCGTCTTCACCGATCCCGAGATCGCCTTCACCGGCATGAGCCGGGCCGCGGCAGAGGCGGCGGGGATCGAAACCGTCACGGCCCGCTATGATTACCGCGTCGATTCGCGGGCGCAGATCATGGACGAGATGGAGGGGTTCATCGCCCTCGTCTTCGAGGCGCGCACGCGGCGGCTGATCGGGGCGCAGGTGGCAGGGCTGGATGCGGCGCAGGTGATCGCACCGCTTGCGCTTGCCGTCGATCGCGGCGTGGAGGCCGAAGCGCTGAGCCTCGTCGCCTTCCCCCATCCGATGATTTCGGAGGGGATCAACAAGGCGGCGCGCAAGGTCTGGCAGAGCGGTTGAACCGGCGCGCCGCGCGTGCGAAGGACGCGGCAGCGGAGCGCCGCGAGAGAGCCGGGGAGGGAAGGGATGTGCGAACTGCTCGGAATTGCCAGCCCCGCGCCGGTCAATGCGCGGTTTTCGCTGGAGAGGCTCGCCAGCCATGCGCGGCAGCCGGGCGAGCCGATCGATGGCTGGGGCGTGGCGCTGTTCGACGGCCCGGACCTCCGCCTCTATCGTGAGCCGGAGCCGGCGGGCAAGAGCGCCTTCCTTCATTTCCTCGAGGAGCACCAGCCGCCGGCGCGCCTCATCATCTCGCACATCAGGCTCGCCACCGCGGGCAGTGTGGCGCTCCGCAACACCCATCCCTTCGTGCGCGAGCTTGGTGGGCAGATGCATGCTTTCGCTCATAATGGCCGGCTCGACGGCATCACGGCCGAACCGCTCGCGGAAGACGGGGCCCACCCGGTGGGTGATTCCGATTCCGAGTATGCGTTCTGTCTCCTGCTCGAGCGGCTCAGGCCGCTCTGGCGGGGCGGGCGGGTGCCTGCTTTGGCCGAGCGGGAGGCGGTGGTGGGGGAATTCGCGGCGTTCCTGAGGGGGTTCGGGCCGGCCAA
>JPYW01001506.1 GCA_000759655.1 Acidicaldus organivorans | reverse complement strand
GAGCGGTGGGGGCGGAGCGGTGGGGCGGAGGCGGCGTTCGGCGGCGAGCAGGGAGGAGGGCCGCCATCCCCGCCAGCATCAGGGCGGCGAGCGCGGGCTTCGTTCCGGCATGTGCCGCGATCCCGCTCGCCAGCAGGTTGGAGCCCGCCGCGCCGAGGCTCACCGCGAGCGCCACCCAGCCCTGCACCAGATTGGCCCGGCCCGAGCCGCACGCGAGCTCCGCCGCCCACACCGCGCTCACCACCCCGAACAGGCCCAGGCCCAGCCCATCGAGCGCCTGGGCGGCGGCGAGCGCCACGGGGGCGGTGGAGACCAGCAGCAGCCCCGCCCGCACGGAGAGCGCGGCGAGCGCCACCATGAGCGCACGGCGCGGGCCGAGCCGGGCGATGAGCCACGCCCCGCCCGCCGCCGCCAGCGCCATCACCCCCTCGCCGAGGCCGAGCGCCACGCCCGTCCGGGCGGGACGCAGCGCATGGTGCGCCGCGCCGAGGAGGGCCAGCACGCCGCTCTCGCCGAGGAACCCCAAGGTGGCGGCAGCGAGCAGCGGGGCGAGGCCGGGCGCACCGGGGAGGCGATGCCACTCCGTCCCGCCCGGCGCTCTCTTTCGACGCGGCGGTTTTTGACGCTGGGGGTTTTGACGCTGGGGGTCGCGCTGCTGCGCCGCGTTCCGCCCCGGCCGCAGCGGCGTCCGGACAGGGGCCCGCCGCAAGGGGCGGCGCGCGATCCCGCCCGTGGGCGCGCCCGCTGGCGGCGCGGCGGCGGGGAGAGCCCCGGTTGGGGGGATGATCGCGCAGGCCGCGCCGCGCTGAGCGGCGCGGCGGCGGGGAGAGCCCCGGTTGGGGGGATGATCGCGCAGGCCGCGCCGCTCAGCGCGGCGAAGGCGAGCGCGGGGAGCAGCGGAGACGGCCCTCCCGCCGCGTCCAGCGCGGCGAGCCCGGTGAAGAGGGCGAGCATCGCATTGCCGAGATGGTTGAACGCCTCGTTGCGGGCAAGACGCGGGCCGGGCGCGGCGCTGAGCGCCAAGGTGAGGCCGGCGCTCGCCGGATGATAGAGGGCAAGCCCCAGCCCAAGCGCCAGCCCGGCGGCGCCAAGGCCGAGCGCGCTTGCCGCCGGGGCGAGGTGCGCGGGGAGCACCGCGAGCAGGCCGAGCCCCGCCGCGACGAGCAGGCTCGCCAGCGCGAAAATGAGGCGACGGTGGGGGAGGCGGTCAACCAGCGCCCCGGCCGGGACCTGGGCGAGCGCGCTCACCCCATTGACCAGGGCGAAGAAGAGCCCGGCGAGGCCCGGGGCGGCGTGGCGGGCGGCGAGATGGAGGGCGAGGAAGGGCGGCAGCACGCCGCGCACATCGGCGAGAAAGAAGAGCGCCGCATCGAGGCCCGCGGTGAGGCGGAAGGATTTTCCGGCGGAGGTGCTCAGGAGGCGCGCCGGCTGCGCGCTCGGGCTGAGCTTGGGAAATTTTTTCCACGCCCCGCGGGGAGAGGGACGTCCCGGGGGGTATGAGCCGAGGCGCTGGTCGGGGCGTTGTGCGGAGCGCGGGCCGGGGGGCTGGCGGGGG
>KN174138.1:744-1763 GCA_000759655.1 Acidicaldus organivorans | reverse complement strand
GGGTCTCGCCGAGGGGGGGCAGGCGGAGGCGCTGGCCGGGGACGAGCCGGGTGCCCGCCGTGACCCGTTGGCCGTCGAGCCGGATCTGGCCGGTGCGGCAGAGTTTCTCGATCCGCCCCTGGGTAAGGCCCGGAAAGCGGCGCCGGAGCCAGCGGTCGAGGCGGAGGTCGGCCTCGTCGGGGCCGATGTCATGCCAGGTGACGCTCATCCGCCGGACCCTTCTTCCCCGGCGCGGCGGGCGGCACGCCGGGCCTCGAGCTCTTCGAGCCACTCGGCGATCCGCTTCTCCCGCCCGCGCGGGCTCGGCTGATAGAAGCGCGGGCGCGCCATCCCCTCGGGGAAATAGTTCTGGCCGGAGAAGGCCTCCGGCGTGTCGTGGTCGTATTCGTA
Source organism: Acidicaldus organivorans (assembly GCA_000759655.1). Classification (GTDB taxonomy): domain Bacteria; phylum Pseudomonadota; class Alphaproteobacteria; order Acetobacterales; family Acetobacteraceae; genus Acidicaldus; species Acidicaldus organivorans. Next base: position 1,373 of record KN174138.1, on the reverse strand, counting down.
GCCCGCCCCGTAGCCAAGCTCGCGCATCAAGCTGGTCGGCGCATTGAGGATGTGGGCGGGGGGCATCAGGCTCCCGGTCTCGCGCGCCGCCCGGCTCGCGGCGAGGAAGGCGCGGTAGGTGGCGTTCGATTTGGGGGCGGTGGCGAGGTGGAGCACCACTTCGGCCAGCGCCAGCTCGCCCTCGGGGCTGCCGAGCCGCTCATAGGCCTCCCAGCCGGCGAGCGCCAAAGGCAGGGCGGAGGGGTCGGCGAGGCCCACGTCCTCGGCGGCGAAGCGGATCAGGCGGCGGGCGATGTAGCGCGGGTCCTCGCCGCCGGTCAGCATGCGGGCGAACCAGTAGAGGGCAGCGTCGGGATCGGAGCCGCGCAGGGATTTGTGCAGCGCCGAAATGAGATTGTAGTGCTCCTCGCGGTCCTTGTCGTAGAGGACGGCGCGGCGGGCGAGCAACCGGGCGAGAGAGGCCGCATCGAGGGGGGGCTGGTCGGGGGGCAGAGCGAAGAGCTGCTCGGCCATGTTGAGGAGATAGCGCCCATCGCCATCGGCCATGACGCGGAGGCTCGCCCGCGCCTCCCCGGTGAGGGGCAGGCTGCGGCCGAGCAGGGCTTCGGCGCGGGCGAGCAGGGCCTCGA
>KN174138.1:0-710 GCA_000759655.1 Acidicaldus organivorans | reverse complement strand
ATCGCCATCGGCCATGACGCGGAGGCTCGCCCGCGCCTCCCCGGTGAGGGGCAGGCTGCGGCCGAGCAGGGCTTCGGCGCGGGCGAGCAGGGCCTCGAGCGCCGCCTCGTCGAGGCGGCGCAGCACCAGCACCTGGCAGCGCGAGAGCAGGGCGGCGATGAGGGCGAAGGAGGGGTTTTCGGTGGTCGCCCCGATCAGCACCACGGTGCCGTCCTCGACCACGGGGAGGAAGGCATCCTGCTGGGCGCGGTTGAACCGGTGGATCTCATCGACGAAGAGGAGGGTGGTGATGCCCTGCTCGGCCCGCGCCCGGGCCTCGTCGAAGGCGCGTTTGAGGTCGGCCACGCCGGAGAACACGGCCGAGAGCGCGTGGAAATGATATTTCGCGTGCTGGGCGAGGAGGCGGGCGAGCGTCGTCTTTCCCACCCCTGGCGGGCCCCAGAGGATGAGCGAGGAGAGCGCGCCGCGGGCGAGCATGCGGGTGAGCGCCCCCTCGGGGCCGAGGAGGTGGTCCTGGCCGAGCACGTCTTCGAGCCGGGTGGGGCGGAGCCGGTCGGCGAGCGGCTGGGCGGGCGGAGGCCGGCGGCGGCGCGGCGGCGAACTCGCGGGCGGGGCGCCGAAAAGATCGGGCGGGGGCGTCTTCGGACTGGACATGGAATGCCGTTTGTCTGCGTTCGCAGGTTGCCCCGCAAGGGGGCGGAATCAAGAGG
>KN174137.1:189-1705 GCA_000759655.1 Acidicaldus organivorans | reverse complement strand
TCGAGGTGCCGTGCGCTTTCTACCAGACCGACGTGATCAGCCGGGCAAGCCGCACCATGGCGGAATGCCGCGCCCTGTTCGAGGCCTGATCGTGAGGACGCCATCCCGGCAGAGAGAGGGCATCGTGTCGGAAATGAAACGCTTGGCCGTCTCCCCTGGCGGCGGGAGAGGCAGGAGAGGATAAGCCTGAGATGAATTCACCCTGGCTCACTGCAGCGCTCATTCTGCTCGAGACGCTCGTCGTCCTCGTCCCGCTCCTGCTCTTCGTCGCCTACGCCACCTATGCCGAGCGCAAGATCCTCGCCGCGATCCAGCTCCGGCAGGGGCCCAATATCGTGGGGCCCTGGGGGCTGTGGCAGGCCTTCGCCGATGCAGGCAAGATGCTGCTCAAGGAAACGATCATCCCCGAGGGCAGCAACCGGCTCCTCTTCCTCCTCGCCCCCGTCATCACCTTCACCCTTGCCATGATGGCCTGGGCGGTGATCCCCTTTGCCGATGGCTGGCAGGTCGCCAACATCAATCTCGGCATCCTCTATCTCTACGGGATCAGCTCGCTCGGGGTTTATGGCATCATCATCGCGGGCTGGGCGAGCAACTCGAAATACGCCTTTCTCGGCGCGCTGCGTTCGGCGGCGCAGATGGTGAGCTACGAAGTCTCGATGGGCTTCATCCTGGTTGCGGTGCTGCTCTGTGTCGGCAGCCTCAACCTCCACGACATCGTCGCGGCGCAACGGAAGATCTGGTTCTTCCTGCCGATGTTCCCGATGTTCGTGGTCTTCTTCATCTCCTGTCTTGCCGAGACCAACCGCTCGCCCTTCGACATCCCCGAAGGCGAGAGCGAGATCGTCGCTGGCTTCTTCGTCGAATACAGCGCGATGGCCTTCGCCCTCTTCTTCCTCGGCGAATACGCCAACATGTTCCTGATGAGCGCGCTCACCACCATCCTTTTCCTGGGCGGCTGGCTGCCGCCCGCCGAGATCGCGCCCTTCACCTGGATCCCCGGCGTGTTCTGGTTCATTTTCAAGGTGCTCGCCCTGATGTTCGTCTTCATCTGGGTGCGGGGGACGCTGCCGCGTTACCGCTACGACCAGCTCATGCGGCTCGGCTGGAAAGTCTTCCTGCCGATCTCCCTGGGCTGGATCGTGCTCACCGCCACCGTTCTCGAACTCACCGGCTGGTTTCCGACCTGAAGGACGAGAAAGGAAACGCCGCCATGCACGCCATGGAAGAAAGCGCTCTCGGGCACGCCACGGAAGGAAAGGGGGGACGGCTCGGCTTTCTCGCCGTAACCTGGCTGATCATCGCCGAGCTCGCGCGGGGATTGGCGCTGACGTTCCGCTTTCTCGGCCGGCCGAAGGCGACGCTCAATTACCCTTACGAGAAGAACCCGATCAGCCCGCGTTTCAAGGGCGAGCACGCGCTGCGCCGTTATCCGAACGGCGAGGAGCGCTGCATCGCCTGCAAATTGTGTGAGGCGATCTGCCCGGCCCAGGCGATCACCATCGAGGTCGAGCCG
>KN174137.1:0-159 GCA_000759655.1 Acidicaldus organivorans | reverse complement strand
CCGGTCGATGCGATCGTCGAGGGGCCCAATTTCGAGTTCGCCGTCGAGACGCGCGAGGAGCTGTTCTACAACAAGGAGAAACTCCTCGAGAATGGCGAGCGCTGGGAGCGGGAGATCGCCAAGCGCCTCGAGCTCGATGCGCCGTACCGGTGACGGCGC
>JPYW01001501.1 GCA_000759655.1 Acidicaldus organivorans | reverse complement strand
CGGGGGTGATCGAGACCATTCATCCCGCCGCCCCGCCCGCGCCGCCGCAAGCGTGCTCGTGCTGCAGGAGGGCCCGGAAGGGGTCGAGGTGCTGATGGGCTGGCGCGGCGCCGGGCACCGCTTCATGCCCAATCACCTGGTCTTTCCGGGAGGGGCGGTCGATCCCGGCGATTTCAAGGCCCAGGCCGCCTGCCCGCTCCGCGCCGAGACCGAAGCCCGGCTCGCCCGCCACACGCCCCCCGAGCTCATCACCCCGCTCGCCCTGGCCGCGGCCCGCGAGCTCGAAGAGGAGACCGGGCTTTCGCTCGGCACGCCCCCCGATCTCTCCCCCCTCGCCTATCTCTGCCGCGCCATCACGCCCGAGGGCCGGCCGATCCGCTTCGATGCCCGCTTCTTCACCGTTCCCGCCGCGGCGCTGCGCGGCGAGATCAGAGGCTCGGGCGAGCTCGAATCGTTACGCTTCTATCCCCTCCGCGAAGCGCTCTCCTTGAAGCTCGCCATTCCCACCCGGTTCGCCCTCGAAGCGCTCCAGGCCTGGCTCGCCCGCCCCGCAGGGACGAACGAGGCCGCGCTTCCGGTGCCGGTCCTCGAAAATCTCAACGTGCGCCACGACTGAAGACAGGCCTCCGCCCAGGCCGCCCCCCGCGCGCCTTAAAGCCCCCTACGCCTTGAAGCCCACCACGCCTTAAAGGCAGCGCCTTAAAGATCGAGCGTCACCGCGACGGGAACGTGATCGGAGCCCCGCTCCCAGTCCCGCGCCTCCTTGAGCGTCACCTGACGGCGCAAAAGGGGCACGAGATCGGGGGTGACCCAGATGTGATCGAGCCGCCGCCCGCGGTCGGAGACCTTCCAGTCCCGGTTGCGGTAGGACCACCAGGTGAAATGCTTCACCTCCGGCGGCACGAAATGGCGCACCGCATCGACGAAGCCGGTGGCGCGCCACGCCTCGAGCCCCTCGGTCTCGACGGGTGTGTGGCTCACCACGTCGAGGAGCTGGCGGTGGCTCCAGACGTCGTTGGGCAAGGGGGCGATGTTGAGATCCCCCATCACCACGGTGCGCGCCTTGGGCGGATGGGCAGCGAAATAGGCGCGCACCTCCTCGATGAAGGCGAGTTTGTGGGCGAATTTCGGATTGGCCTCGGGATCGGGGATATCCCCGCCCGCCGGGACGTAGAAATTGTGGATGAGCAGCGGGCCGATCGACGTGGCGAGCTCCACCGCGAGGTGGCGGCAATCCTCCCGCCCCCCGAATACCGGGAACCCCTCGCGCACCACGAAGGGCCGCCGCGCCAGGGTCGCCACACCATTGTAGCCCTTCATGCCGCGATGGGCGATCGCGGTGAAGCCGAACGCCTCGAGCTCGAGGCGGGGAAAGAGCGCATCCGGCACCTTGGTCTCCTGCAGCGCCAGCACGTCGGGGGCGAGCGCTTCGATGAGACGCGGCAGGAGGCCAAGCCGCAGCCGGAGCGAATTGATGTTCCAGGAGGCGAGGGTGAGGCTCACGCGATGATGCGGGTGCTCACCCGACCCACCCCCTCGATCTCGCCTTCGAGCACGTCGCCGGGCCCGACCCGGCCCACCCCGGCCGGCGTTCCGGTGAAGATGAGATCGCCGGG
>KN174136.1 GCA_000759655.1 Acidicaldus organivorans | reverse complement strand
GCGGGAGGCGCTTGACTCGCGAAGGAGTGACGCTTAGGTTCCGCGCCCTGAGCCGGCCCCGTTCGTGAGGGCCGCGTTGGTTCGCACCGAACTCTTTCCCGGTGGTGCCGTGGCAGGTTCCCTGTCCCCTTAGGCCCCGGGTTGGTAGCCGGTCCCGGCGCTTGCCGCGCTCCGGGGCGGGTTTGGTGTGTTTCAACGTGACCTCCGGTCGCCCGGCGCCAGCGGAAAGGTAGAGCGAGGGTCATGCCGACCATCAACCAGTTGATCAACAAAGGGCGCGAGCCGCGGCAGCGGCGCAACAAGGTGCCGGCGCTTGGCGGCTGTCCGCAGAAGCGGGGCGTGTGCACCCGCGTCTATACGACGACGCCGAAGAAGCCGAACTCGGCGCTGCGCAAGGTGGCCAAGGTGCGCCTGACCAATGGCTACGAGGTGGTGACCTACATTCCGGGCGAGGGGCACAATCTGCAGGAGCACTCGGTGGTGCTGATCCGCGGCGGGCGCGTCAAGGACCTCCCCGGCGTGCGCTATCACATCATCCGCGGCGTGCTGGATACGCAAGGAATCGCCAAACGCCGTCAGCGGCGCTCGCTCTACGGCGCCAAGCGGCCGAAGTGAGGAGGGGGCAATGAGCCGCCGTCACCGTGCCGAACCGCGCGAAGTCCTGCCCGACGCCAAATATGGCGACGGGGTGATCGCGCGTTTCATGAACGTGCTGATGTATGACGGAAAGAAATCGGTCGCCGAGCGCATCGTCTATGACGCGCTCGAGGCGGTGCGCCGCCGTCTCGGCGCCCAGGGCGATCCGGTGCGCCTCTTCCACGAGGCGATCGACAACGTGAAGCCCGAGGTCGAGGTGCGCTCGCGCCGGGTGGGCGGGGCGACCTACCAGGTGCCGGTCGAGGTGCGGCCGGAGCGGCGGCAGACGCTCGCCATCCGCTGGCTGATCGATGCGGCGCGCAAGCGCAGCGAGCGGACGATGATGGAGCGGCTCGCCAACGAGCTGATGGACGCCGCCAACAACCGCGGTGCGGCGGTGAAGAAGCGCGAGGACACGCACCGCATGGCGGAAGCCAACCGCGCATTCAGCCACTACCGGTGGTAAATACGGAAAGGTCAGGGCGGGCGGTCGGGCCCGCGTCAGGTTAACGGAGAACGGCAATGGCCAAGGCGAAATTCGAACGGACCAAACCCCACTGCAACGTCGGCACCATTGGTCACGTCGACCATGGCAAGACCACGCTGACCGCAGCGATCACCAAGGTGCTCTCCAAGCGCGGGGGGGCGACCTTCACCGCCTATGACCAGATCGACAAGGCGCCGGAGGAGCGGGCGCGCGGCATCACCATCTCGACCGCCCATGTCGAGTACGAGACCGACAAGCGCCACTACGCGCATGTCGATTGCCCCGGCCACGCCGACTACGTGAAGAACATGATCACCGGCGCGGCGCAGATGGACGGCGCCATCCTGGTCGTCTCCGCCGCCGACGGCCCGATGCCGCAGACCCGCGAGCACATCCTGCTCGCCCGTCAGGTCGGCGTGCCCGCCCTCGTCGTGTTCATGAACAAGGTCGATATGGTCGATGACCCCGAGCTCCTCGACCTGGTCGAGATGGAGGTGCGCGAGCTCCTCTCGAGCTATCAGTTCCCGGGCGATGAGATCCCGGTGATTCGCGGCTCAGCGCTCTGCGCGCTCGAGGACCGCAACCCCGAGATCGGCGAGCAGGCCATCTTCAAGCTCATGGAGGCGGTGGACAATTACATCCCGCAGCCCGAGCGTCCGATCGACCGGCCCTTCCTGATGCCGATCGAGGACGTGTTCTCGATCTCCGGCCGCGGCACCGTGGTCACCGGGCGCATCGAGCGCGGCGTGGTGACGGTGGGCGATGAGGTGGAGATCGTCGGGCTCCGTCCCACCCAGAAGACGGTGGTGACCGGCGTCGAGATGTTCCGCAAGCTGCTCGACCGCGGCGAGGCGGGTGACAATATCGGCGCGCTGCTGCGCGGCACCAAGCGTGAGGAAGTCGAGCGCGGCCAGGTGCTCGCCAAGCCCGGCACCATCACCCCGCACACCAAGTTCGAGGCGGAGGTCTATGTGCTGACCAAGGAAGAGGGCGGCCGCCACACGCCGTTCTTCTCCAACTACCGCCCGCAGTTCTACTTCCGCACCACCGACGTCACTGGCGTGGTCAAGCTGCCGGAGGGGGTGGAGATGGTGATGCCGGGTGACAATGTGCGGATCGAGGTCGAGCTGATCGCGCCGATCGCCATGGATGACGGGCTCCGCTTCGCCATCCGCGAGGGTGGGCGCACGGTGGGCGCCGGCGTCGTCTCCAAGATCCTGGCGTAAGTCGGGAAGCGGGATCGCAGGCCATGGTCAGCCAAAACATCCGCATTCGTCTGAAGGCCTTCGATCATCGCGTGCTCGATGCGTCGACGCGCGAGATCGTGAATACGGCCAAGCGCACCGGCGCCCGGGTGCGGGGTCCGATCCCGCTGCCGACCGAGATCGCGCGTTTCACCGTCAACCGCTCGCCGCACATCGACAAGAAGAGCCGTGAACAGTTCGAGATTCGCACGCACAAGCGGCTGCTCGACATCGTCGAGCCCACGCCGCAGACCGTCGATGCGCTGATGAAGCTCGAACTGGCGGCGGGTGTGGACGTCGAGATCAAGATCTGAGGAAGGGCAAGATGCGAACCGGGGTCCTGGCCCGCAAGCTCGGGATGACGCGCCTGTTTCGCGAGGACGGCACGCATGTGCCGGTCACCGTGCTCCAGCTCGACGCGGTCGAGGTGGTGGCGGTGCGCACCTCCGAGCGGGACGGCTACGCCGCCGTGCAGCTCGGTTTGGGGCGGCGCAAGGCGAAGAACACGACCAAGCCGATGCGGGGCCACTTCGCCAAGGCCAAGGTCGAGCCCAAGGCGCATCTCGGCGAGTTCCGGGTGGCGCCGGAGGCGCTGCTCGAACCCGGCGAGCGCCTGACGGCGGCTCATTTCGTGGTCGGCCAGAAGGTCGATGTCACCGGTATTTCGAAGGGGCGCGGCTTTCAGGGGGCGATGCGGCGGTGGAATTTCGGCGGGCTCGAGGCGAGCCATGGCGTGTCCATCAGCCACCGCAGCCACGGCTCGACCGGTAACCGTCAGGATCCCGGCCGCGTCTTCAAGAACAAGAAGATGGCCGGTCACTGGGGCGTGGAACGGGTGAGCGTGCTCAATCTCGAAGTGGCGGCGGTCGATGTCGAGCGCGACCTGCTCTTCGTCAAGGGCGCGGTGCCTGGCCCCGAGGGCGGCATCGTCCGGGTGCGGGATGCGATCAAGCGGCCGCGTCCGGCCGAGGCGCCCTATCCGGCGGCGGTGGCAGGCTGAAGGGGATGAGCATGGACGTGGCAGTGGTTTCCCTCGACTCCGGTGAGGTGGGGCGCATCGACGTGCCGGACGCCCTCTTCGCCCAGGAGGTGCGGGCCGACCTGATGGCCCGCGTGGTGCACTGGCAGCTCGCCAAGCGGCGCGCCGGGACGCATCTCGTCAAGACGCTCGGCGACGTGCAGGGCACCACCAAGAAGCCGTGGCGGCAGAAGGGGACGGGGCGAGCGCGCCAGGGCAGTCTGCGCGCCCCGCAATTCCGCGGCGGCGGCGTGGTGCATGGGCCGGTGGTGCGCGACCATGGCTACGCGCTGCCCAAGAAGGTGCGCCGGGCCGGGCTGATCTCGGCCCTTTCGGCCAAGGCGGCGGAGGGCAAGGTGGTGGTGTTGCGCCGCCCCGCAGGGATCGCCAAGACGCGCGAGCTCGCCAAGTCGCTCGAGCGGCTGGGCTGGTCCTCGGTGCTGGTGGTGGACGGGGAGACGCCCGAGGATTTCCGGCGCGCCGCCCGCAACCTGCCGCGCTTTCAGATCCTGCCCCCGATCGGGGTGAATGTGCACGACGTGCTGCGCCATGACGTGCTCGCGCTCACCGAAGAGGGGCTCGCCGCGCTGAACGCGCGTCTCACCGCGGAGATCAAGCGATGACCTCTCCCGTCATTCTGGCCCGCAAGGCGCGCGCCCGCGCCGCCAAGCTGACCCGCGAGGCGATGTATCAGATCATCCGCCGCCCGCTGATCACCGAGAAGGCGACCCGGGTGGGCGAGGCGCAGCAGATCCTGTTCGAAGTGGCGCTCGGTGCGACCAAGCCGGAGATCAAGGCGGCGGTCGAGGGCCTGTTCGGGGTCAAGGTGAAGGCGGTCAACACGCTCATCCAGAAGGGCAAGACCAAGCGCTTCCGGGGGCGGGAGGGGCGCCGCTCCGACATGAAGAAAGCCTATGTGACCCTCGCCGAGGGGCAGAGCATCGATCTGACCCGGGGCGTGGGCTGAGGAGCGGAGCATGGCACTCAAGACGTTCAAACCGGTCACGCCGAGCCTGCGCGGGACGATCGTCGTCGATCGCTCCGAACTGTGGAAGGGCAAGCCGGTCAAGGCGCTCACCCGAGGCAAGGTCTCGAGCGGCGGGCGCAACCATCACGGCCACATCACGGTGCGCTTCCGCGGCGGCGGGCACAAGCGCCAGCTGCGTCTGGTCGATTTCCGCCGGCGCAAGTTCGACGTCCCCGCCACCGTCGAGCGGATCGAATACGATCCGAACCGCTCGGCCTTTCTCGCCCTCATCCGCTACGAGGACGGTGAGCTCGCCNCGGGGACCTTCGCCCAGCTCGTCGGCAAGGATCAGGGCTANTCCCCAGCGGCTCGCTCCGGGCGATCGGGTGATCGCCGGGCAGAAGGTTGATGTGAAGCCGGGCAATGCGATGCCGCTCGCCTCGATCCCGGTCGGCACGATCATTCACAATATCGAGCTCAAGCCGGGGGCGGGCGGCAAACTCGCCCGCGCGGCGGGGACCTTCGCCCAGCTCGTCGGCAAGGATCAGGGCTATGCCCAGATCAAGCTCTCCTCGGGCGAGCTCCGCCTGGTGCGCGGCGAGTGCATGGCGAGCATCGGCGCGGTCTCCAACGCCGATCACGCCAACCAGCAGATCGGCAAGGCAGGGCGCAAGCGCTGGCTCGGGCGCCGGCCGCACAACCGCGGCGTGGCGATGAACCCGGTCGATCATCCCTTGGGTGGCGGCGAGGGCCGCACCTCGGGTGGGCGTCATCCGGTGACGCCGTGGGGCAAGCCCACCAAAGGCCACAAGACGCGATCCAACAAGCGGACCGACAAGTTCATCATCCGCAGTCGCCATCAGGAGAAAGGCTGATGCCGCGTTCGGTTTGGAAAGGCCCCTTCGTCGACGGCTATCTCTTCAAGAAGGCGGAGGCGGCGCGGGCGTCGGGGCGCAACGAGATCATCAAGATCTATTCGCGCCGTTCGACCATCATGCCGCAATTCGTGGGGCTCACCTTCGGCGTCTATAACGGGCGGAAATTCATTCCGGTGCTGGTGACGGAAAACATGGTCGGCCACAAATTCGGCGAGTTCGCGCCGACCCGCACCTTCACCGGGCATGCCGCCGACCGCAAGGTGAAGCGAGGCTGAAAGGTGAAGCGAGGTTGACATGGCGGGGCGCGAGATGAGGCGCGAGAACGAGGCGGTGGCGATTGCCCGCAATCTGCGGGTGAGCCCGCGCAAGCTCAACCTGGTGGCGGCGATGATCCGCAATCTCGCGGCGGGCGAGGCGGTCAGCCGTCTCACCTTCAGCAAGAAGCGCATCGCGCAGGCGGTGAAGAAGGGGCTGGAGAGCGCCATCGCCAATGCCGAGAACAATCACGGGCTCGACGTGGACCGCCTGGTGGTGGCGCGCGCCGAGGTGGGGCGGGGGCTGGTGCTGCGCCGCTTTCATGCCCGCGCCCGCGGCCGCGCCACCAAGATCGAGAAGTGGT
>KN174135.1:10196-10560 GCA_000759655.1 Acidicaldus organivorans | reverse complement strand
CGTTGGGCCGTCCGCTCATCATCTCCCTCCCGCGCCGACATGGACGCGCTCCCGATCGAGGAACGCACCGAACTTCCCTATGCCTCCACCCTGCCCGGCCTGATGCATGCCTGCGGCCATGACATCCACACCGCCACGCTGCTCGGGGTGGCGGCCTTCCTCAAGACCTACGCCGGGTCCTGGCGCGGCCGGGTGGTGGTCGTCTTCCAGCCCGCTGAGGAGACGCTGGCCGGGGCGGCGGCGATGATCGAAGAGGGGCTGCTCGAGGAGACCAGGCCCGATTTCGCGCTCGGCTTTCACAACCACCCGACGATGGAGGTCAGGCGCTTCGGTTACGCCCAAGGCGCCGCGCTCGCCGCCTCCG
>KN174135.1:5567-10181 GCA_000759655.1 Acidicaldus organivorans | reverse complement strand
CTTCCAGCCCGCTGAGGAGACGCTGGCCGGGGCGGCGGCGATGATCGAAGAGGGGCTGCTCGAGGAGACCAGGCCCGATTTCGCGCTCGGCTTTCACAACCACCCGACGATGGAGGTCGGGCGCTTCGGTTACGCCCAAGGCGCCGCGCTCGCCGCCTCCGACCGCTTCACCCTTACTTTCCGCGGCCGCTCCGGGCACGCCGCGCACCCCCATCTCGCCCGCGATCCGGTGGTGGCGGCGGCCCATTTCATCACCGCGGCGCAGACCATCGCGGCGCGCGAGGTCAACCCGCTCGAGCCGGTGGTGGTGACGGTGGGCGCGATCCAGGGCGGGACGGTGCACAACATCATTCCCGACGAGGTGGTGATGCGGGGAACGGTGCGTACCCTCTCCGCCGCGGTGCGCGATCACGCCGAAGAGGCCATCCGCCGTCTCGCCGGGGACATCGCCGCGGCGTTCCGCGTCACCCCGGAGCTCCATTACGAGCGCCTGGTGCCGCCGCTCAGAAACCACCCCGATCTCGAACCCCTGGTGCAGCGGGCGCTTTCCGCCCAGTTCGGGACGCCGCCCGCGATCCTGCCGCCCAGCATGGGCTCGGAGGATTTCGCCCTCTTCACCGAGCGCCTGCCCGGCTTTCAGCTCCGCATCGGTTCGGGGGCGCCGGGGCGGCACGACCATCTGCACAGTTCGGAATACCAGCCCGACGAAAACTGCATCCCGCTGGGCATCCAGGCGCTGGCGCGGATCGCCTGCGAGATCCTGAACTGAAACTCTAAGCCCAAATCCTTGGCTTTCCCAGGCCGTGGCCCCGAGCGCCACGTGCTGGGCATTGGCTTTTTTCACATACCACGATCGGTTTGTGCATAATTTTTCTATTTACAACCGTGCTTGATCGTGTTCAACTTGATAAGAACGTGATTATAGGATTTCACGATGTCAGATCAGAAAAAGCTGAGCGCGGTCGAAAAGGTGAAAGCGGAAAGCCGCGGCCTGCGCGGCGCGCTCGCCGAGGAACTCGCCGCTCCCGGCCCCTCGGTGAGCGAGGAGAGTTACCAGCTCCTCAAATTTCACGGCACCTATGAGCAGCACGACCGCGACACCGCCACGCTGCGCAAGCAGCAGGGGCAGGAGAAGGACTACCAGTTCATGGTGCGGGTGCGCATGCCGGGGGGCGTGCTCTCGGGGCCGCAATATCTCGTCCTCGACGCGCTCGCCGACCGCTACGGCAACGGCACGCTCCGGGTGACCACGCGAGGCGGCATCCAGTTCCACGGGGTGATCAAGCGCGACCTCAAGGCCACCATCCGCGAGATCAACCGGGCGCTTCTTACCACGCAATGCGCCTGCGGCGACGTGGTGCGCAACGTCACCACCACGCCGGCGCCGCGGCGTGACGCGCGGCACCGGAGACTGCTCGAGGACGCCCGTCTCCTCTCCGAGCGTCTCCTTCCCGCCTCACGCGCCTATCACGAGATTTTCCTCGACGAGGCCGCCCAGGCCGCCCTTGGCCAAGCGACCGAGCCAGAGCCCGAACCGCTCTATGGCCCCACCTATCTCCCCCGCAAATTCAAGATCGGGCTGGCGCTGCCCGAGGACAACACCATCGACGTGCTGACCAACGATCTCGCCTTCATCGGGCTCACAGATGGCGGGCTCAGAGAGGACGGCCTCACGGATGGCGGGCTCAGGGGGGGCGAGACGCTCACCGCCTATATCGTCGCGGTGGGCGGCGGGCTCGGCATGACGCATAACAAGCCCGACACCTATCCGCGGCTTGCCACCCCCATCACCGTGATCCCAGCCGAGGATCTGCTGTCCATGGCGGAAGCGGTGATCAAGGTGCAGCGTGATTTCGGTGACCGCGGCGACCGCCGTCACGCCCGTCTCAAATACCTCCTCGACCGCCAGGGAATCGGCTGGTTCCGCGACACGCTCGCCCAATACTGGGGCCGCCCGCTCGCCCCGCCCCCGCCCTTGCCGCGCCTCGAACTTCCCGAGATCCTGGGCTGGCATGCGCAAGGGGATGGGCGGTTCTGGTATGGGGTGCCGGTGCCCGCCGGTCGCATCCAGGATACCGAAGAGGTGCGGCTGCGCAGCGCCCTTCGCGCCATCGTCGCCGAATTCGGCGCCGATCCGGTGATGACGCCGCAGCAGGACGTGCTCCTCAGCAATCTCCCCGAGGAGGCACGGGAGCCGGTCGAGGCCCTTCTCCGCGCCCACGGGGTAAGACTCGCCCGTGACCTCACGCCGCTCGCCCGTTTCGCCCTCGCCTGCCCGGCGCTTCCCACCTGCGGGCTTGCCCTCACCGAGGCCGAGCGGATCCGGGCGCCGCTGGTTGCCGCCTTCGAAGCGATGCTCGCCGCCGAAGGGCTCGAGGGTCTTCCCCTCATTCTCCGCCTCACCGGCTGCCCCAATGGCTGCGCCCGGCCTTACAATGCCGAGATCGGCATCGTGGGGCGCATGCCGGGGCATTATGCCGTCTTCGTCGGCGGCGATCGCGCCGGAACCCGGCTCGGCTTCAAGCTCTTCGACAAGGTGGCTGAGGCCGACCTCATCCCCCGCCTCACCCCACTCTTCCGCGCCTATCGGACGCGACGAGCAGCAGGTGAGGGGTTTGGCGGTTTCTGCGCCCGGCTCGGTCCAGAAGCCCTGCTCGCGCTTGCCGAAGAGGTGAGCGCGGCGGCCTGATCAGAGGGGGCTAGAGAGGGACCAGAGAGGGGGGCCAGATCAGCCCCCCACCTCGACCACCACCCGTCCCCGGATACGCCCGGCGAGGATCTCCTCGGCCAGGCGGGGAAGATCGGCGAGTTTGGCCCGGCTGATCACCGGAGCGAGCCGTTCGGGGGGCAGCAATTCGGCGAGCCTCCGCCAAGCCGCTTCGCGGACCGGGCGGGGCTGCATCACCGAATCGATCCCGAGCAGGCTCACCCCGCGCAGAAGAAAGGGAATGACCGTGGTGTGGAGCTCCGCTCCGCCGGCGAGGCCGCAGGCGGCCACCGCGCCGCCATAGCGAAGCTGGGGAAGAAGCCCGGCGAGCACCTGCCCGCCCACCGTATCGACCGCCCCGGCGAAACGCTCACTCAGCAGCGGCTTCTTTTCCGCCGCCGCATCGAGCAGCGCCTGACGGGGAAGGATCTCCGCCGCGCCGAGCCCCTTGAGATAGGCCTCCTCGCTCGGCCGTCCGGTGGAGGCCACCACCCGGTAGCCGAGGCGCGCCCCCAGCATCACCGCGACACTGCCCACCCCGCCTGCCGCGCCGGTGACCAAAAGGTCGCCCGCCGCCGGCTCGAGCCCCTGCCGTTCGAGCGCCATCAGGGCGAGCATGGCGGTGAGGCCCGCCGTGCCGATCGCCATCGCCCATTCCGGCGTCATGCCCTCGGGCAGGCGGACCAGCCATTCGCCCTTGACCCGGGCGCGCGCCGCATAGCCGCCCCAATGCGTCTCGCCCACCCGCCAGCCGGTGAGGATCACCCTCTCCCCTGGCTGGAAGAGGCCGGATTGGCAGGAAATCACCGTGCCTGCGAAATCGATCCCGCCGACATGGGGATAGCGCCGCACCAGCCGCCCGAGCCCCTTGAGGATCATCCCGTCCTTGTAGTTGAGCGAGGAGTGGCTCACCGCGACCAAAGTGTCGCCCTCGGGGAGGTCTTCGAGCCCGATCTCACGCAGTTCGGAAACGACCTTGCCCTCCTTCTCCTCGAGAACCAGGGCAGGAAATCTCTCTTCGGCCATGCAATCCCTCTTCCGCTCTCGGTCGTTGTGATAGCCACGCGCTGCGATGCCCGCGCCCCCTTCGCCCCGGGGGGTTGGGTCAGTCTTCCCGTTCGATGGCGCGGGCGATCAATTCTTTCATGATCTCGTTCGTCCCGCCATAGATGCGCTGGATGCGGGCATCGGTGTAGCGGTGCGCGATGGGATATTCCGCCATGTAGCCATAGCCGCCGAAGAGCTGCAGGCAGGCGTCGATCACCTTGCCCTGCATCTCCGTCGTCCACCATTTGGCCATCGCCGCGGTCTCGACGTCAAGCCTGCCTTCGATCAGGCGCTGGATACAGTCTTCGACGAAGACGCGGCCGATCCGCGCGATGGTCTTCGCTTCGGCGAGCACGAAGCGGGTGTTCTGGAAGCCGATCAGTTTCTGGCCGAACGCCTCGCGCGTCTTCACATAGGCGGCGGTTTCGGCGAGCGCCGCCTCCATCGAGGCCACCGCCCCCACCGCGATGACCAGCCGCTCCTGGGGGAGCTGCTCCATAAGCTGGGCGAAGCCTCGCCCCTCGAGGCCGCCGAGCAGCGCCTCACGGGGCAGGAGGACGTCGTCGAAGAAGAGCTCGGACGTGTCCTGCGCGTGCTTGCCGATTTTCTCGAGCGCCCGGCCGCGGCGGAAGCCAGGACGGTCCGCCTCGACGAGAAAAAGCGAGACGCCGCGCGCCCGCGCCGCGGGATCGGTCTTCGCCGCGACGATGACGATGTCGGCGAGTTGGCCGTTGCTGATGAAGGTCTTCTGGCCGGAGAGCCGGTAACGCTCGCCATCCCATACCGCGCGGGTGCGGATCGCCTGCAGAACGGAGCCCGCGCCGGGCTCGGTCATGGCGATCGCGGCGATGGCCTCACCC
>KN174135.1:0-5489 GCA_000759655.1 Acidicaldus organivorans | reverse complement strand
GAGGCCATGCGGGGCAGCCAATACCGACGCTGCACCTCGGTTCCGTAACGCAGCACGTAAGGGGCGATCACTGCGTTGTGGAGCGGAATGGCGAAATCGGAGAAACCGGCGCGGGCAAACTCCTCGATGATCACCGCCTCGAAGCGGAAATCCCCACCCGCCCCGCCATAGGCCTCGGGAAGGCTGACCCCGAGCAGCCCCGCCGCGCCAGCCCGGCGCCAGGCGGCGCGATCGACCTGCCCCTCCTTCCGCCAACGCGGGACATGCGGCATGACCTCGGTCTCGATGAAGCGGCGGACGGTGGCGCGAAAGGCGTCGAGCAGCGCTTCCGTCTCCCCGCGGGCCTCCCCCCCTCCGCGCGAGGCGGGCCGAGCGGGCACATCCGGCGCCAGGTCCTCAGAGACGCTCGATGACGGTGGCATTGGCCATCCCTCCCGCCTCGCACATGGTGACGAGCCCGTAGCGCCCGCCGTTCCGCTCCAGCGCGTGGAGCAGGGTGGTGATCAGCCGCGCCCCGGTGCCCCCCAAGGGGTGGCCGAGCGCGATCGCCCCTCCCAGTGGATTGAGGCGGGCAGCCCCCTCGATCCGCGCCGCGTCCTCCTCGAGCCCGAGCGCCTTGGCCCAGGCGAGGGGGACGGAGGCGAAGGCCTCATTGACCTCGATATGATCGATGTCCTCGAGCTTGAGCCCTGCCTTGGCGAGCACCCGGCGGGTCGCCGGAATGGGCGCGGTGAGCATCAGCAACGGGTCATCGCCCACCACGTCGAAGGCGACGAAGCGAGCGCGGGGGCAGAGGCCGAGCGCGCGGGCGCGGGATTCGCTGGCGAGCAGGACGAGGCTCGCCCCGTCGGTGATCTGCGAGGAGTTGCCCGCGGTGATCGACCAGCGGATTTCCGGAAACCGCGCCGCCTCGCGCGGATGGGCGAAGGCCGGGGCAAGCCCGGCGAGCGCCTCGAGCGTGGTCTCGGGCCGGATCGTCTCATCGGCGGAGACACGACGCTCGCCCACCGTGACCGGGATGATCTCGCGCTCGAAGGCGCCGTTCGCCTGTGCCTCCGCCGCGCGCCGGTGCGAGCGGAGCGCGTAGCGGTCGAGCGCCTCGCGCGACAATCCATAGCGGGCGGCGACGAGTTCGGCCGAGATCCCCTGATGGACGAGGCCCGCGGGTCGGCGTCGAGCCGGGACGAGCCGATCGGCACGCGGCTCATGCTCTCCACGCCGCCCGCGATGACGAGGTCATAGACCCCGGCGGCGATGCCCTGGGCAGCGAAGTGCACCGCCTGCTGGGCGGAGCCGCACATGCGGTTGATGGTCACGCTCGGGACGTGTTCGGGAAATCCGGCGGCGAGCCAAGCCATGCGTCCCACCCCGCCCGACTGCTCGCCGACCTGGCTCACGCAGCCCACGATCACGTCATCCACCGCGCCCGGGTCGATCCCGGTGCGGGCGATCAGACCTTCCAGCATCTGGGCGAGGAGTTCGACCGGGTGCAGGGTGGCGAGCGCGCCGTTGGGCTTGCCGCGCCCCATCGGCGAGCGCACCGCCTCCAGAATGAACGGTTCTGCCATGACGTTTTCTCCCCTCCTGCCGCCTCCGCGCGGGCGGCTTCGATGAAAGCCTGCGCCGTCCCTTCCCCTCACGTCAATCTTTCATGTCAATCCTTGGCGGAAATTCCGAACGCCCTTTCCGCCAAGCGCCCTGTCCGCGGTGCGGGGCGGGCGGGGGCAGCACGGCGCGGGCCTGGCGTTGCAATCCCTCGCCACTCTGCCAAAATTCCCGAAAGGGAGGAGTGGTCTCATGGAAGCGATGGCTCAATACACCCGGCCCGGGCGCTATGTGGACAGCGATCATCCCGAGATCCGCCGTTTCGCGGAAGAAGCCGGCCGGGGGCAGGATGCGCGGGAGAAGGCGGTCGCCCTCTATTATGCGGTGCGCGATCGCATCCGCTATGACCCCTACCGGCTCGATCTTTCGGAAGGCGGCCTCAAGGCGAGCCGCACCCTCGCTCTGGGCTATGGGTTCTGCATTAACAAGGCGGCGCTCTATGCGGCCGCACTCCGGGCGCTCGGCATTCCGGCCCGGCTCGGCTTCGCCGATGTGCGCAATCACCTCACCAGCCCCAAGCTTGCCGCGGTGATGCGAAGTGACATCTTCGTCTTCCACGGCTATACGGAGGTGTGGCTCGAGGGGCGCTGGGTGAAGGCCACGCCGGCCTTCAATCTCTCGCTCTGCGAGAAGGCAGGCATCCTGCCGCTCGATTTCGACGGGCGGACCGATTCGATCTTCCACCCCTTCGACCGCAGCGGGCGGCGGCACATGGAATATGTGCGCCAGCGCGGCACCTATGACGATGTGCCCCGCGACGAGATCATCGCCGCCTTCATCGCCGCCTATCCCACCGCCCAGGCCTGGCTGCGCGGCTCGGCCGCCATCGCGGGCGATTTCGAGACCGAAGCCGAGGTCGAGGTCGAAAACGGGGACTGAGCGGGACGTGGTGGAGGGGGTTGGATTCGAACCAACGTAGGCGTTCGCCAGCGGATTTACAGTCCGCCCCCTTTAGCCACTCGGGCACCCCTCCGCTGGGCCTTGGAGTAAGCGGGGGCGGCGGCGTTGTCAATCGCAGGAGGCGCACGCAGAGGACTCACTCGCCCCAGTGGGCGCGCTGGGTGATGAGTTCGGCAAGCCTCTCGCCCTCGCGCTTGCCCTCGGCGCGCCGCGCCTCGCGGCGGAGCGTGGCGAGGAGTTCTTCCGCGGCGGCCCGGCGTGCCTCCGCCCGGCGCACCGCCGCTTCGGCCTCGGCGAGCCGGGGGGCGAAAGCCGCACGGAGAGCCGTGAGTCTCGCCTCCGCCGCGCCGAGGAGGGCGTGATAGGAGGACGCGGCGAGCCAGGCGAGTGGCGCGGCCTCCTCTTCGGCAGGGGATGCGGGAAGGGCCGCCTCGCGCAGGAAGGCTTCGAGCGCGGCAAGCCGTGCGGCGGCAAAGCGAAGCGCGGCAAGTTCGCGCAACGCCTGCTGGTAGGCGGCCTCACGCGCTTCCAAGAGCAGCCGGGCGCGAGCGAGATCGGCAGGATCCATCCCTCCATCCTCGCTGATTTTTCTTAAATTCCCCTTGCCGGGAGACTTGACGGAGGCGGCGGTCGGGCGAATACTCCCCTCTGGCCTCAACGAGCGGCGATCCCCATTTCTTCCATGATGTCCCTGATGCGCATTGTTCCGGCTGCCCTGCTCTCCGTCCTGCTCGCCTCCTCGGCGAGTGCGGCGGAGACGGCGAAGAAGTCCCAGCCCGCCACCCGCGCCGATACGCCGCGCGCGCTCGGCACGTTCGAGGCGTGGACGGCGGCGGTGCACCGCGAAGGCGAGCAGACGGTCTGTTACGCCTTCACCCGAGTCCGCCAGTCGGTGCCCAAATGGCCTGGCCGCGGCGACGTGATGCTTTCGGTGAGCATGCGGCCGGAGGCGCGCGATGTGGTGGCGATCTCGGCGGGCTACACCTATCCGCCGGGCTCAGAGGTGAAGGTGCAGGTGGAGAAGGCAGCGTTCAATTTCTACACGGCGCAGCGCTCCGCCTTTGCCCGCGACGGGCACGCCGTGGTCCAGGCGATGCTCAAGGGACGTGAGGCAGTGGCCCACGAGCCGCCGCCGCGGGGACGGAGCGCGCCCAAACAGATCACCGATACATTCAGCCTGCGCGGCTTCCAGGCGGCCTATGCCGCGATCGTCAAGGCGTGCCCAGCTTCCCGATGAGTGAGTCCCGATGAGCGATTCGGCCTCCCTCCTTTCCGCGCGGACGGCATCCGTCGCCCCTTCCCAGGACGAGGCGGCGCTCATCCTCGCCAAGGCGGCGCGTTTCGCCCCGCCCGGGCCGCGGACGGCGGAGGGGAAGCTCGACCTCATCGGGCTTTCGCGCGAGGCGCTGACCGAGGCCGTCGCCGAGCTCGGCGAGCCTCCCTTCCGCGCCAAGCAGATCTGGCACTGGCTCTATCACCGCGGGGCGCGGCAATTCTCCGAGATGACCTCGCTTTCCCGCGCCTTTCGCGCCCGGCTCGAAGAGCGCTGCGTGATCGGCCGGCCCGAGCGGCTGCGGGCCCTCAAGAGCGCCGATCAATCGGAGAAGTTCCTGCTCGGGCTCGCCGATGGGGAACGGATCGAGACGGTCTATATCCCCGATCTCGAAGAGGAACGCGGTGCCGTCTGCCTCTCCACCCAGGTCGGCTGCACCCTCTCCTGCCGCTTCTGCCATACCGGCACCCAGCGGCTCGAACGCAACCTCTCGGCCGCCGAGATCGTGGGCCAGTTCCTGGCGCTCCGCGACTATTACGGCGAATGGCCCACCCCGCGCGAGGGCGAGCCGCGGCGGCTTGCCACCATCGTGGTGATGGGTATGGGCGAGCCGCTCTACAATTATGAGAATGTCGCCACCGCGCTCACCATCCTGATGGACCCGGAAGGGGTGGCCCTCTCACGGCGGCGGATCACGCTCTCCACCTCGGGCGTGGTGCCGCTGATCGACCGGGTGGGGCGCGAACTCGGCGTCAATCTCGCCATCTCGCTGCATGCGGTGCGCGACGATCTGCGCGACGAGCTCGTCCCCCTCAATCGCAAATATCCGATCGCCGAACTGCTCGCCGCCTGCCGCCGCTATCCGCGCCTCTCCAATGCGCGGCGGATCACCTTCGAATACATCATGCTGAAGGGCATCAACGATTCGCCGGCGGATGCCAGGGAGCTCGTCCGGCTGATCGCGGGCATTCCGGCCAAGGTCAACCTCATCCCCTTCAACCCCTGGCCGGGAAGCCGCTTCGAGCCGAGCCCGGAAGAGGCGATCCGCCGCTTCGCCGAGATCATCAACGACGCGGGCTATGCCGCGCCGGTGCGCACCCCGCGCGGGCGCGACATTCTTGCCGCCTGCGGCCAGCTCCGCACCGCCGCCGCCTGAATTACCCCGAGCCTGTCCGGCGTTTACCTTTTATTCGTCAGTTTGCGTCACACTCCCCCCGACCAAGGTTGGTGCGGAAGGGGAGCCCATGGACGATCTGCTCGCCGATTTCTTGACCGAAACCCAGGAAGCGCTGGGAGAGCTCGACATCGCGCTCGTCACCCTTGAGCGCACGCCAGATGACCACGAGACGCTCTCCAAGATTTTCCGCCTCGTCCACACCATCAAGGGGACGTGCGGCTTCCTCGGCCTCTCCCGCCTCGAGAAAGTGGCCCACGCCTCGGAGAACGTGCTCGGGCGGATGCGGGACGGCGCGATCAAGGCCGAAAGCGATGTCATCAGCCTGGTGCTGCAGTCGATCGACCGCATCAAGGAGATCCTCGCCGGGCTCGCCGCCGAGGGGACCGAACCCGCAGGCGACGACAGCGCCCTGATTGCCGCGCTCGACGCCGCCGCCTCGGGAGAACGCCCCACCCCGGCCGCTGCCACGGGCCCCGTGGAGGAACCCTCCGCCCCCGCTGCCCCTTCATCGCCTCAGGCCGCACCCCCCGACGC
>KN174134.1:1374-1956 GCA_000759655.1 Acidicaldus organivorans | reverse complement strand
GGAGGTGGGAGCGGGAGGTGGGGGCGAATTGCCCGCCGGAGGGGGCCTGCTAAGGGGCCCCTTCTAAGATGGGGGGGCCTCTTCTATGATTGATGCCATGAAACATCATCCGCCCCGTCCGCCCGCCAAATCCGCCCCGTCCGCCCGTCCGGCCCGGCCGGAGCGCGGAGAAAGGCCTCACCCCAGAGGGGATCATCGAGGGGATCATCGAGGGGATCATCGAGGGGATCATCGAGCGGATCATCGACCGGATCACCGAGCCGATCACCGGCCGGAGCGGCCGCAGGAGAGAGCGGAAAGAGCGGAAGAGCGGCGTCCGCCGCGCCCCGAAGGTCCGGGCCAACGCCGGCCGGGGCCCCACCGCCCGCCCGAGCCGCCGCGCGGCACGCTCTGGATCTACGGGATCCATGCGGTGGCGGCGGCGCTCGCCAACCCGCAGCGCCGGGTGCGGCGCCTGCTCCTCACCGAAGAGGCGGAGGCGGCGCTCGCCGAGCGGCTTCCCCCGCCCTGGTCGCTGCTTCCCGAACGGGCCGACCGCGGGCGGCTCGATCATCTGCTCGGGCCGGAGACCGCCCATCAGGG
>KN174134.1:0-1211 GCA_000759655.1 Acidicaldus organivorans | reverse complement strand
GCGCAACGTGGGGGCGATCCTCCGTTCGGCGGCGGCGTTCGGTGCGGCCTGCGTCATCGTCCAGGAGCGCCACGCGCCCGCCGAGACCGGCGCGATGGCCAAGGCGGCGGCGGGCGCCCTCGAACGCGTCCCGCTGCTCCGCGCGGTGAACATCTCGCGCACCCTGGTCGCGCTGAAGGCGGCGGGTCTCTGGGTGGTGGGGCTCGATGCCGCGGGCCCGCCGCTTTCCGGGCCCTCGCTCGCCGGACGGCGCGTCGCCCTCGTCCTCGGCGGGGAAGGGGCGGGGCTGCGGCGGCTCACCCGCGAGACCTGCGATGAGATCGCGGGACTTCCCATGCCGGGCGGGATGGAGAGCCTCAACGTCGCCGCAGCCGCGGCGATCGCGCTCTATGAGCTCGCCCGCGGCACGCCCCCCGCTCCCCACGCCGCCAAGGGCTGAGCCTGCCCCTCACGCCGGCGCGTTTGCGGCAAATCAAAATTTAACCAATCGGCGCTAGACTTACCCGAGGTTCCAAAGGGCGCGGCATCGCGGCTGGGGAGCCTCGATCGAGATCTCTTTGAGCACCGAGGAGAGCGCCCATGGGGCGCCGGGTCGGCGAGGGGGAGCGGCAGATGGGGCAGAGAGCGCGGAGCGGGGAGATGAGCGAGGGCGTGAGCGGCATGAAAGGGGAGCGGAGCATGAATGGCAGGCAGGGGATGACGCGGCGCGACTTCGAGGAGAGCCGGGGCGAAGGGGCGCGGATCGAGCGGATCGTCGATTGGAACGCGCTCTCCGAAGACCTCCAGCTCCTCCTCTCGCGTGAGGCGTTGCGCCGCGCGGTGGAGACGGTGGCGGGCCAGGCCGAGCTGCTCGCCGCCGAGATGGAGGAGGGGCGGCTCGCCGATCTCGGCGGGGCGGAAGCGCTCCGCCTGCTCGCCGCCGTGGCCCGCGCCACCGGAGAAAGCGCGCTCGGCGGCGCGGTGGCCGGTCACGCCTGACCCCCGGCCTCCGTCGCCGCCGCATCCCCTCACCGCCTTTCCCCCGAGACGCTTTCCAACGACAGGGAAGGCGCGGGCGGAGAATTCAGGCGGAAGAAAAATTCAGGCGGAAAGGACTTCAGGCGGAAGGAACGCAGGCGAGGACAGGCGTCGATCGGGGAGCGCGGCAAGCGCTGCGGCGTCCGCAAGCGGCCCTCTCCCTCGTCCCCCCGTCTGAATTGCCCCCCTAAACC
>KN174133.1:3688-3822 GCA_000759655.1 Acidicaldus organivorans | reverse complement strand
GCTCGGCGGCGATGTCGGAGGCGGCGATGCGCCGCCGGGGTGGCTCGACCGGGGCTTCGGCGGCGGTGAAGACGGGGCCCATCGCCACGCCTTCGGAAACGGCGATGCCGCGGAAGAGGCGCCCGCCCGCCTCC
>KN174133.1:897-3626 GCA_000759655.1 Acidicaldus organivorans | reverse complement strand
ACGAGCTTGGCCGCGGCGCGGGCATGGAGGCCGCGGCGGTTGGGAATGACGACGCGGCGGTTGAGAACCGGGGCATCGCCGCCCGCCGTTTCCCCCGCCGCCATTTCAACCTCGCGCGGCGCGTGGCGCCACCCCGGGCGCCGGAGGGGAGGGCGGGGCGGCGAGACCGGCGGGGCTGCCCGCCGGGGCCTTGCCGGGATCTTGGCCTGGAATTTGATCGGGGAGAATTTCACCGCCGGATATTTCACCGCGGGCGATTTCACCGCGGGCGGCCTGCTCCCCCACCTCCGGGGAGAGCAGGGTGCCGTTCGCAGCCGGGGCGCAGCAGGAAGGGGCGCAGCAGGCGGGGGCGTCCGGGTTTTTCACCTCTGCGCCCGGCGGGGCGTGGGCGGCGGTGATGTATTTGCGTCCCGCCTCCTCGGCGAGGCTCACCAGTTCGGGCAGCGGCTGGTGGTCGCGGTTCTTGGCGAGCTTGACCAGCATCGGGAGATTGATGCCGCAAAGCGCCTCGACCCGGTGCGGGGTGAGGAGCGAGAGGGCGAGATTGCAGGGGGTGGAGCCGAACATGTCGGTGAGCAGCACCACCCCGTCGCCGGTATCGACCGATTCGATGGCGCGGCGCAGATCGTCGCGCCGGTGTTCGATGTCGTCATCGGGACCGATGCAGACAGTGGCGAGGTTTTTCTGGGGGCCGACCACGTGTTCGAGGGCGGCGCGGAATTCCTCGGCGAGATGGCCATGCGTGACCAGAACCATGCCGATCATGGAAAGGATCAGGCCTCCTTTGCCTGAATGGAGCCGGGCTTGGGGGAAGAGGCGGCGGATGGATCCCCTCCGCCGGGGCTGCCCGTGGACCGCGGCGCAAGCCCGAGACGCGCGAGTTCGCGATGGATGGTCGTCACGCCCCAGCCCTTCTCCCGGAGGGCGGCGGCGATCCTCTCGACGAGATGAACCGAACGATGGCGGCCACCCGTGCAGCCGATGGCGATCGTGACATATTTCTTGCCCTCTTCGAGGAACCTGGGCAAGAGCCATAAAAGCATCGCCTCGATCTGCGCAAGATATGGGGCGAAGTGAGGATCGGCTTCAATATGGGCGGCAACCCGCCGATCGAGCCCGGTGAGCGGGGCGAGTTCCGGCACGTAATGCGGATTGCGCAGGAAACGCGCATCGAAAACGAGGTCCGCCTCGCCGGGCAGGCCAGATGCGTAAGAAAAAGAGATCAGGCTTACCGAAAGCTCATGGGGCGCCGTGGGCGCGACAGGGCCGTAGCGTTCCTCGATCAGGCGGCGGAGTGCGGGGGGGGAGAGGCGCGAGGTGTCGATCAGCCAGTCGGCGGCGGCGCGCAGGGGCGCGAGCAGGGCGCGTTCGGCGGCGATCCCGTCCCGCACCGGCGAGGCGGGGGGGGGGGGGAGAGGCGCGGGGGGACGATCAGTCAGTCGGCGGCGGCGCGCCGGGGCGCGAGCAGGGCGCGTTCGGCGGCGATCCCGTCCCGCACCGGCGAGGCGGGGGCGAGCGGATGGCGCCGCCGCGTCTCGGTATAGCGTCGGAGCAGCACCTCCTCATCGGCGAGCGCGAAGACGAGTTCGGTGGCAAGCCGCGGGTCGGCGCGCAGGAGGGCGAGCACGGCGAGCACCGCTTCGGGCCGGAAGCCGCTCGTGCGGGAATCGACGCCGATGGCAAGTGGCCGCTCGCCTTGGGCGACGAGTTCGGAGAGAAGGGCGAGCGGCGGGTTGTCGATGGTCTCGAAGCCGAGATCCTCGAGGCAGCGCAGGATCGAGGTCCGCCCCGCCCCCGAAAGCCCGCTCACCAGCACCACCCGCCGCAGGGCGGAGGCACCCGGCGTTCCGGCCGCAGGGGCGCTCATGCCTCCCTCTCGCCCGCCTGGGCGTCGGCGGAGGCCGCCTCCGCGGGGCCGGTTGCGCCGGTGAAGGCGCCGACGAGGAGCTCGCGCCGCCCGGCCAGGGCATCGAGCGCCCATTCGATGCGGAGCGCCGCGGCCGGGCTCGCTCCGGCGAGCTGGAGCAGCGGCAGATCGAGGGCGGGGTGGCGGCGGGGGGCGGGAAGCCGCGCCCCGGCCTGGCCGAGGCTCACCGCGAGCACGAGGCGGATGCGCGGCGCGTGGGGGAGGCGGAAGATGCCGAGCCCCCGCACTTCGAGGAGACCGGCGAGCTCGGCGGGCGGGCCGGCCCAGCCCTCCTCTTCCAGCACCACCCGGTCATCAGCGACGAGGGTGAAGCCGCGTTCGAGGAGAAGGAGGGCGAGTTCGGATTTCCCCGCCCCGCTCGGACCGAGCAGGATCACCCCCTCGTCCCCCTTCGCCACCACCGAGGCATGAAGTTGCCGCGCTGCTGCCATCTTTTCCATTCTGCGCCCAATCGCGCCGGGCGAAAAGCACCCTCTGCTTGTGCTGCCCAGGCGCGGCCTCTACGCTCGGTTCTGCCGCGAGGCGACGAAAGGGGAGGATGGCGATGGCCGTGATCGCGCTCGAGATCGAAGGGGACGTGGGCTGGCTCCGGCTCGACCGGCCGGAAAAGGCCAATGCCTATGACGAGGCGCTGCTTGCCGAGCTCGAGGCGGGGCTCGAGCGCTGCGCCGCCACGCCCGGGCTCCGCGCCGTGGTGATCGCGAGCACGGGGCGGCATTTCCAGGCCGGGGCCGACATCGACTGGCTCGCCGCCGCCGCCAGCGCCCCGCCCGAGGCGGCCTATCGCGCCTCGATGGCCACC
>KN174133.1:0-875 GCA_000759655.1 Acidicaldus organivorans | reverse complement strand
CCGGCGCGCCGGGGGCGATCGCGCTCACCAAACGCGCCCTTCTCGCCGCCAATGGCGCGCTCCTTGAGGAGCGTGAGATGGCGCTGCTTGCCCATGAGAGCTGGATGCAGCGGAGCTCGACGGAGGGACGGGAGGGGATCGCCGCCTTCCGCGCCCGCCGCCCTCCGCCCTGGCTTGGCGCGGATGACGGAAAGGGAGGCTGAGCCGCCCGGTGCGTTCCTCTCACCTCCTGCTCCATCGGGCGGGGCGGCCCTTAACAAATCTCGCATTCCGTGCTTGAAGGGCGCGTGGGAGAAAGAGAGCACCCAGGGAGGATCCGATGTCGAGCGAAGTGGTGATCCCCGTCAAACCCGAGATCGCGGCCCGCGCCTTGATGACCGCGGAGCAATACCGGGCCCATGCCGAGCAGGCCGCCCGCGATCCCGACACCTACTGGCGCGAGCAGGCACGGATCATTCCCTGGATCCGCTTTCCCACCCGCATCAAGAATACGAGTTTCGCCGGCGACGTTTCCATCCGCTGGTTCGAGGATGGGCTCCTCAACGCCTCGGCCGTCTGCCTCGATGCCCATCTCGAGAGCCGCAGCGATCAAACCGCGATCCTCTGGCAGGGTGACGATCCCGCGGAGTCGCGGCGCATCACCTACCGCGAGCTGCACGAGCAGGTCTCGCGGCTTGCCAATGTGCTGAAATCACTCGGCGTGAAGAAGGGCGACCGCGTCACCATCTATCTCCCCATGGTGATCGAGGCGGCGGTGGCGATGCTCGCCTGCGCCCGTATCGGGGCCATCCATTCGGTGGTCTTCGGCGGCTTCTCGCCGGAAAGCCTCGCCGGGCGCATCCAGGATTGCGGGGGGGAGGTGGTGATCACCGCCG
>KN174132.1:1463-1968 GCA_000759655.1 Acidicaldus organivorans | reverse complement strand
GGGCGAGATCGGGAGGGAGGGGGGGCAGGGCGTTCATCAATGGACCTCCAGATTGGCCTGCAGGGCGCCTGCCGACTTGATCGCCTCGAGGATGGTGATCATGTCGCGCGGGCCGATGCCGAGCGAGTTCAGCGCGCTCACCACGTCCTGCAGCGTGGTGCCGGCTTTGAGGATGCCGAGCTTGCGGTTGCTCTGGTCGTTGATCTGGATGTTGGTGCGCGGCACGATCGCCGTCTGGCCGCCAGAGAAGGCGCCGGGCTGGCTCACCTCGGGCGTCTCGGTGACGCGGATGGTGAGGTTGCCCTGGGCGATCGCCACCGTGCTGATCCGCACATCGGCGCCCATGACGATGGTGCCGGTCGCCTCGTCGATCACCACGGTGGCGGGCTGGTCGGGCTCGACCTCGAGGTTCTCGATCTCGCTCAGCGTCTGCACCACGTCACGACCGTGAAGGTCGAGAGCGACGGTGTGGGGGTCGGTGGCGGAGGCGAGCGGCAGGCCGAGG
>KN174132.1:0-1380 GCA_000759655.1 Acidicaldus organivorans | reverse complement strand
CTCGACCTCGAGGTTCTCGATCTCGCTCAGCGTCTGCACCACGTCACGACCGTGAAGGTCGAGAGCGACGGTGTGGGGGTCGGTGGCGGAGGCGAGCGGCAGGCCGAGGCGGTGGTTGATCACGCGGGCCATGCGCTCGGCGGGGGGGAGGTCGGGGTTGCGCAGGCCGAGATGGACGATCTGCAGGCTGTTGAGGGAGAAGGGGACTTCGCGCTCGATGGTGGCCCCGTTCGGGATGCGCCCGGTGGTGGGGACGCCGCGGGTGACGGTCTGCGCCGCGCCGCGCGCCGAGATCGCCCCGGTCGAGATCGCACCTTGCGCCACGGCATAGACCTCGCCATCGGCGCCGAGCAGGGGGGTGACCATCAGCGTGCCGCCCATGAGGTCGGTCGCATCGCCGAGCGAGGAGACGGTGACGTCGATGCGGTTGCCGTTGCGGGCGAAAGGGGGAAGCTCGGCGGTGACCATGACCGCGGCGACGTTCTTGGTCGAGAGCGCCTGGGCCTGGTCCATGGTGTTGACGCCGAGCCGCTCAAGCATGCCGATCAGCGACTGGCGGGTGAAGATCGCGGTCATCAGCCGGTCGCCGGTGCCGTTGAGGCCGACGACGAGCCCATAGCCGACGAGCTGGTTGGAGCGCACGCCTTCGATGTCGGCGATGTCCTTGATGCGGATCTGCGCCGAGGCCTCGGGGATCCCGCCGCAGGCGAGGACGAAGAGGGCGGCGAGACTGGCGAGCGCCGTCTTCCGCTTCTTCCGCCACACATTGCTCAGGTAAGGAACTCTCAACAATTCTGCGTCATCCTGCGTCTCTTGGAAGCCGGAGAGGCAGGGCCCGAAAGGCCCGTCTCCGATCCTCCGGCGAGAGGGAAAGCAAAAAGCTTGCCAGACATGTATCTCTCTGTTTTTCCATTTTTTTCCTGGAGTGCCGGGCGAAGGGGCGGCAGGCTTCGCCGGGTGCCGGCACGCCAGGCGGGGGCAGGATTTGCCGCCCCCCGGCGGAGAGGGCAGAACGGAGCGGACAGGTGAGGGAATTGGGGCGATGATCAGACCGGTCGGCATGACGGACCCGCTCACAGCGCCTCATGCGGGCAATGGGGTGAGGCGGACGGAGGGCCGGGGGTTCTCCATCCCCGAGGAGACCCCATCCGCCGAAGCGCCCGCCGAGGCCTCGGCGGTCGGCGCGCTCGAGGCGATGCTCGCCCTCCAGGAGGTGGCGGCCGAGCCACCCGCCGGGGCGCGGGACCGGGCGGCGCGGGAGCGCGGGCGGCAGATGCTCGCCCTTCTTCGCAAACTCCAGGCTGCCCTGCTCGGCGCTCTCGGGGCGCCCGAGCCCGCCCTGCTCGACGAACTCGCCGCGAGCCTCGAAGGGCTTCCCGA
>KN174131.1:1223-3697 GCA_000759655.1 Acidicaldus organivorans | reverse complement strand
CCCCTCGATCAGCCCCCGCGCCTGCTCATAGCCGGTCCCGAAACTCGCCCCGCCCGAAACCGCGCCGATCAGGGCGAGGAGCAGCCCGGCGAGCGCGGCGAACAGCACCGGATGGCGGGCGGGAAAGCTCCCGAGCGGGCGGAAGAGGCGGGCGCTCTCGGTGAGCAGGCGCGAAAAGAGCGCCCCGAGCAGCCCGCCCACCACGCCGCAGAGCGCCACCGCCCCCCAGCCCCATCCCCAGGGCAGGGCGGCGGTGGAGACGCCGAAATAGGTGTAGTTGCCGGAGAGGGCGAGGGTCACCACGCCGCCCAGCACCACCGCGATCACCGTCGCCCCGTTGGCCCGCTGCTCGAAGGCGTGGGCGAGTTCCTCGATCGCGAACAGGATCCCGGCGAGCGGCGTGTTGAAGGCCGCCGCCACCCCCACCGCGCCCCCGGCGAGCACGTAGCTCCGCGCCAGATGGCGGCGGAACCGCCCCTGCCGGTCGCGCCCGAAGGCCGCCATCACCGCAGCCGCGACCTGCACCGAAGGGCCTTCGCGGCCGATGGAGGCGCCCGAGAGGAGCCCGAGCGCGGTGAGCAGGATCTTGCCGAGCGCGATGCGGAGCGAGAGGAGGGCGGTCACCGCCTCTTCCCGCCCCAGCCTGAGCGCGGCGATGGTCTGCGGGATGCCGCTCCCCTGCGCCCCTGGAAAGAGGCGGCGGGTGAGGAAGGCGCCGAGGGCGAGCCCGGCCGGGGTGAGGAGGTAGGGGGCGGCGGGCCAGAGGGCGATGAGGCGCTGAAAGGCGGCTTGCGCGGCGTTGGCGAGCGCGGTGAAGGCGCTCACCAGCAGCGCCGCGGCGACTGCCCCGCTCCAGAAGCGAAGCCGGTGCCGCCAGAGCGCCGGAAGGACTCCGCCGAGGCGCCATCCTCTGCGCCGCGGCCTGCCGCTCTGCGGCGCGCCGTCCTCTCGCATCCCCCCATCCCTTTGCGCCCCCTGCGCTTGCGCCTGTTCCGTTTGCGCCTCTTGCGTTCGCGCCTCGTCCATCCCGCGTCCCTTCTCTTTCCCGCCCGCCCTTCCGGCCCAAGAAACGCGCCGGCTCCGCGCCGGCGCAAGCGGGGAGTTTCCGCCACGGGCGGCATCCGGCAAGCGCCCCCAGCGGGGGCACGCGCCCCAGGCAGGGGCAGGCGCCCCGGGCAGGGGCACGCGCCCCAGGCGGGGGCAGGCGCCCCCCGGCGGGGGCACGCGCCCCTCGCGCCGGGCAGCGGCGCCCCGCTTCCGGCCCGCGACGGCATGAATGGGCTGATGGGGGGCGTGATGTGGGGCATGATGGGGGGTGCACGAGGTCGGGAGGAGGCGATGGCGGGGGCGAAGGCGGGGGAAAATGTTGCCGGACGGAGGCGGGACGCTTACCCTCCCCTCAAGGAAACGTCCCGCCAGAGGAGGGCACGATGGCCCCGCTCCGCCCGATCGAAAACCTCCCCACCCACGAGGTCTTCAACCAGACCCCGCCGCTCGAGGACATCGACCTCTACACCGCCGACCCCGCGCTCACCTTCGCCGTGCAGAAGAGCGGCGCGGCCGAGCACGAGGCGATCTTCGCCGTGCTCGGGATGCGGGCGGGCTCGGCGGAGGTCCAGGCCTGGGGGAGGGAGGCCAATCTCTGCCCCCCGGTGCTCGAGTCCTTCGACGCCCAGGGACGGCGCCTCGATGAGGTGCGCTTCCATCCCGCCTACCACGCCCTGATGCGGCTCGGCTTCGAGACCGGCGTGGTGGCGCTGCCCTGGCAGCATTTGAACGGCGCAAGAGTGGCCCCCGGCGGGCATGCCGGGCATGCGGCGATCCTCTCCCTCGTCTCGGAGGCCGATCCCGGCCCCACCTGCCCGATGAGCATGAGCTACGCCGCCGTCCCGGCGCTGCGCGCCACACCGGAGGTGGCGGCGGACTGGCTCCCCCGCCTGCTCGCCCGCCGCTACGACCCCGCCTGCCGCCCCGCCCCGCAAAAGGCGGGTGTTACCATCGGCATGGCGATGACCGAGAAACAGGGGGGATCGGACGTGCGGGCCAACACCACCCGCGCCGAACCCGCGGGCGAGCCCGGCTGGTATCGCCTCACCGGCCATAAATGGTTCTGCTCGGCCCCGATGTCGGACGCCTTCCTCACCCTGGCGCAGACGCCCTCCGGTCTCTCCTGCTTCCTCCTCCCCCGCTGGCTGCCCGATGGGACGCGCAACGCGGGCTTCCGCCTCCTCCGCCTCAAGGACAAGATGGGCGACCGCGCCAACGCCTCGGCCGAGGTCGAGTATGACGGGGCGCTCGCCCGCCTGCTCGGCGAGGAGGGGCGGGGGCTTTCCGTCATCCTCCGTATGGTCCAGCATACCCGGCTCGACTGCGCGGTCTCCTCCGCCCAGCAGATGCGCGCTGCCGCCCGCCACGCGCTGTGGCACGCCGCCCACCGCCGCGCCTTCCAGCGCCGCCTGATCGAGCAGCCCCTG
>KN174131.1:0-958 GCA_000759655.1 Acidicaldus organivorans | reverse complement strand
CGCCGCCGCCTTCGACCGCGAGCCTGAGCTGGCCCGCCTGCTCACCCCCCTCGCCAAGTACTGGATCTGCAAGCGGGCCCCGCTGGTGGCGGCGGAGGCGATGGAGTGCCTCGGCGGCAATGGCTACATCGAGCAGGGCCCGATGCCCCACCTCTTCCGCCAGTCGCCCTTGAACGCGATCTGGGAGGGCTCGGGCAACGTGATCGCGCTCGACGTCCGCCGCGCCTTCGACCGCGATGGGGAAGCGGCGGGGGCCTTGCGCGCCTTCCTCGAAGAGGCGCGCGGGCGCGAGCCGCTCTATGACCGCCATCTCGACGCGCTCCCCGCCGCACCCCCCGAGGAGGGGGCAATGCGGCTTTACGTCGAGCAGCTCGTGCTCGCCGCCACCGCGGCCACCCTGCTTCTCTGGGATCATCCCGCTTCCGGAACGTTCGCCGCGCTCCGCCTTGCCCCGCGCGGGGCGTGCTTCGGCGCCTTCGCGCGCGATGCGGCCGACCCCGAGCCCCTGCTCGCCCGCCATCTCGAGGCGCTTGCTGCCGCCGGCGCGGCGCTTTAGGCGAAGGAGGGGACGGCGGAGGCCGGGTCAGGCCGCGACGAAGGCCTCGCCCTTGCCGAGCGCGGCGAGATCGCCCGCGAAACGGCGAAAGGAGCCTCCGGCCACGAATTCCGCCGCCCGCGGGCTGAGGGCGGCGAGGGTGCGGGCAAGGAGGGCGCGGAAGACCGCGCCGGTGGCAGCGGTTTCGACGAAAGTGGGGGGGAGATCGAGCGCCGGGGCGAAGAGCGTGCCGCGGCGCATCAAGTAGCCGGCCATCGCCCCGGCCGGGCCCAATACGATCAGCGTGCCCGCGATCATGCGCGCCCCGGCATAGTCCCCGCACCCGCCCTCGATCACGATCAGCCCGCGGCGCAGCCGATCGCCAGCGCGCGCCCCGGCCCGCCCGCGCACGAGAACCACCCC
>KN174130.1:178-2013 GCA_000759655.1 Acidicaldus organivorans | reverse complement strand
GATCACCGGGAACTCGAAGTGCTGGCCCGCGCCCGCGAGGTGGCGGGTCGCGCCATGGTGATCTACCGCGCCCTCATCCGCATCGAGCCTGCGGCACGGCCCGAGGTGCTGCAGAAGCTCGACCTGCCGCCCGGGGTGCGCGCGGCGATCCTCCCCGCTCCGCCCGCCGATCTCGTCCCCGCCCCGCTCGGCATCGCGCGGCTGGTGCAGAGCAATTTCATGCTCACCCCGCTTCCCCCCTATCTCCGCCCGCGCGACGCGGTGGTGCTGGGCACGTGGGACGCCCCGGCGATGGAGATCGGGCTCGCCTTTCCCGAGGGGAACTGGCTTGCGGTGACGGTGCCGGTTCCGGCCTTCGCGGTGTGGCGGACATGGTTCTATTTCTCGCTGTTCGTGGCGCTGGTCGCGCTCGGCATCATTCTCGCCCTGCTGCTCGCCCATGCGCTCACCGCGCCGATCCGCACCTTCGCGGTTGCTGCCGAGAAATTGGGGCGCGACGTCAACGCCCCGCCGCTTCCCGAAAGCGGGCCGCGCGAGATCGCCGCGGCGGCGGCGGCCTTCAACCGCATGGCCGAGCGCATCCGCCGTTTCGTCGAGGACCGCACCTTCATCCTCACCGCGATCGGGCATGATCTCCGCACCCCCATCACCCGGCTCAAGCTGCGGGCCGAGTTCCTCGACGACGAGGAGATGCGGGCCAAGATCCTCGCCGATCTCGACGAGATGGAGGCGATGCTGAGCGCCACTTTGGCCTTGGGGCGCGATGTCTCGACGAGCGAGAAGGCCGCGCCGCTCGATCTCGCCGCCCTCTGCCAGACCGTGCTCGATGAGGCGAATGACGCCGCCTCGGAGCCGGTGCCGCTCTCCTATTCGGGGCCGGAGCGGCTTTCCGTCATCGCGCGGCCGCAGGCGCTCAAGCGGGCGCTCGCCAATCTGGTGGGCAACGCGGTGAAGTATGGGGGAGCTGCGCATCTCTCGCTCCACCCCCCTCCCGAATCGGGCAGCGAGCGGATGGTGGTGATCGACATCGACGACGACGGGCCTGGCCTTCCTCCCGAGATGCTGGAGCGGGCCTTCGAGCCCTTCTTCCGTGCCGAGGAGAGCCGCAACCGCGAGACGGGCGGGACGGGGCTCGGGCTGACCATCGCCCGCAACATCCTCCGCGCCCATGGCGGCGATGTCGTTTTGTTGAACCGGTCTGAGGGCGGGCTCAGGGCACGTGTTTATTTACCGGCGTGAAACCCTTTGCGGCTTATGATAGAATGTCGAAGCCGAAAGGGAGGTCCGGGGGATGTCCCGCAGTCCTTGGCGCGCCGTTCTGGGCTTGTCTCTCACCCTCCTCGCTGGGGGGGCGGTGGGGAGTTGCGCGAGCAGCCCGCCACAGAGCGCGGAAAACCGGCCGGTGTGGCCGCCCGGCATTTATGTGGGCTCGACCTATCCGCTCGCCGTCTATGTCTTCGCCGACCCGCCGCCGGCGGGAGTGGGGCCGGAAGCCGAACTCGCGCTCGCCCATGTGGTGGTGGGAAGCGCGGCGTCCGATCTCCCCACCCAGGACATCGCCTTCCTCGTGCCGCGCTCCGAACAGGACGAGATCGCGATCGCCAATCCCACCATCCGCCTGCTGCGCCTGCTCGCCTATGCGCGGGCGCGGAGCCCTGCCCCGATCTGGCTGATCGGCACCAAGCCCGATCTCATTTCCCTGATGCGCGGCAGACCGCCGCTCCGTCCGCAGGCTTTCGCCGGATTCGTGCTGCTGCCCTCGAGCCCCGAGGAGTGCAACCGCCCCGCCGTGGAAAGGGATAATGGGCTCTTCGGCATGCCCACCGTCGAGGTCG
>KN174130.1:0-92 GCA_000759655.1 Acidicaldus organivorans | reverse complement strand
GCACCGGGAGCCCCTTCTGCCAGGGCCCGGCGCGGGCCGAGCCCGATACGGGTCCGCCCGCGCCGGGCCCTGGCAGAAGGGGCTCCCGGTGC
>JPYW01001482.1 GCA_000759655.1 Acidicaldus organivorans | reverse complement strand
CCCCTCTCGCGTTCCCCCCTCTCACCCCTGCCGAGCTCGAAGCCCGCTTCGCCGAGGCCGGCGCCACCCTGCTCGCCCTCCCCGCCTCCGGCTACACGCCCAAACTCCGCCTCTCGCACTGGCCGGTGCCGCCCGAGGCGCTGCAGGTCTATGCCGGCGCGGTGCGCTGCCGCCCCCCCGTGCCCTCGCCCGAGCGGATCAGCCGGATGGAGGAGACCTTCGCCCTGCTCGCCCTCATCCCCGAGGAGCGCCGCCTGCTGCGTCGCATCGTGGCGCTGCGGGCCCTCGTCCACCCCATCTCGGAACGCCCGCTCTACTCCTGGCGCCGGCTTGGCGCCCTGTTCGGGGCGGATCACAAGGCGATCCAGCGCTGGCACGCCGAGGCGCTCGCGCTGCTGGCCACCACCCTCGCCCGGATGGCGGCATGAGGCGCGCGCTGACGCCGCACCCGGTTTGCGCTCTCGGCCTACTTGATGGCGACGACCATCGACTCGGTTGCGGTGAGGGGCTCGACCCGGGTTGCGGAAAATCCCGCCTCGCGCATCCAGCCCTGGCAGTCGGCGCCGGTGAAGTCGAACCCTCCCTCGGTCTCGAGCAGCATGTTGAGGCTCATCAGGAGGCCGAACGCGTTCTTCTCGCGCGCATCGTCGATCAGCGCCTCATAGGCCTTGGCGATCAGCATTTTCTTGGTGGGAAGATCCCAGTCGTGCAAAATGTGCCCCATGAGGACGACATCGGCCTTGGGCAGCGGGTCGGTGAAGAAGTTGCCCGCCCGGAACGAAACCCGATCCGCCACACCGGCCTCCGCGACATAGGCCTCGAAAACCGGGGCGACGGGGGGAAGATCGAAGCCGATCCCCCGGAGATGGGGATGGGCGCGGGCCACCTGCACCGCGAGGTCGCCCTGCGCGGTGCCGACATCGACGAAGCTTTGATAGTTCTGCCAGGGAAGACGCGCGGCGATCGCCCGGTTGGCCCCGCGGCTCACCCCGGTCATCGCGCCGAGAAAGAGTTTGAGGCGCTCGGGGTCGGCGTAGATCGCCTCGAACACGCCCGCGCCGCCGTCCCGCACTTCGTTCTGGGCAAGGCCCGTCTTCAGCCCCTCGGTGAGGCGCCCCCAAATGCCGTAAAGACGCCGGTTGGCCATTTCCAGCATCCCGCCAATGTAGGAGGGCTTGGCCCGGTCGAGGAAGAAATCCGTCTCCGGGGTGTTGGCATAAAGCCCGTTGCGGCGTTCGAGAAAGCCCAAGGCGACCAGCGCGTCAAAAAAATCCCGCGCCCCGCGCGGGTTGAGGGCAAGTTTCTCCCGCAGGGACTCCGGGCTCAGCGGCCCTTTGGCAAGTTCGCTGAACACGCCGAGTTCCACCGCGCTGAGCAGGGTTTTCGACGCCCAGAAGCCCATCGCGACCTCGAAGATCCGCTGGGGGTCCAAAGCCTTCTCGCTCATGATCGGTTCCTCCTTGCGCCGCGCCCCGCCCTCTGCGGGAAGAAGCGCTCAAAACCCGGTGACGAAACGCGCCATCACCACGAGGATGGCCACTTGCAACAGACCCTGCAGCGCCACCGCCTTGATCTGGATCCGCATCAGCCGCCAGATGCGCGCCCCGTCGGGAGCGGGTTTGCGCAGTTCGAAAAACACCGTGAGGCTGAGCGGCAAAAGGAGCCCCATCCCCTGCACGGTGAGCAGGGTGAGGATGGTGAGCGCCGCCACCACCCAGGCGAAGGCGGGATAGGGGAGATCGAGATAGCCGATGCGCCCGGCGAGCACATATCCTGCCGTTCCCGTAACGATGGCCAGCGTCGGCATGAGAAAGGTCATCACCGGGGTGAGGCGCGCAATCACCGCCCGCCGCGCCTCGGGCGGAATGCGGCGCAGGATGGGGCCGATGACGAAGCCTATGAAGAGGTCGATCCCGGTCCACAACACCCCGGCGAGAACATGCACGAAATTGAGGAACCACACGCTCCGGCTGGTGATCGCGGCAAGCAGCAG
Source organism: Acidicaldus organivorans (assembly GCA_000759655.1). GTDB lineage: Bacteria > Pseudomonadota > Alphaproteobacteria > Acetobacterales > Acetobacteraceae > Acidicaldus > Acidicaldus organivorans. The sequence continues at coordinate 438 of JPYW01001482.1, read as the reverse complement.
GACGAGGGCCGCGCCGATGCCCGCGAGATAGCGCGGATCAAAGAGCCGGGGTGCGTCCGCCGCCCGCTCCCGCGCGGGATCCTGCCCCGGAGCGCGCGCCGCTGCCTCACGCCCGGCCGACATGGTTTCTCTTCTCGTTTCGCTCACGCCCTGCATTGTTGTTATCCTTCCCCTCTTTGGCGTGCGTGATTAGATTATCCGTAACCGATAGATTTCAGGGGCGATAAAGTAAAGAAAAAATTTGGAGTCAAGAAAACATCGCGGATCTGTCATCTGAAATTTCGAGCCGTCCAGTGGGCGCCACGAGGGGCATCAGCCGCGAAGCGGGCCCGCACCGGCATCGTCGTCGTGCTTCTGTCACCCGCGCGCCGGACCGGGAAGGAAGGCCGCAGCAGAGCGGGCCGCGCTGCGGGCGGAGCGGTGGGGGCGGAGCGGTGG
>JPYW01001481.1 GCA_000759655.1 Acidicaldus organivorans | reverse complement strand
GGGGAGGGGCATGGCGGGGTTCCGTCGTGTGGTTTCCGTCGTGTTGGGGGGTTCGATATGTTTTTCTTGCTATAACAGGAGAGATAGCAGACCGAGCCCTCCGCCGCCAGAGAAAGCCGCCGCGCCAAGCCTTCCCGTGAGGCCCTGCTTCCGCGGGCTTTGCCGCTTCGGGCGAGCCTTGCTAGAAAGCCCCATCCCCGAGAGCCCCGAAATCTGAAGAGCCCTGTCGGAAGATTGCGGAACTTTGGAGCCAGAGAGCGCAGGAAGTCGAAGAGGCGGCGATGGCCGGACATTCCCAGTTCAAGAACATCATGCACCGCAAGGGCGCGCAGGATGCCAAGCGCGCCCGCCAGTTCGCCAAGCTGATCCGCGAGATCACCGTGGCCGCCCGTCAGGGGCTTCCCGACCCGGCGGCCAATCCCCGGCTGCGCGCCGCGGTGGCGGCGGCGCGGGAGGCCAACATGCCGCGCGATACGATCGAGCGCGCCATCAAGAAGGCGCAGGGCGGCGCGGCGGGCGAGGATTACGAGGAGGTGCGCTACGAGGGCTACGGGCCATCGGGGGTGGCCATCATCGTCGAGGCGCTCACCAACAACCGCAACCGCACCGCCTCCGACATCCGCAGCGCCTTCAGCAAGCACGGCGGGGCGTTGGGCGAGACCAATTCGGTCGCCTTCCTCTTCAACCGCCTCGGCGTCATCCGCTATCCGCGGAGCGCGATGGACGAGGAGACGCTGCTCGAGGCGGCGATCGAGGCGGGGGCGGACAATGTGGAGAGCGATGCGGAGGCGCACGAGGTGACGACCTCGGTCGAGCAGTTCTTCGCGGTGCGTGACGCGCTCGAACAGCGCTTTGGCCCGCCCGAGAGCGCCAGGCTCGACTGGCGGCCCACCACCACGGTGAGCCTCGATGAGGAGCACGCCGCCCAGGTGCTCAAACTGCTCGACGCGCTCGAGGAAAACGACGACGTCCAGAACGTCTATGCCAATTTCGAGGTGAGCGAGGCCGTCCTGCAGAAACTCTCGGCCTGAGGAGCAAGGCGTGGCGGACAAGCCAAGGGTACGGATCCTGGGGCTCGATCCCGGCCTCCGGGTGACCGGCTGGGGGCTGATCGCGGCGGAGGGAAACCGCCTCATCCATCTCGGCTCCGGCACGTTCACCACCGATGGCGAGGCCCCGCTCGCCGAACGGCTCGCCCTCCTCCACCGCTCCCTCGAAGCCCTTCTCGAAGAGGCGCGGCCCGATGAGGCGGCGGTCGAGGAAACTTACGTCAACCGCAACGGGGCGGCGACGCTCAAGCTCGGCTATGCGCGGGCCATCGCGCTCCTCGCCCCGGCGCTCGCCGGGCTTCCCGTCGCCGAATATCCGGCCAAGGTGATCAAGCGGGCCGTGGTGGGGACCGGGGCGGCGGAGAAGGTGCAGGTCGCCCTCATGGTCCGCCATCTCCTGCCCGGCGCGGCGCCGATCCGCGCCGATGCCGCCGATGCCCTGGCGGTGGCGATCTGCCATGCCCATCACCGCCGCCCGCCGGCGCTTGCCGGGCTTGAGGCGGCGCTGCGCGCGGGGGGGCGATGATCGCGCGGCTGCGCGGCTTGCTCGTCGAACGCGGCGCCGATCACTGCGTGATCGAGGCGGGCGGGGTGGGCTATCTGGTGCTGGCCTCGAGCCGCACCCTCGCCGCCCTGCCGGGCCCTCCCCTTGAGGCGCTTCTCTACATCGAGACGGTGGTGCGCGAGGACGCCTTCACCCTTTACGGCTTCATCGACGCCGCCGAGCGCGACTGGTTCCGTCTCCTCACCGCGATCCAGGGAGTGGGCGCGAAAGTGGCGCTCGGGCTTCTCTCGAGCTTCTCCCCCGACCGGCTTGCTGCGGCGGTGGAGGCGGGCGACCGCGCCCTCCTGCGCCAGGCGCCGGGGGTGGGGGAGAAACTCGCAACCCGCCTCATCGCCGAACTCGCCGGCCGCTTGCCGCATCCCGCCCCCGGCGCGGCCGCCATCCCCCTGCCCGCGGCGCGGAGCGGTGCGCCGCTTCCGCCGCTCGCCGAGGAGGCGCTTTCGGCCCTGCTTCATCTCGGCTACCGCCGCGCCGAGGCCGAGCCGGTGCTGGCGCGCACGCTCGCCACCCTCGGCGAGGGCGCGGCGCTCGCCGAAGTGATCCGCGAAACGCTGCGTGAGCTCGGCCGATGAGCACCCAGGACGGCGGACGGCGGGTGGTGTCGGCGGAGCGGATGGCGGGGGATCTCGCCGAGGCGGCGCTCCGGCCGCAAGTGCTCGCCGATTTCATCGGCCAGGAGGCGGCGCGGGCCAGTCTCTCCGTCTTCATCGCCGCCGCCCGCCCCCGCGGCGAGGCGCTCGATCACGTGCTGCTGCACGGCCCGCCCGGGCTCGGCAAGACCACGCTCGCCCAGATCATCGCCCGCGAGCTCGGGGTGGGGTTCCGCGCCACCTCCGGCCCCGTCCTGCAGCGGGCCGGGGATCTCGCCGCGCTGCTCACCAATCTCGAGCCGCGCGACGTGCTGTTCATCGACGAGATCCACCGCCTACAGCCCACCATCGAGGAGATCCTCTATCCGGCGATGGAGGACTTCAAGCTCGACCTCATCATCGGCGAGGGGCCGGCGGCGCGCAGCGTGCGAATCGATCTCCCCCCCTTCACCCTGATCGCCGCCACCCCCCGCGCCGGGCTGCTCGCCACTCCCTTGCGCGATCGTTTCGGCATCCCGATCCGCCTCGTCTTCTACACCCCCGAAGAGCTCGAACGCATCGTAAGCGCCTTGGCGGTCAAGCTCGGGGCGCGGCTTACCGGGGAGGCCGCCGCCGAGATCGCCCGCCGCGCCCGCGGCACGCCCCGCATCGCGGGCCGTCTCCTCCGCCGGGTGCGCGATTTCGCCGCGGTGGCCAAGGTCGATCCGATCGACCGCGCCATCGCCGATGCCGCCCTTCTCCAGCTCGAGGTCGATCACTGCGGCCTCGATGCGATGGACCGGCGCTATCTCGCGCGCTTGGCCGAGCATCACGGCGGCGGGCCGGTGGGCGTGGAGACGCTCGCCGCGGCGCTCGCCGAGGCGCGGGATACGCTCGAGGACGTGATCGAGCCCTATCTGATCCAGGAAGGATTCGTGCTGCGCACCGCGCGCGGGCGGGTGCTGGGGCGGCGCGGCTGGACCCATCTCGGCCTCACCCCGCCCACCACGCCCCTCCAGCCCGATCTC
>KN174129.1:536-1849 GCA_000759655.1 Acidicaldus organivorans | reverse complement strand
CCGAAGGCCCGCCCTCTCCGGTCGCCCCGGCGCCGGGAGCCCCCTCCCGCCCCGGCCAAGCGGGGGCGAGAGGCCCAGGCGGAAGGCCCCACGCTCAGACGAGGCCCGTGATGCGGCCTGCCGCGTCGAGGTCGATATGGAGGGCGGCGGGCTCGCGCGGCAAGCCCGGCATGGTCATGATCTCGCCGGCGAGTGCGACCACGAAGCCCGCCCCCGCCGAAAGCCGCACCTCGCGGATGGGAAAGTCGAACCCGGCGGGCGCGCCGCGCCGGGCGGGATCGGCCGAGAAACTGTAGGGCGTCTTGGCGATGCAGACGGCAAGCCCGCCATAGCCCGCCTCCTCGTAGCGGGCGAGCTCGCGCTCCACGCCGGGGGCGAAGCTCACCGAGCCCGCCCTGTAGATGCGGGTGGCGATGGTGCGGATCTTCTCGGCGAGCGGCAGCTCGGGGCGGTAAAGCGGCGCATAGGCCGGAGACGGCCCCGCCGCCGCCATCGCCTCGACCGCCTGGGCGAGCTCGAGCGCGCCCGCCCCGCCTTCCGAGAAATGGGTGCAGCGGATGGGGCGGAGCCCGTGGGGGGCGAGTTCGGCGGCGAGCGCTTCGTATTCCGCCTCGTCATCGCCGGGGAAGTGGTTGAGGGCGATGGCGACGGGAAGGCCGAAGAGGCGCAAATTCTCGGCATGGCGCAGGAGATTGGCCGCCCCGCGCCGCACCGCCTCCGGATCGGGCTTTTTGAGCTCGGAAAGCGCCCGCCCCCCATGCATCTTCAGCGCCCGCAGGGAGGCGACGATCACCGCCCCGGCCGGGGTCAGCCCGCCCGTGGGGCACTTGATGTCGAGGAATTTCTCACCCCCGAGATCGGCGCCGAAGCCCGCCTCGGTGACCACGATCTCGGCGAGCGCGAGCGCCGCTTCGGTGGCGGCGAGGGCGTTGCAGCCATGGGCGATGTTGGCGAAGGGCCCGCCATGGACCAGCGCCGGGGTCCCTTCGAGCGACTGGACGAGATTGGGCAGCGCCGCATCGCGCAGGAGCGCGGCCATCGCCCCCGCCGCGCCGATGTCGGCGGCGGTGACGAAGCGGCCCTCGCGGCTGCGCCCCACCACCATCCGCCCGAGCCGCTCGCGAAGGTCGGCGCGGTCGCGGGCGAGGCAGAGCGCCGCCATCACCTCGGAGGCCACCGTGATGTCGAACCCTCCCTCGCGCGGCACGCCATGCGCCGGCCCGCCGAGGCCCATCACCACGTGGCGCAGCGCGCGGTCGTTGAGGTCGAGCGCCCGGCGCCAGGTGATGCGGCGGTGGTCGAGGCCGAGCGCG
>KN174129.1:0-444 GCA_000759655.1 Acidicaldus organivorans | reverse complement strand
TTGCCCCAGTGGAGGTGGTTGTCGATCATCGCGGCGAGCAGGTTGTTCGCCGCGCCGATGGCGTGGAAGTCGCCGGTGAAGTGGAGGTTGATGTCCTCGGCCGGGGTGAGGCTCGCCCGCCCGCCGCCGGTCGCCCCGCCCTTCTGGCCGAAGCAGGGGCCGAGGCTCGGCTCGCGCAGCGCGATCATCACCCGCTTCCCGCGCCGGGCGAGCGCGTCGGCGAGGCCGATGGTGGTGGTGGTCTTGCCCTCGCCGGCCGGGGTCGGGGTGATGCCGCTCACCAGGATCAGTGCCCCGCGCGGGCGGTGGCGGAGTTCGGCGAGGAAGTCGGCGTCGAGCTTGGCCTTGTCGCGGCCGAAGGGAAGGAGGGCATCTTCGGGGATGCCGGCGCGGGCGGCGACGTCGAAGATGGGGAGGGGGGGCATGGCGCGTGTCGTGCTGGGG
>KN174128.1:12147-12329 GCA_000759655.1 Acidicaldus organivorans | reverse complement strand
CCGCTTCGTTTGTCTTCAATGGGTTATTGCAGACGGTAGGCGGACGGTTGGGAGGGGGCGCGGACGGTAGATCGTCCGCAGCGAACTTTGCGTCCGCGCGACCGTCCGCATCACGTGTCTGATTTTCCTCGCCTGCGGACGGTGCAGACGATGCGGACGGTTGCGTCCCCTCGCTTTCTGAC
>KN174128.1:11675-12092 GCA_000759655.1 Acidicaldus organivorans | reverse complement strand
TGGTGGGCAACTGGCGCAGGCCGCGGGCGACGGCATCGAGCAGGGCGCCGAGGATCACCGGGCGTTCGGCCTCGATCTTGGCGGCGAGTTCCCGCTCGGGGCGCCGGTCCTCTTCGGCAATCGGCTCCAGTGTGAGGAAGACGGCGTGCTCGGCCAGATCAGGGCGCGAGATGAGATCGCCGATGCCGTTCAAGATGATGGGGCGGATCACGTCGAGTATCACTTCCTCGCGATCCGTAAACAGCGTCCGCGTCGCAAACCCGCCCCCGGTGGCGGTGCGGCACAAACCGTCGCTCAGCCAGCTGGGGATCGATGAGACGTTGTCGAAGGAGAGCACGTGCCCGTTGGTGGCGGCGATGAAGAGATCGCGGGTGAGGGACGATCTGTGGACAGCGTGGACGACCTGCGCCCGCCCCC
>KN174128.1:7114-11646 GCA_000759655.1 Acidicaldus organivorans | reverse complement strand
GGTCAGCCAGCTGACGAATTGCTGGAGTGGTTGGAACTGCTCTTTCGACGGGGGGTATACCAGCCAATGCCCGACATAGCGCACATCCCTCGCTTTCCCGGCCAGTGGTTGCACAAGCTGACCCGAAGCAAGCTCCCGCTCCGCAAGTCTCAGCGATTCTAATGCAACGCCCAGCCCCTCCACCGCCGCGGCGATGGCAAGAAAGCTGCGATCGAAGCGTAAGCCGCCGGGCGGCGGCGGCGCCAACCCGTTCGCCGCGAACCACATATCCCAGCGGACCTGCTTGTTGTCACTCTCAATCAGGGTCTGGCGTAGTAGCGCCGACACGTCTGTGATCTCGTGCGCAATCCAAGGCGCGCAGAGCGGCGCCACCACCTCCTCCCCCAGCGGCAGCCGTAACATGCCATCCAACTGCGGCTTGCCATAGACAATGTCGGCGTCGAAGTCGTCAGTGACGAAGCGGGTATAATCGGTGCCTGCGGCCAACCGCAGCTCAATGCCCGGACATTCAGTGCGGAAGCGGGCCAGACGCGGCGTGAGCCATTGCGCTGCAAAGCTAGGCGCTGAATGAAGCCTTAGCAATCGCGTTCCCCGCGTTGAAACCGCGACGAGGCCGCGGCGCAACGCGTCGAAGCCGCTTTCGACATGGCGCAGCAGCACCTCTCCTTCCGGTGTCAACCTAATTCCCCGCCCCACGCGCGTGAATAAGGTTGTACCAAGATCGCCCTCCAATTTACGAATCGCGTGGCTGACTGCGCTCGGTGTCAGCAGCAATTCCTCGGCTGCGGCGCGGAAAGATCCGCCACGCGCGGCAGCCTCGAAGGCACGCAGGCCAGAGAGGGGTAAATGCAGGCGCATGGCCCCATTGATAAACCAGATTCATCTGTCGATGCAATCTTTGCGTTTGGGCAGCCTGTGCCGGTATGGTAGGCTGCGCCAGCAAATGAGGAGGAAACGGATGCTTTTGACTGGCAAGACAGCAGTGATCTCGGGTGCTGCAAGCCCGCGTGGCATAGGGCTTGCGACAGCGAGGCTGTTCGCACGTCACGGTGCGCGCGTTGCCATCCTAGATCTCGACGGCGAAGCCGCCGCCGCCGCCGCCGCCTCGCTTGGCGAAGGGCATGCTGGATTCGCCTGCGACGTGACCGATGCGGCAGCCTGCGCGAAGGCCGCGAACGCCGCGATCGAGCTGTTCGGTGCGATCGATATTTTGGTTAACAATGCCGGAATCACCCAGCCCCTCAAGCTGATGGATATCGGGGCCCATGATTGGGAGGCAGTATTAAATGTCAATCTGCGAGGCGTCTTGCTGCTGAGTCAGGCACTGGTGCCGCATATGCGGTCGCGACGGTGCGGCTCAATCGCGTGCATGTCCTCAGTTTCCGCGCAGCGCGGGGGCGGCATTTTCGGTGGGCCGCATTATTCGGCGGCGAAGGCTGGGGTGCTAGGCCTGGCCAAGGCGATGGCGCGCGAACTTGGTCCTGACGGTATTCGCGTCAACTGCGTTGCGCCCGGCCTGATCCAGACCGACATCACCGGTGGCAAACTCACCGACCAGAGGAAGCAGGAGATCGTGAAGGACATACCGCTCGGCCGGCTAGGCGAGCCGGAGGATGTGGCTGGGGCCTTCCTGTTCCTTGCCTCCGATCTCTCCGCCTACATTACCGGGGCGGTGATCGACGTGAATGGGGGAATGCTAATCCATGGCTGATCCCTCAACCGTATCCCGCCGTTCCAACGTCTCGCTGGCCCAGCGGGCTTGGCGGATTCGTCGCAATGCGCTCCGCATGGCCGCGGTGCAGGGGCAGGGATACATCGGCCAGGCACTTGGCGTGGCCGATGTGCTGGCGGTTAGCTACTTCCACGCCCTGCGTTACCGGCCGGAGGAACCGCTCTGGGAAGGAAGAGACCGTTTCCTGCTCTCCGTCGGTCATTACGCGATTGCGCTTTATGCAGCGCTGATCGAAGCCGGGATTATACCGGAAAGCGAGCTGGAAACCTACGGTACCGATGACAGTCGGCTCCCGATGTCGGGCATGGCTTCGTACACACCGGGGATGGAGATCAGCGGCGGCTCGCTCGGCCAAGGACTCGCGATCGCAGTTGGCGTGTGCCTGGGCCTGCGGCGCAAGAACGTCAATGCCTTCGTGGTGAACTTGCTTTCCGACGGCGAACTCGATGAGGGAGCGACGTGGGAGGCGGCGATGTCGGCGGCGCATTGGAGGCTCGACCGGCTGATCGCGCTGGTCGATGTGAACAACCAGCAAGCAGATGGCCCGTCATCGCGCGTGCTCGGTTTCGAACCCTTAGTAGCAAAGTGGGAGTCCTTCGGCTGGCACGCGCAGCGTGTCGATGGAAACAGCATTCCGGCCTTGGTAGCGGCGTTCGATGCTGCGCGCGCGCTGACTGAACCTCGGCCGCGTGTCATTTTGTGCGACACCCGCATGGCTTGCGGCGTCGATTTCCTGGAACGACGCGAGAAAACTCATTTCCTTCGTGTCGAACCGGATGAATGGGACGCGGCGCTGGCCGCGCTGGGGGAGATGCCGGCATGAGCGGAGCCAAACCTAAACTGACCACCTCGGCGATGATCGCCTCTCTGGCCGCGGAAGGGCATCGCACCAGTGGGGCGCCGTTCGGCCATGCGCTCGTTGCGCTTGCACAAACGCGCCTCGACATCGTCGGCATGACCGCCGATCTTGCTAAATACACCGACTTGCACGTCTTCGCTGCGGCGTATCCGGACCGGTTCTACCAGATGGGCATGGCCGAACAGCTGTTGATGGGCGCTGCAGCAGGTATGGCGCGCGAAGGGCTGGTGCCGTTCGTCACCACCTACGCGGTGTTCGCAGCGCGACGCGCCTACGACTTCGTCTGCCTTGCGATCGCAGAAGAGAAGCTTGATGTGAAGATCTGCTGTGCCCTGCCCGGCTTGACCAGCGGCTACGGCCCAAGCCACCAGGCGACCGAGGATATTGCGATCTTCCGTGGCATGCCAAATCTTGTCATCGTTGATCCGTGTGATGCGTTCGACATTGCGCAGGCGGTGCCCGCGATCGCGGCGTACAAGGGGCCGGTGTATATGCGGCTGTTGCGCGGCCAGGTGCCGTTGCTGCTCGATGAATACGATTATCGTTTCGAACTTGGCCGGGCGAAGCTGTTGCGCGATGGGGCCGATGTACTGGTGATTTCTAGCGGGCTGATGACGATGCGTGCACTGGAGGCCGCGAAACGCCTGGAAGCTGACCGCGTCGGTGTCGCGGTGCTGCATACGCCGACAATCAAGCCGCTCGACGAAGCGACGATCCTGGAACATGCTGCTAAACCTGGACGCATTGTGGTGGTGGCCGAGAACCACAGCGTCAATGGCGGTCTCGGTGAAGCCGTAGCCGCCTTGCTGCTCCGCAACCGCATCGCTCCGCCGTTCCATCAGATCGGGCTGCCGGACGCCTTCCTAGCAGCCGGGGCGCTACCAACGCTGCATGATCGCTATGGCATTTCCACGACGGCGGTGGCCGAGCGCATTAAGAGCTGGCTATAGATGCCATGGCCGATACTTCTTACCTCCTGGTTGCACGGGGGATCCACAAGCGCTACGGTGTTACGAGTGTGCTGCGCGGTGCTGATTTCGCCGTCGCCGCGGGGGAAATTCACGCGTTGCTTGGCGGTAACGGCGCCGGCAAGTCGACGCTGCTCAAGATCGTGAGCGGCACAGTTCGGTGCGATTCTGGGCAGCTGCTATATCGAGGTGTCGAAATTGACATTGCCGAGGGGGTGTCGGCGCGCGAGCTGGGCATTGCGGTGGTGCACCAGGAAATGGCTCTGCTGCCCGAACTGACCGTTGCAGAGAACATTTATCTCCCGCATCTCAAGCGCGGTTCCACCCTGTTCCGCCGGCACGATGCCGGGCTTCAAGCTCGGGCGGCGCTGGCGGAGATCGACCGCGGTTTTGCTGAGACGGCGCTGCACCGGCGAGTTGGCGACTTGACACTTCATGAACGCCAGCTCGTTGAGATTGCCCGCGCGCTCAGCGCGGGCGCCCAAATCCTGCTGTTGGACGAGCCGACGGCCAACTTGACAGCAGCCGAGACAGAACGACTGTTCTCCGTGTTGCGTCGTTTGGCTGTCGAGCGCGGTATTGCCATCGTGTTTGTCTCGCATCGTATGCGTGAAATCCGGCAGATTGCGGCAGTTTGTACCGTCCTCCGAGATGGGGTCAGCGTAGTATGTCGCGCGCCGCTGGCAACACTGACTGATGCCGACATCATCGCGGCGATGGGCCAATCGGCGGCGGTGGAGTCGGTGCCTGCGCCTTCTGCTATCACTGCTAAGGTCGATGAAGCAGTTTTTACCGTCGTACGCGGCAACATCCGGCTTGATCTGGCTCCCGGTCGCATTATCGGCCTCGCCGGCGCGCCCGCCGGCCCGACTCTGCTGATCGAGGCGGTGATTGGCGCTCGGCGCGGTACCGGATGGTATGTCAGTCGCGATGGAAACACCATTGACCTGCGCACTCCTCGGGCTGCCGTTCT
>KN174128.1:3244-7018 GCA_000759655.1 Acidicaldus organivorans | reverse complement strand
CCAGGGTATTGGTTTTGTCTCTGGCGACCGCGCGGGCAAAGGCATCCTCGCGACGTTGCCTATCGTCGACAACTTGCTGGCCGCCGCCCGCGTGCGCCAACGGCGTGCGCTAGTGCGTCGCAGCGAAAGCGGTGAGGCCATAAGCTTGCTCCTTGCGCTGCGCATTAAGGCAGCTTCACTGTGGGCATTGCCAAAGACGCTGTCCGGCGGCACGCAGCAGAAGCTATTGATAGCGCGCTGGCTTAATCTTAGCCCACGCTTGCTGGTGCTGGAGGAGCCCACCCGAGGCGTGGACATCGGGACCAAGCGTGATCTGTACGCGCTGGTGCGCGAGATGGCGGCACGCGGTACCGCAATCCTATGGTGGTCGACCGAGTTCTCAGAACTGGTCGAGCTCTGCGACAAGGTGCTTGCTTTCGACTCTGACGGGCAGCCAATTGAAGTTCTGCAACGACCCAATATCGATGAGACTCGGCTAGCGCACGCAACGGGGATGGTCGCATGAGCAAAAGAACACACGCCGTCCTGACCCGGCCCGTAGATACTGTCACTCGCCCGCGCGGCACAAGGTTTCTCGTTAACTATCGGACTGAGGCGGCAATCTTGCTCGCGATAGTGCTGATCGAGCTCGGCGTTGGCGCAATGACCCCGCAGGCGTTGACGCGAGGCAACTTCGCTGATTTGGCGCAGGCGGCAGCACCACTTGTGATCATGTCGGTAGGCGAGTTGCTTGTAGTGATTACTGGTGGAATTGATCTGTCGGTCGGTTCTGTGTTTTCGCTAACGGGTATGGTGACCGCTCTGGCGATGGCTTATGGTCTTGATGGAGTAAGTAGCACACTCTGCGGCCTAGGCGTTGGCGCGATCTTCGGTATAGTTAATGGCGTTCTAGTAACGTTCGCGGGGCTTGCCCCCTTCGTCGTAACGCTAATCACCTACGCAACGGCGGGTAGTCTTGCCTTCATCGTAACCGATGGCCACTCGATGCCCGTTCCTAACCAGAACTACTATTTGCTAAACTCCGGTACGCTGATACCTGGTGTTACGAATTTTCTGCTCTACTGCGTCGTGATAACTGGCACCACAGAGTTTGTGCTGCGCAAGGTAGTTGCTGGGCGCTGGCTTTACGCAGTCGGCAGCAGCAGCGAAGCGTCGCGTCTGCTAGGCATTCCGGTGCAGAAAACGCGACTGTCTACCTATGTAGTGTGTAGCCTGCTCGCGTCCTTTGCCAGTGTCCTTAGCCTTTCCTACATCAGCAATGCCGAGGCAACAGCAGGATCAAGCTTGATGCTGCAAGCCATAGCTGCGGTCGTGATCGGTGGTGCTAGCCTGTTCGGAGGAACAGGTTCCGCGATCGGTGCTGCGTTAGGTGCCTTGATGATCACCGTCATTCAGAACGGTGTAAATCTAATCGGCATCAACAGTTTCTGGCAAGGGTCCGTGACCGGTCTGGTGATCTTGATTGCCGTGTTAATCGACCGCGTCGGCAAGGCGCGTCACTGAATGACTCAATCCACTGGAGGAAAACGTCATGGGAGCAAAGCTTAAGAACGTGTTTGGGGCAACTGCGGCCGCTCTGCTCATGCTGAGCTGTGCTGCTCGAGCAGCTGACAAATATACCGTTGCCTACATCGCGCCCTCATTGGACATCTCCTACTGGCAGTGGGTCGCGTACGGAGTAAAAACCGAGGCTGCAAAACTTGGTATAAACTACATCGAGATGACCTCGGAGAATTCGCCAAGCACGCAAATGAACAACATCCGTACGGCGGTCACCCGCGGAGTGAACGCGGTAGTCATCGGTCCGGTCAGCTCGACAAGCACGCCACCGGTACTGCGTTTCCTGAAGGAACACCAGATTCCTGTGGCGTTCACCGGCATTGGACCGGCGCCGGGTGAGACCGACTACACATCCTCGGTGACGGCGAACAATTATGAAACCGGGGTTGCCGAAGGAAAGTTCATCTGCGATGAGGCCAAGAAACTCGGCGGCAATAAGATCGGCATGCTGTCGCTCCCGCTGGACCGGGAAAATGCACAGAAATACCTTAATGGCGCTAAGGAAGCGTTCAGTACGGAAGGCTGTGATCTCGTGCAGATCCTTCAGACTCACGGACTGACGGTGAACGAAGCAGTGGCGCAGGCCAACGATCTCCTAACCGCCCACCCCGATATAAAAGGCATCTATGGCATGTATGACGAAGCTGCGACGGGAGCGGTTAAGGCTCTACAGACGCGTGGCCTGATCGGAAAGATCGCCGTTGCAACTGCAGATGGAAGCCCGACAACCGTCAAATTGCTACGGGATGGCGCCATTCAGGGGCTGTTTCTTCAGGAAGCGGTGGGGCAGGGCATTGACGCGACCGAGCAGGTTTACAATGCCTTGACAGGCAAAAAGGTAACTAAGGACCTGCCGCTGCCCGAACCTCTGGTCACCAAGGATACGATTGATAGCCCAGAGATGCAGGCAAAACTGAAGCGCGTCTATCCGCCGTCGGCCGGCGCGTACTGAGCGAGTCTACCGGCGGCGCTTGTGTTAGCCGCACGCCGGCCGTATCCTAAAACGAACTCGAGCAAGAGGGGAGGAGAGAATGTTGCCAAAACTATTCGCCTCGGGCCTTGGGGCGCCGGAGGGGCCAATCAGCTTGCCAGACGGGTCTATGTATGTCACGGAGATGTCAGGCGATACGAGCTGCGTCACGCGTCTTGATCCGCAGGGCCGCCGTCACGTTGTCAAGAGGACCGGTGGGCGGCCTAACGGACTTGCTTTAGACGGTGATGGATGCATCTGGATTGCCGAAGCGATCCTCCGAGCGGTTATTTGCATCGATCCCAACGGTACCGAAATCTTACGCATCGAGGGGGATGACGAAGAGCGCTTTCTGTTCCCCAACGATCTAGCGTTTGGACCTGATGGCCATCTCTACGTGACCGACTCCGGGATGGTTGCCAGCGACTTCATAAGCGGCCAGGCCTTTGTAGAGAACTTCATGGACTTGCCGTGGGATGGGCGGATCTACGAGATCGACCCAAAGGCCGGGAGGGTAGTTCGCAAAATAGATAGCAGCATCCGCTTCACCAACGGGATAGCGTTTGACGCTGCCAACTATCTCTATGTTAATGCATCTTTGACTGGAGACATCTATCGCTACGACCTTTTTGGCGCCGGAACGCCGCGGCGGGATCTGTTTGGCAATGTGCTGATGGAGGATAATCGGCCTATCTTCAAGGGGCCGGACGGAATGAAATTTGGGATAGATGGGCGGCTCTACTGTACGGTCTACAACCAACGCAACGTTACCGTGCTTGACCGCAATGGCAAGGTCGTGGACCGATTGATGCTGGATGGTGAGCAACCAACTAATCTCGCCTTTGCCGTCGACGGGAGGAATCTTCTGCTGGTAACCGAGGTGTCCAAGGGACAGGTCGAAATCTTGCCGGCGCCTTGTGCAGGGCTTCAATTGCACATGCCCAGGTTTGGGCGCCATTAATAAGCATCGTGAGCCAGATGCGTCTAGTTACAATGATCGGGCTTGGTACGGTTGGTGTTGCCCGCGACACATGCTTTGCACGACAATTGTTCATAGGGCCCGGTTTTGATCAGAGGCTAAAGGGCCGGGGACGGATCTGCGCGGACGCCGGCATCGTGCGCTTGTTATGGGCGGGCAAAATAACAGCAAATTCGTGTTGGCCACGGCATTCTTTAGCTTCATACTGCCAATCGAGTGGTACGGGGTATTAGAAACACGCCGATCGGCGGTTAATTAAGTGACG
>KN174128.1:0-3170 GCA_000759655.1 Acidicaldus organivorans | reverse complement strand
TTAAGATGAAGACTCTCTGGAGGATACCGCTGTGGTCAACGTAACGAGATACCCTACTCGGCGCATTGTACTTGGTACGGCAGGTGCCGCGCCATTTGTTGCGGTGGTCAGTCGTGTCGGGGATGCTGCGCAATTTAATCTGAAATTTGCGACTGGGCAGGACCCAAGCCATCCGATTAATACTAGAGCCGCGGAAGCCATAGCGCGTATCCGGGAAGCAACGGGCGGACGGGTTGATATACGTTTATTTCCCGCTAATCAGCTTGGTTCAGATACTGATTTGCTTTCGCAAGTGCGGATTGGTGGAATCGATTTTGTTAACCTCTCGGCATCGATCTTAGCAACATTTGTTCCGGTGGCGGGAATCGTTAATACCGGTTTCGCCTTCCCCGATTACGATACTGTGTGGAAGGCAGTAGATGGGGCACTCGGGCAATATATCCGTGCGCAAATTGATAAGTCTGGCATCATCTCCGTATCGAAATTCTATGATAATGGGTTTCGTCAAATTACGACCTCGACTAAGCCAATCATCACGCCCGAGGATCTTTCCGGTCTAAAACTTCGCGTGCCACCTGCACCTATGTTAACGTCACTTTTCAAAGCACTTGGTGCGGGTCCGGTGGCGATTAATTTCAATGAGGTCTATACTGCATTGCAGACTAAGGTGGTCGAGGGCCAAGAGAATCCGCTCGCTATCATCGCCACGGCCAGGCTCTACGAGGTTCAAAAATTCTGTAGCATGACCGGGCATGTGTGGGATGGGTATTGTTTCCTCGCGAACCGGCGGTCCTGGGCGGCGCTGCCGACAGATATTCGGGAAATCATGATGCAGGAATTTGATCGCTCAGCCCTTGATGAGCGGGCAGATATTGCGCAGCTTAGTAATACTCTTCGGCGTGAGCTAACACAAAAGGGGCTAGTTTTTAACGAGGCGAACAGGGCTCGGTTTAGGGAAGTTTTGGGACAAACTACTTACTATCGCGATTGGAAAGCTAGATACGGCGAAACAGCTTGGAGTCTTTTGGAACAGGTGTCGGGTCAATTAATATGATCGAGGAAAAGACGCGCCTTCAGTCAGACATCCAGCTACCGATCTTTTCTGATAATCGTTTGCTGGTCGCTGTTGACAGGTTTCTTGGGATAATCATAGAAATTGTTGCTGCGGCACTCGTTTTGATTGAAACGGGAATACTGTTTGCGGGCGTGGTCGCTCGCTATCTTCTGCGTTCGCCACTGATATGGTCCGATGAGCTAGCGTCGATCCTATTCCTGTGGCTAGCCATGCTTGGCGCGGGTATCGCACTGCGACGGAATGAGCATATGCGAATGAGCGCCATAGCCAAGACGCTACCGCCCACGGCGCGCAACTTCTGTGAGACGATTTCTGTCGTCGTTCCATTTGTGTTTTTGGTGGTCATGCTACCACCAGGGATTCAATATTTCCGCGATGAGACATTTGTTAGTACCCCTGCGCTTGGGATTTCAGGTGGCTGGGCTGGGGCAGCCTTTCCGGTCGGTACGGCGTTGATGCTGCTGAGCGGTCTGGTTAGGCTCTTGCGCGAAGCGAATTGGAAGATAATTATCACAACCGCGCTTCTGGTTGTCGTTATCGCGGCCGTTTTTTTTGCGGCCGAACCTGCGCTGAAGACGCTGGGTAAAATCAATCTTGTAATTTTCTTTGTGGGGCTGGTTGGTGTGCTGGTATTTGCTGGTGTGCCAATCGCGTTTTCTTTTGGACTTGCATCGTTTGCCTATCTTGCCTTTGCCACGGAGACGCCAACTCTCGTATTGGTGGGACGGATAAATGAAGGCATGTCGCAGCTTATTCTGCTTGCGGTGCCATTGTTCGTACTTCTTGGCCAATTGATGGAGATGACAGGGCTTGCCCGAGCGATAGTCGCGTTTTTGGTTTTGGTGCTTGGACGTGTGCGCGGCGGGCTTTACTATGCTTTAGTAGGAGCGATGTATCTGGTCTCGGGTATTTCGGGCTCTAAGGCAGCAGACATGGCGGCGGTGGTGCCGGTTTTGTTGACAGAGATGCAAGCGCAGGGCGCAGCGCCGGGCGAGCTTTTAGCGTTGCTGGCTGCAACGGGTGCGCAGACTGAGACGATACCACCTAGCCTTGTTCTGATCACCATCGGATCGGTAACCGGCGTTTCCATAGCGGCATTATTTAGTGGCGGGTTGTTGCCGGGCTTCTTGCTGGGCCTTGTGCTTTGTGTGGTAGTGCGGCTTCGTACGATGCGCGAGGATGTTGTATTCCCGACGTCGCGTATAAGCTGGAGAGCGAGTTTGCGGATATTGCTGGCAGCCCTTCCGGGGCTGGCGCTGCCGTTCATCATCCGTACCGCGGTCATTAGCGGAGTGGCAACCGCGACCGAAGTGTCGACGGTTGGGATTGTCTACACCGTTCTCGTTGGGCTTCTTGTTTATCGCCAATTTAATTGGGGTCGTATTTTGACGATGTCGGTTGAAACCGCATCACTTTCTGGAGCGATCCTCTTGATTATCGGGGCAGCTACAGGGATGTCGTGGTCACTAACGCAGTCGGGGTTCTCTCAGGCATTGGCAGACGTAATGGGATCCATACCGGGCGGAAAGCCAATGTTTCTTAGCGTTTCCATTCTTGCCTTCATCTTGTTAGGAAGCGTGCTGGAAGGGATCCCGGCGATAGTGTTGTTTGGACCACTGTTGTTCCCAATCGCCCGCAGCTTAGGCGTGCACGAAGTCCATTATGCAATCGTGGTCGTGCTGGCGATGGGGATCGGTTTGTTCGCACCGCCGTTTGGTGTCGGCTACTATGCCGCATGCGCAGTCAGTCGCGTCCCACCAGATGCTGGACTCAAACCCATTTTGCCCTATTTGCTGGCATTGGCGCTGGGTACGGTCTTAATTGCGGCTGTGCCGTGGATATCTTTGAGTTTCCTCTGATAGATATTAGTACTGATGTATTCATATTGAAACATTTTGATACTGTGGGTATAGGTTTTATTTAACCGAAGCGCATGTTGTATTCAATCTGCTTTTTTGTCCCTCTGTCCCTCTGTCCTCGGACGTCTGCGCGACAGATTACAGGTCCGTTAGGGAAGTTCTGAACAATTCCCCTGCTATCGGCAATATATAGAGCAACGTGATAGGGGTGACGATCGATGCAACTGTCGTTCGGT
>JPYW01001473.1 GCA_000759655.1 Acidicaldus organivorans | reverse complement strand
GAGCGGTGAGGAGGCCGTGGCCGGGGCGGGGCGTCCCGGGTGGTCCTGGACGAGGCGGAGCCGCGTGACCGCCACCTCGCCGAGATGGGCGTTGATGCGCGCGATGAGCTCGGCGCTGCGGTGCTGAAGCTCGAGCGCGATGGCGGGGGCGACGGAGAGGGTGAGCGTGCCCTGACGCAGGCCGCGCGGGCTGGAGAGCCGGGCCTCGCGCTCGCCCGCGATTACCGGCCATTCGGTCTTGAGGCGGAGGAGGAGGCGGCCATGACGGTCGAGCACGGGGCGGATCAGATCGAGGACGAGAAAGCTCAGCGGACGGAGCGCGAGGCCCCCGCCCCATGGGCTTTCCCCGCGCGTCCCTTCCCCCCTCTCTCGCCCTTCCTTGTCCGGTGGGGCGGGACGCGCCATACCGCTTCCCTCATTCGTCACCGCCATGACCCCGTCCCTTTTCCCGCCCGCCCTGTTCGCCTGGTATGACCGGATGCGCCGCCCTCTGCCGTGGCGGGCGCCTCCCGGCGCGCCTGCCGATCCCTATCACGTTCTCCTCAGCGAGATCATGCTGCAGCAGACCACGGTGGGGACGGTGATACCCTATTTCGCGCGGTTTCTCGAGCGCTTCCCCACCCTGGATGCGCTCGCCGCGGCGGATGAGACCGAGGTGCTCGCCCTGTGGTCGGGGCTCGGCTATTATGCGCGGGCGCGGAACCTGTGGCGCGCGGCGCGGGAGATCGCTGCGCGCGGCCTCTTCCCCCGCCGCACCGAGGAGCTTCGCGCCCTGCCCGGCTTCGGCCCCTATACGGCGGCGGCGGTCGCGGCGATCGCCTTCGCCGAGCCCATAGTGCCGGTCGATGGCAATGTGCGGCGGGTGATCGCGCGGCTTCATGCGCTCGACCTCGCAGGCCCCGCCCTTGATCGGCGGGTGCGCGGGATCGCCGAAGCGGCGGCGGCGGAGCCCCTGTTCCGCGCCCGCCCCGGCGATGGGGTGCAGGCGCTCTTCGATCTCGGCGCCGCGCTTTGCACCCCGCGCGCCCCGCTTTGCCTCACCTGTCCGCTCGCCCCCGGCTGCCAGGCCCGCGCCCAGGGTCTCGCCGAAGCATTGCCCCGTCCCAAGCCGAAGCTTGAGCGGCCCGAACGCTTCGGCCTTCACTTTCTCGTGCGCGACGCCGAGGGACGGGTGCTGCTCCGCCGCCGTCCCGCCTCCGGCCTGTTGGGCGGGCTCTGGGAGCTTCCCGGCGCGCCCTGGCGAGAGCGGGCCTACCGGGCGGAGGACGCCGCGCATCATGCGCCGCTCAAGGCGCGCTGGCGTGTTCTGGGCGAAGTTCGCCACGGCTTCACCCATTTCCGCTTGAGCCTCCTCATTCTGGGGGCCGAGCTCTCGGCCTTCCCACGCCTTGGGGTGAGCGAGGATAAGGAGAAGACGGGGGAGGAGAGCGCTCTCGTCCCGCACGCGCCTGAAAGCCTGGCCCGCCTGCCCCTCTCCTCCGTGATGCGGAAATGCCTCGCCCTCGGCGGGAGGCTGGCGCAGGAGAGCGGACCCGCCCACCGCGCCGCCGGATGAACGCGCCTCCAACCCCGCTGCCCCCTTC
>JPYW01001472.1 GCA_000759655.1 Acidicaldus organivorans | reverse complement strand
CCGCCCCACCTATCCCCATCCCCGGCACGAAAATTGCTCCGCTCCCTCCCGCCCTCAGGCGGGCTCGGGGGTTGTTGCATGTCTGCCATGCACGTGCTTTACGTCCCCCGCCTACGGGGTCACGGACCCGTGGTCACCGGATGGTCACGACGGAGCGGTCACGAAAGGACGAAACCTTGGCCTACGCGCTGCAACAGCTCATCAACGGCCTCACCCTGGGCATGATCTACGGCCTGATCGCCATCGGCTACACCATGGTCTATGGCATCATCGGCATGATCAACTTCGCCCACGGCGACGTGTTCATGGTCGGCGCCTTCCTCTCCCTCATCGCGCTCGCCGGCCTCGCCGGGCTCGGCCTCACCGCGGTGCCGATCGCGCTGGCCCTCACCCTCGTCTTCGCCGCCGCCATCGCCGCGCTCTACGGCTGGACCATCGAGCGCGTCGCCTACCGGCCGCTCCGCGGCTCCTTCCGCCTCGCCCCCCTGATCTCGGCGATCGGCATGTCGATCACCCTCGAAAACTACGTCCAGCTCGCCCAAGGGGCGCGGGTCAAGCCGCTGCCCCCCATCGTGCATGGCGGCTTCACCCTCTATGAGGGAGCGGGCGGCTTCGCCGTCCAGCTCTCGGTGATGCAGATCGTCATCATGATCACCACGCTGCTCTGCCTCGCCATTTTCACCTATCTCGTCACCCGGACCCCGCTCGGGCGCTCGATGCGGGCCACCGAGCAGGACCGCAAGATGGCCGCCCTGCTCGGCATCGACACCGACCGCACCATCAGCCTCACCTTCGTCATCGGCGCGGCGCTGGCCGCGGTGGCGGGGCTCCTCTTCCTCCTCTATTACGGGGCGATCGACTTCTTCGTGGGCTTCATCGCCGGGGTGAAGGCCTTCACCGCCGCGGTGCTGGGCGGCATCGGCTCGCTCCCCGGCGCGGTGCTGGGCGGGCTTCTGATCGGGCTGATCGAGACCTTCTGGTCGGCCTATTTCTCGGTCCAGTACAAGGACGTCGCCGCCTTCTCCATCCTCGCCATCACCCTCATCTTCCTCCCCACCGGCCTCTTCGGCCGCCATGACGTCGAGAAGGTCTGAGGGATGAACCCGCGCCCTCCCGCTCCGGCCCCCGCCGCCCCGCCCTCTGCGCTCCGCGAGGCGGGACGCGCCGCCCTCATCGCCGCGGGCCTCTTCATCCCGCTCGTCGGGCTGAAGACCGAGGGCGGGCCCAA
>KN174127.1:293-4047 GCA_000759655.1 Acidicaldus organivorans | reverse complement strand
GGCGGAGGCAAGGGGTTGGATCAAAGAGGACGCGGGGGGGGAGACGTAATCGAATGCCGCCCCCCCTCCCTCCCCTCCTATCCCCTCCCCTTGAAAAGGAGCGCGACGTTACCCAAAATTTAAGTGCCTTCACGACCGAGGCCGCGTGGTAAGCGTGGGCCGAACGGTCGAGGTCTCATCAACTGGAGAGACCTTCCCCGCTGGCCGCAAGGCGCGGGGAAGGAAGCTCGATGAAAGGAGGTGAGAGCGATGTGGAGGAAACTCTGGCAGGATGTCGCCAAAGGCGTGAGCCTGATCAATCTCGCGGTGGCGGTGCTCCTGTTCATCGCCCCGTGGGTGGTGGGTTTCTCGACGGTGACGAAAGCCGCCGTCGATGCGTGGGGGGTGGCCATCCTCCTCGCTCTGGCAGCCGCAGACGGCCTGCTACGTGAGGACCGATGGCACACCTGGGCCGAAGGAATTCTGGGTCTGTGGGCGTTTCTTGCGCCCTGGATCCTGGGTTTCCCGGCTGAAACCGGCGCGGTGGTGAGCCATGTCATCCTTGGCCTCATCGCCGTGGTGGCCAGTGTGACGGCGCTGAGTCTGTCGGCCCGAGCGCACGGCTCGCCGAAACCCGCCTGACATCTTTCCGGGAAACGGGAAAGAGTTGCACCCTCCTGGTGCAACTCTTTTTTTATCTCCCGATCCTTTTTTGTCCCCCCCCTCCTTCGTTCCATCTTTCCTTGACCCCTTTCCCGCTCAGGCGGGGACGATCGGGTGTTTCGTCTTCTGGAACACTTTGAGCGCCGCATCGTCGAGATGGAGATGCGCCTTGAGGAGATCGGGCGGGGTAAGGGCGAGCCACTGGTTGAGCGAAAGATCGGCGTAGTGATCGCTCTTGAAGATCTCGAGGAAGCGGAGCGTGGTGTTGCCGGTATTCTCGATGTAATGGCCCATGGCGAAGGGGACGTAGCCCACGTCGCCCGCGCGGAAATCGAAGGTGCGCGCCTGGCCGGAAGAGGCGAAGACGGTCATCCGCGCCTCGCCTTCGAGGTAATATTGCCACTCATCGGCATTGGGATGCCAGTGCAGCTCGCGCATCCCGCCGGGATCGACCTCGACCAGCGCCGCGGCGATGGTCTTGGAGACCGGGAAATTGCTGGAGTCGGTGATCCTCACCCGCCCGCTCTTGGTGGCGATCGGCTCCTGGGCGAGCATGCGATGGCTGAAGGTCTGCGGCACCGAATCGGCTCCCAAAAGCCGGTCGGGCCCAAGCGGCGGCGGGACGGGGGCCTTGAAGATGTAAAGCTCCTCGGGATCGGGGGTGGGGGCGAAGAAATCCTCCTTCACGCCGAAATTCTTGGCCAGCACCTCGCGTGGCGTGTGCTTGATCCAGTCGGAGAGGAGGAAGGTCGAGTCCTCGTCGAAGGCCCCGTCATCGAAGACGAGCAGGAACTCGCACCCATCCGGCCCCAGGCCCTGGATCGAGTGCGGGATGCCGGGGGGGAAATACCAGAGATCGCCCACGCCCACGTCATCGACGAAATTGCGCCCCATCGCATCGATCGCGGTGATCCGCGCCGAGCCATAGATCATGAACGCCCATTCCGCCTCCTTGTGCCAGTGCAGCTCGCGGATGCCACCCGCATTGAGCCGCATATTGACCCCGGCGATCGCCTTGGAGACGCCGAGCTCGCGCACCGTGATCTGGCGGGTCCAGCCGCCGCTCGACTGGCGGATGTGCGAGTCGGCATAGGAAAAGCGGAGATTGGGGAGCGTGCCGTGATCGGTGGCGGGGGGATTGATGATGTCGGGGTTCTGCCGCTCGCGCGCCGGATTGCGCGGGCCGGGATCGGTGCCGCCGACACCGGGGGCGCGCGAGGGCTCGAGCTCGGCGGCCGAGGCCTGGGTTGCGATCAGACCCGCCGCACCGAGCGCAAGCCCGGTGAGCAGGTCACGGCGAGGGGTGGGAGCCATGGTCATCCTCCATTGGGTTCATCTCGGTTCGTTCGTCTGCCGCCCGTGACGGAATTTTCCGCTCGAGCGCGCGGGTTTTTCTCCGTTTCATGACGGGAGGGTGACACTGGCCCTATGGGCGGGGAAGCCGCTAAATCGTAGCGATGGTATCCATGAATCGTGAAAACCAGCCGCTCCTCCATCTCGACCCGCGCCTCCTGCAAAGCTTTCTCGCGGTGGTAGAAACGGGCCATTTCAGCCGTGCGGCCGAGCGGCTGGGCCTGCGCGCCTCGACGGTGAGCCAGCACATCGCCCGGCTCGAAGCCGCGCTCGAGGTGCGGCTCTTCCGCCGCGATACGCACACGGTGCGCCTCACCCCGGATGGCGAGCGCCTCACCCCCCACGCGCGGGCCATCCTCGCCGCCCATGAGCGGGCGGCGCGCAGCTTCGCCGAACGGCGCATCCGCGGCCGGCTCCGCTTCGGCGCCTCGGAAGACCTCGTCCATCACTGGCTGAGCCCGGTGCTCGGCGAGTTCGTCGCCACCCATCCCGAGATCGACCTCGAACTCACCGTCGCCCTCTCCGAGACGCTGATCGCGGCGCTCAACGAGGGCGCCCTCGACCTCGTCTGCTGCAAGCGCTTCCCCGGCCAAGCCTCGGCGCGGGTGCTGTGGCGCGATGCGGTGGTGTGGGCCTCGGCCCATCCGGGCAGCAGCGGCGCGGAGGACCCGCTCGCCGTCGTGCTCTATCCGCCGCCCAGCATGACCCGCGAGATGGCGCTCGCCGCTTTGCAGCGCGAGGGGCGGCGGTTTCGCATCAGCTGCACGAGCAGCACCCTCTCCGGACTGCTCGCGGCAAGCCGCGCCGGGCTCGGCCTCGTCGCCTTCGCCCGCCGCCTGCTTCCCGAGGATTTGCGCGAGTGCCGGACCCTCCCTCCCCTGGGCGAGGTCGATTTCGTGCTGCTCGAAGGGGCCAAGCATGCCAAGGCGGCGCTGCCAGCGCGCGCCCTCTCCCGCGCCATCGCCGAACGCGCCCGCCACGATTTCGGCCCCCCGCCGGGAAGCTTCCTCTGACAAATCCCCCCGCCGCTGGCGGCGGGAGCGCCCCTTGACCGGCGGGCCGAGGGGACGAAACTCCCCTTATGGAAGGAAACGTCCCCACCGAAGCAGCCGCCCGGCAGAGAGAGCCAGCGCAGAGCCTCACCTTTCCTGCCCTCGCCCGCGCCCTCGATCTTCGCATCGGCATCGTCCCGTTCGCCGCCTATCCGCTCTTCCTCCTCCTCCTCGGCGTGCTCGCCTGGCGCGGCAAGCTGCACCCCGACCTCACCCTGATGATCCCGACCCTCGCCCTCGGCGCTTTCACCACCGCCGAGCTCGGCCATCGGCTCCCCCTGCTTCGCCAGATCGGCGGGCCCGCCATCCTCACCGTCTTCCTCCCCTCCTATCTGGTTTACGCCCATCTCCTCCCCGACCCCTTCATCAAGGCGATCACCGACTTCACCCAGCAGTCGAATTTCCTCTACCTCTTCATCGCCTCGATCATCGTGGGCTCCATCCTCGGCATGGAGCGCCGCGTGCTGATCGCGGGCTTTCTGCGCATCTTCGTCCCCCTCTTCGCGGGCTCGCTCGCTGCCTTGCTGCTGGGCACGCTCGCCGGTCTCGCCGCCGGGCTCGGGCTCCGTCACACCATCTTCTTCATCGTGGTGCCGATCATGGGGGGCGGCGTGGGCGAGGGGGCGCTCCCCCTCTCGCTCGGCTATGCCGGGCTCCTCCACGCCTCCCAGGGTGAACTCTTCGCCGAGATCCTGCCCGCCGTGCTG
>KN174127.1:0-146 GCA_000759655.1 Acidicaldus organivorans | reverse complement strand
CTCGGCAATCTCGCCGCCCTGCTCCTCTCCGGCGGGCTCGCCGCCTGGGCCAGACGCCGCCCGCACCTCACCGGCTACGGCCTGCTCACCCCGCTCGCCGCCGATGACGACCCCGCGCTCCCCACCGCCGCCGAGCCGCCCCCCGC
>JPYW01001469.1 GCA_000759655.1 Acidicaldus organivorans | reverse complement strand
GGCGATGGCGATCCGCTGCGGCGAGCCCGCCCATCCTGCTCCCTCCGCCCGCGCAGCGGATCGCCATCGCCCGCGATGCGGCGTTCTCCTTCCTCTATCCCCATCTCCTCGCAGGCTGGCGGGCGGCAGGGGCTGAGCTCAGCTTCTTCTCACCGCTCGCCGATGAGGCGCCGGATGAGCGGGCCGAATTCTGCTGGCTTCCCGGCGGCTATCCCGAGCTTCACGCCAGCCGGCTTGCCGCGGCCCGGCGTTTTCAGGAGGGGCTCCGCCGTTTCGCCGCAACCCGCCCCGTCCACGGCGAATGCGGCGGGTTCATGGTGCTGGGCCACGCGATCGAGGACGAGAAGGGGATTGGGCACGCAATGGCGGGGCTCCTCGATCTCACCACGAGTTTCCGCCACCGCCGCTTGAGCCTCGGCTACCGCCGCGCCCGGCTGATTGACGCCCACCCGCTCGGCGCCGCGGGCACCCGCTTTCGCGGCCACGAGTTCCACTACGCCCAAATCGTCGCGCCGGGGAACGACGCCCCTCTCTTTGCCCTTACCGATGGCGGCGGGGAAAGCCTCGGCGAGGCCGGGCTCCGCCGCGGCCAGGTGAGCGGCAGTTTCTTTCATCTCATCGCCGACGACGCCATCGCCCAAGAACGAGTGAACGAGTAAGGAGTGGCTGCGCATGACGCTTTCCCGCCTCGCTGATCTCCGCGCCCTTTGCGAGCGCCTCCCCCCGCCCGACGAAGAGGCTGCCGCCGCGGCGGCCGCCCGTCAGGTCCAGCTCACCAAACCGGAGGGCAGTCTCGGCCGGCTTGAAGAGATCGCGCTCTGGCTCGCCCGCTGGCAGGGCCGTGCCCTTCCCCGCCTCGACGCGGTGCGGATCGTGGTCTTCGCCGGCAATCACGGCGTCACCCGCCGCGGCGTCTCCGCCTATCCCGCCGAAGTCACCGTCCAGATGGTGGCCAATTTCGAGCGGGGCGGGGCGGCGATCAACCAGCTCGCCCGCACCGCCGGGGCGACGCTCAGCGTGGTGCCGATCGCCCTCGAACGCCCCACCGCCGACTTCACCGAAGCCCCGGCGATGAGCGAGGCTGAGTTTCTGGAGGCGGTCGGCCTCGGCATGGGAAGCGTGCCGGAAGGGACCGATCTCCTCGCTTTGGGCGAGATGGGGATCGGCAATACCACAGCCGCCACCGCCCTCGCCGCCGCGCTCTTCGGCGGGGAGGCGGAAGCCTGGGTGGGGCGCGGCACCGGCCTCGATGCGGCGGGACTCACGCGTAAGCGCGCCGCGGTCGAGGCGGCGCTCATCCGCCACCGGGAGCGGCTCGACGATCCGCTCGCCGCCGCCGCCGCGCTGGACGGTCGGGAGCTTGCAGCCATTCTCGGCGCCGTGCTCGCCGCGCGGCTCCGGCGCGTGCCCGTGTTGCTCGACGGCTTCGTCGCCACCGCCGCGGCTGCCCCGCTCGCCAAACTGAGCCAGGGAGCGCTCGATCATGCCGAAATCGCCCATCTCTCCGCCGAACCCGGCCATCGCCGACTGGCCGAGAGGCTCGGCAAGACGCCGTGGCTTGATCTCGGCATGCGGCTCGGCGAGGCCTCGGGGGCGGCGGTGGCGATCCTGCTCGCCCGCGCCGCTGCGGCCTGTCATTGCGGCATGGCCACTTTCGCCGAGGCCGGGGTGGCGGGACGGGTCTGATGGGAAAGCCGGAGGGGCGGGGCTGGCACGCCGAGCTCGCCGCAGGCTTCGCCCTCCTCACGCGCCTGCCCTGGCCGGGACCCCCCGCCCCGCTCAGCCCGCGCCTGGTGTGGAGTTTCCCTTTGGTGGGCGCGGCCTGCGGAGGGCTTTCCGCCCTTGTCTTCGCCCTGCTCCGGGCACTGGTCATTCCGCCTCTCGCCGCGGCGCTCGCCCCCCTCGCCGCCGCCACCCTCATCACCGGCGCCCTGCACGAAGACGGGCTCGCCGATACCGCCGATGCACTCGGGGCAAGAGGCGATCGCGCACGGCGGCTCGATATCCTGCGCGATTCGCGGATCGGCACGTTCGGCGCAAGCGCCCTCTTCTTTTCCTATGCCGGGCGGGCGGCGGCGCTTGCCACGCTCGGCCCGGCGGCGGCCGCACGCGCCCTGATCCTCGCCGGAGCGCTGGGGCGCACTGCCCTCCTCCTTCAGATCCTCCGCCTTGCGCCGGCGCGTCCCGAGGGGCTCGGCGCCCGGCTCGCGCCGGCGGAAAGGGAGGCGCATGCCCTCGCCTGGGCACTTGCCGCCCTCATCGCGCTGGCCACTCTTCCTTTTGCCACGGCGGTCCCCGCCCTCCTGATCGCGGCGGGCGTCGGTGCGCTGTGCGTGAGAG
>KN174126.1:1800-1915 GCA_000759655.1 Acidicaldus organivorans | reverse complement strand
CCCCGCAACGTCCCCATTGCTGCTCCCCCCCTCGGCGTTGCCCTCAACGCCAGCCGAGCAGGGCGGCGGCGCTGAAGCCAAGCACCACGCTCACCCCTCCCGCCGCGAGGAGACC
>KN174126.1:1586-1703 GCA_000759655.1 Acidicaldus organivorans | reverse complement strand
CGCCATCGCCGGGCGAGATGGAGAAAGAGAAAGAGAAAAAGCGCAAAGAGGGCAAGGCGCAGCGCGGTTCCGACGAGGGCGGCGGGCGGGACCCGCGCCCCCGCCCCGCTCGCCAGG
>KN174126.1:222-1524 GCA_000759655.1 Acidicaldus organivorans | reverse complement strand
CGCGCTCGGCAGAGGGGCGAAAGCGGCGAGCAGCAAGGCCCCCACTGGCNAACGCGGCGAGGAGGGCGAAGAATTGCGGCTCGGCGAGGAACGGCGAAGGCTCGCCCTTCCCTCGGCCGCGACTCCTGCGCCCGCCCCGCCTTGGCCCAGTTCTCCCCGCCTCGCCCGGCCGCACCACGGGGGCGAGGGCGAGCGCCTCGAGCGCAAGAAAGAGGGATTGGCGGGCCAAGAGGCTCGCGCTCGGCAGAGGGGCGAAAGCGGCGAGCAGCAAGGCCCCCACTGGCCCGAGCGCGGCCCAAAGCGGGGGGACGAGCACTCCAGACCCGGCGGCGAGAAAGGGAAGGAGGGCGATCGCGCCAAGCCCCCAGGAGGCGGCGAGCGCGAGGAATGGCGGGAGGGTTACGGGCCGGGGGGAGAGAGGGGCGAAGGCGTGCGCCCAGAGCTGCACCAGGGCGAGAAGGAGCAGCAGAACCGCTCCCTCACTCGCGCGCGATTGCGGGAGGGGCGGTCTTGGGGTTAAGGACAGCACCGCCAGCATCACCGGCAGAAGAACGAGCGAGAGCGCATGCCAGCCGAAGACCGCAAGGAAAGCCGCCATACCCCCCGCTCCGAGACAGAGGGGGCGAAGAACGCGCCCGCCCGCGCCGGGGAGGGCGCCGAGCAGGGTCCAGCACCCAAGACGCGCAACGGCAAAAGCGGCAAGCGGCCCGCCGATCAGGGAGCGCCAGGGCTCGGCCCAAAGCCGCGCGAGAGGCGGGAGGTACCCGATCATGCCAGCCGAGGCTCTGCCGGGAGGCTCACCTCCTCGTCAAGAGGGGCGAGCCTCCTCCGCCCGCGCGGCATTCTGCTCTCCATCCCGGTCTGGGATCTTCCCCTCCGCCTCTTTCACTGGCTGCTCGTGCTCGACGTGATGGCGCTTTATGGGGCGCGTCTCGCCCACAAGCTCTGGGGCGTGCCGATGACGCTCCATTACTGGTGCGGGCTTTTCGCTCTCAGCCTCATCCTCTTCCGCTGGCTGTGGGGGTTCTGGGGCAGCGAGACGGCACGCTTCTCCAGCTTCCTCCGTCCCCCACGCGAAGCGCTCGCCCATCTCCGCGCCCTTTTCGTCCGCGAACCGGATACCGTCGTCGGCCACAACCCGCCAGGCGGATACATGGTCCTCCTGCTCCTCCTCCTGCTCACCCTCCAAGCGGTCTCCGGGCTCTTCGCGCGAAGCGGCCCCGATAGCGCGGCCCCATACAGCGCCCTTCTCACCCCATCCCAGGCAGAGCTCACCGCCACCCTCCATTCGGCCAATTTCGT
>KN174126.1:0-145 GCA_000759655.1 Acidicaldus organivorans | reverse complement strand
CCTGCTGCTGGGGGCGATCGGGCTCCATGTGGCGGCGATCCTCCTCTACCGGCTGGTCAAGGGCCAAAACCTGGTGGGGCCGATGATCACCGGCAAGAAACGCCTGCCCGCCGCCACATGGAGCCCGATCGCCCCCAGCAGCAGG
>JPYW01001463.1 GCA_000759655.1 Acidicaldus organivorans | reverse complement strand
CGCAACGCCCCCGCCTTCATCCCGCCCCGGCGCGGGCGGCGGCATCCGCCCCTCCATTGAGCCCGACGAGCACGCCCGCCCCATGGCCCCCCGCGATCCGCGCGATGACGAGATCAATGACAAGCCGATGCCGCTGATCGAGCATCTGCTCGAACTGCGCCGGCGCCTCCTCTACTCGCTCGCCGCTTTCCTCGTCGCCTTCGCCGTCTGCTACTACTATTCGAAGGACATCTACTCCTTCCTCGCCCGCCCGCTCGCCGAAGTGCTGATGCAGCATGGCGGGGGCGAGCGGCGGCTCATCTTCACCGCGCTCTACGAGGCGTTCTTCACCTATGTGAAGGTCGCGGTGTTCGGCGCGATGTTCCTCTCCTTCCCGGTGGTGGCGATGCAGGTGTGGCTCTTCATCGCCCCCGGCCTCTACCGGCGCGAGAAGAAGGCGCTCGCCCCCTTCCTCATCGCCACCCCGATCCTCTTCGTGATCGGCGCCGCCCTCGCCTATTACGTGATCTTTCCCACGGCGTGGCGGTTTTTCCTGAGCTTCGAGAGCCCCTCCGGCGCGGGCGGGCTTCCCATCCAGCTCGAAGCCAAGGTGAGCGAATATCTCAACCTGGTGATGAAGCTGATCCTCGCCTTCGGCGTGGCCTTCCAGCTGCCGGTGGCGCTCACCCTGATGGCCAAGGTGGGGCTCGTCTCCTCGCGCGGCCTCGCCTCCAAGCGGCGCTACGCCTATGTCATCATGTTCGTCATCGCCGCGGTGCTCACCCCGCCCGACGTCTTCACCCAGACCATGCTCGCCGTGCCGCTGATCGCGCTCTACGAGGCCTCGATCTTCGCCGCCCGTCTCGTCGAGCCCAAGCCGGAGGAGGGGGAGGGGGGAAGCAACAGCGCGGGGGGCGCGAGGCAGGCGGATGAGGCGGCGAAAGAGGAGACCCACAGCTGATGCACGACATTCGCGACATCCGCGCCGCTCCCGCCGCGTTCGACCAGGCGCTCGCCCGCCGCGGCCTCACCCCTGAGAGCGCGGCGCTGCTCGCCCTCGATGAAGGGCGCCGGCGCGCGCTCACCGAGGCCCAGGAGCTTCAGGCCCGGCGCAACCAGCTCGCCCGCGAGATCGGCGCGGCCAAGCGCGAGGGGCGGGAGACGGCGGCGCTGGAGGCGGAGGCGGCCTCGCTCAAGGAGCGGATCGCCGCGCTGGAGGCGGAAGCGGCGAAGGCGGACGAGGCGCTCCGGGCGCGGCTCGCCACCCTTCCCAACCGGCTCGACGACGATGTCCCCGACGGGGTCGATGAGAACGACAATGTCGAGGTCCATCGCTGGGGAGCCCCGCCTGATTTCGCTTTCACCCCCCGCCCGCATTTCGAGCTCGGCGAGGCGCTGGGGCTGATGGATTTCGACCGCGCCGCCAAGATCGCGGGAAGCCGCTTCACCGTGCTGCGCGGCGCGCTTGCCCGGCTCGAGCGGGCGCTCGGCCAGTTCATGCTCGACCTGCACACGAGGGAATTCGGCTATGAGGAGACGCAGGTGCCGCTCCTCGTGGGGCGCGAAGCGGCCTTCGGCACCGGCCAGCTCCCCAAATTCGAGGAAGACCTCTTTCAGACCAAGGACGGACGTTTCCTGATCCCCACCGCCGAAGTGCCGCTCACCAATCTCGTGCGCGAGGAGATCGTTCCGGCGGCGCGCCTTCCCCTCCGCGTCACCGCGCTCACCCCCTGTTTCCGCGCCGCGGCGCAGGCGGCGGGGCGCGATACGCGCGGCATGCTCCGCCAGCACCAGTTCGACAAGGTCGAGCTCGTCTCCATCACCCTCCCCGAACAGAGCGGCGCGGAGCATGAGCGGATGACCCGCTGCGCCGAGACGGTGCTGGAACGGCTTGGCCTCCCTTACCGGCGGGTGCTGCTGTGCTCGGGCGATACCGGGTTCTCGGCGGCGAAGACCTATGATCTCGAAGTGTGGCTCCCCGGCCAGGGGCGCTATCGCGAGATCAGCTCCTGCTCCAATTGCCGCGACTTCCAGGCCCGCCGCATGAATGCCCGCTTCCGCGACGCCCAGGGCAAGGTCGCGGGCTTCGTCCACACCCTCAACGGCTCGGGTGTCGCGGTCGGCCGCGCCCTGATCGCGGTGATGGAGAACTACCAGAACGCGGACGGCTCGATCACCGTGCCCGAAGCGCTCCGCCCTTATATGGGCGGGATGGAGCGGATCGGCCCGGCGGAGGGCTGAGGCGCGCTCCCCGCACGTGGCGCGAAACAAGACCGAAACACTTCGTTACGCGATGCTTTGCGCAGGGCCCGCCCGGGGCGGACAAAGAACGCCCGGGAAGAAAGGTCGGGAGAAAGAGAGGCGGAGGGGGAAGAAACGAAAAGGGCCGGAGGCTCCGGCCCTTTTGCTCGGGGCGGGAGGCGCTCGCTGCCCGCCCGTTCTCGCCAGCGCTTTAGCCCGCCGGCTGGTCGATCGTCTTGGCGGTGCCGACCTGCGGCGCGCTTCCCTGCTGGATGGCGATCTTGCGCGGCTTCAGGTTCTCCGGCACCACGCGGCGGAGATTGATGTGGAGCAGGCCATTCACCAGCTCGGCTCCTTCGACCACGATGTGGTCGGCGAGCACGAAGCGGCGTTCGAAGGGACGGCCGGCAATGCCGCGATAGAGCACCTCCGCCTTCTGGCCCTCCTGGCCGACGCGGCCGGTGACGATGAGGGTGTTGTCCTTCACCACGATGTCGATGTCATCCGCCGAGAACCCGGCCACCGCCATGGTGATCCGGTAGCTGTCATCGCCGAGCTTCTCGACATTGTAGGGCGGATAGGACGACGCCTCGGCCCCGCTCTGGATGCTGTCCATGAGGCGGGCGAGACGGTCGAAGCCGATCGCGGTGCGGAAGAGGGGGGCGAAATCAAAAGTGGTCATGACGAACCTCCTTCACTGAGCAAGGTTTCCCGGACCTCCCGAAGGCAGGTCCAGACACGTCTGCGGCAGGGCCCCGGAACGGGCGCCCTTACCAATCAAGAACATGGGAAGGAGGGGGGCGAAATTCAAGGGCGTCCCCAGGCGGGCCCGGGAACGCCCCCAACTCATGACGCGCCGAGCGCCCACCCGCGGCAGGGTGGCGTCAGCGGGGCAATGTTCAGCGCTTGAGGCCGAGACCGCCGAAGCGCTTGTTGAACTTGGCGACCTGGCCGCCGGTATCGACGATGCGCTGCACCCCGGTCCAGGCGGTGTGCGACTTGGGGTCGATGTCGAGCCGGAGCGTGTCCCCCGGTTTGCCCCAGGTCGAGCGCGTCTTGAACGTCGTCCCGTCGGTCATGATGACGGTGATCTCGTGATAGTCGGGGTGGATGCCGGGTTTCATCGCTATCCTCTTCGCCTTGCGCCATTTGCCGCGAAACCCCGCGCCTCCCGACGGGGCGGGGAGGTCAGGGCCGAACGGTCAGGGAGAAAAAAGTCTGGGCGGGGCATAATCGAGACCGCCCCGCCCGGCAAGAGGGGAGTTACTGCCCCTGCTGCATGCCCCCACCCATGTTGCCGCCGCCCATATTGCCGCCGCCCATGTTGCCACCCATCCCGCCACGGCGGTGGCCCATGTTCTGGTAGCGGAAGGCCTCATCCGCCGCGCGGCGCTGCTCGGGGGTGAGCACGTCATAGAGTTTCTCGAAGGCGGGGACGAGCTTCTGCATGCCGGCCGCATGCGCCTCGGCGATCTTCTGGTAGGAGCGGAGGCTCTCCACCGCGTTCATCTGGTTGAAATGCGCCCCCCGCTCCTGGAAGAGCTGCTCCATCTGGCGCGCATTCTCGCGCATCACCGAGACGAGCTCGTTCCACTGCGGCTCCTGCTGCGGGGTGATCTTGAGCCGCTCGCGGAGCTCGCGAATCTGCCGCTCGACGCGCACCATCGGGTCGGGGCGCTTCTGCCCGCCCATCGGCATCTGGCCCGGCTGGCCCATCTGGCCGGAGGGCGGCTGGCCATAGGGCTGGGGCTGGCCATAGCCCGGCTGGCCCTGGCCGTAGCCGCCTTCCTGCTGGGCGAAGGCGGGCGCGGCGAGGCCGAGCGCCGAGCCGAGCAGGAGGGTGAAAAGGGGCCGTGCAAGAACGCGTTTCATGCGATCCATTCTCCTTCCAAAACTGCCGCCCGGGCTGTGCGGCCCTCTCTGGCGAGCCCGCACGCACCCCTGGGCGGTCAGGGACCCACTTTACATGCCCGATCCGGCCAGGCGAGGCCAGTCTCGATCGGTATCAAAACGTAAGACTTTCGTGACGGAACGGCGAACCTCCCCTCACCCCGGCCTTGCGACCCCGTCCCTGCCCGGTCCGGATCACGCGACCCGGACGAGGAGTTTTCCGAAATTCCGCCCGGCGAGGATGTCGATCAGCGCCTGCGGGGCGTTCTCGAACCCGTCGATCACGTCCTCGCGATATTTGAGGCTTCCCTCCTTCACCCACGGCGTGGCGAGCCGCCGCCACTCGCCGAAGCGTTCGGGCTTGTCGGAGACGATGAGGCCCTGGATGCGCAGCCGGTTGCGCACGACGCGCATCAGATTGGGCCCTGGCCGCGGCTCGGGGTCGTTGTATTCGGCGACCATGCCGCACATCACCATCCGCCCGAACGGGTTGAGGCGGCGGAAGACCTGGTGCTGGATGTCCCCGCCCACGTTCTCGAAATAGACGTCGATCCCGTTCGGGCAGAGCTCGTCCAGCGCCGCGCCGACATCGACCGCGCGGTAGTCGATCGCCCCGTCGAAGCCGAGCGTGTCCTGAATGTAGAGGCACTTCTCCGCGCCCCCGGCGATGCCGATCACCCGCGCCCCGGCCCGCTTGGCGAGCTGGCCGGCGACCGAGCCCACCGCCCCGGCCGCGGCCGAGATCACCACCGTCTCTCCCGCCTTGGGCTGGCCGATGTCGGTCATGCCGGAATAGGCGGTGGTGCCCGGCATGCCGAGCACGCCGAGATAGGTGGAGGGCGGCGCGCCATCGGGCGGGATCTTGTAGAGCATATCGCCCGGCGCGGTGAGATGGGTGGTCCAGCCGCGCGGGCCGACCACCACGTCACCCGGGGCGAAGCGCGGGTGGTTGGAGAGCAGCACCTCGCCCACCGTCTCGCCCTCCATGACGCCGCCGATCGGCACCGGCTCGGCGTAGGATTTGGCGTCCGACAGCCGGCCCCGCATATAGGGGTCGATCGAGAGCCAGAGCGTGCGGGTGAGCACCTCGCCCGGGCCGGGCGTGGGCATCGGCTCCTCGACGAGGTCGAAAACGTCCGGCGTCACTGCTCCCTTGGGGCGGTAGCGGAGACGGAAGGCGCGGCGGGTGGCGGGGATCGCGCTCATGGTCATGCCGCCTCCGCCCGGAGCACGATCCGCCCTGTCACCTGGCCATCGCGCAGCCGCATCAACGCCGCATTCGCCTCGCGCTGCGGCATGGTGGTGACCGGCAGCGGCGCGAGCTTGCCGCTCTGGGCGAGGGCGACCAGGGCGCGGAGATCCTTCACCGTTCCCACATAGCTTCCCTGCACGGTGAGCGCCCGGATCGCCATGAGCGGGAGCGGCAGGCGGAGCTCGCCGCCGAAGAGCCCGACCTGGATGAGCTTGCCTCCCTTGCGCAGGGCGCCGAACCCGGCGCGCGCCGTCGCCGTGCCGTTGACGAGGTCGATCACCGCCGGCACCGGTCCGCCGGCAGCTGCCATGATGCGCTTGGCGACGTCCTCGCCCGCGCCATCGACCACCTTGGCCCCGCGCGCCGCGGCGGCCTCGCGCTTCTCGGGGCTCACATCGACCACGATGATGTTGCGGTGCCCGATCGCCTTGAGGATCTCGATCGCGTTCATGCCGAGCCCGCCCGCGCCGATCAGCACGATCGGCTCATCGGGCTCGAGCGGCATCGCCTTCTGGATCGCCGAATAGACGGTGATGCCGGAGCAGGCATAGGTCGCCGCCACCGCAGGATCGATCGTGCCCGGATCGACCAGATGGCGGGGATGGGGGGCGAGCACGTGGGTGGCGTAGCCGCCGTGCTGATAGACGCCGATGCTCTTCGGGGTGAGGCACATGTTGTCCTCGTCGGCGAGGCAGTAGCGGCAGGTGCCACAGCCCACCCACGGATAGACGATGCGAAGATCGCCCACCTTCACCCCCTTGGCCTCGGGGCCGAGCTTGACCACCCGGCCCACCACCTCGTGGCCCATGGCGAGCGGGAGGTTCACCCCGCGGTCGCGTAGCGAGAGTTTCTCGCCGCCGCCGAGATCGTAATATCCTTCCCAGATGTGGAGATCGGAGTGGCACACTCCGCAATGGGTCACCTCGAGCAGGACTTCGGTCCCTTGCGGTTCCGGCGTAGGGAGCTCGAGCTCGGCGAGCGGTTTGCCATTTTCGACGACGGCCCAGGCGCGCATGATCCGTTCCCTCCTTCGCGTCTCCCCTATGGGAGAGGCCCCGGCCCCATTCGTCAAGCGGGGGGGGCGTCAAGCGGGGGGCGTCAGGCGG
>KN174125.1:741-2095 GCA_000759655.1 Acidicaldus organivorans | reverse complement strand
GGGGTTGGAAGAGCGCGGGGAGGGCGACGGGGTGCAGGAGACCGCGGCGCGGCTCATCCTTGCCCCGTCCCGTTCGACCGCCCGTGGCTCCTGATCGTCCCTCACTTCGGCTCTCCCTGCGAGACCCGCGCCTCGGCTCCGCGCCCGAGCTTGCGCCTCACTGCGCACAGCGTCGCCGCACTCTGCGAGCGGCGCGGCGTGAAGGCAAGCCTTTCTCGTGCAACGATGTGTAAATGACGGTATCCGGATGTGGATCTCTCCCAACCGTGATCGGAGCGGGCATACCCCGGACGGCGGCACGCCTGCTCCCTCGGTCGCGGGGCGGAGAAAGGGGCGCGGCGCAGATCGGCTTAGCGGCGCAGATCGACCAAGGATGCTGCAGGCCGAGGTAGCGCTGCAGGCTCAGGCGGCGTTCGTCTCTGGGTGAAGAGGGGGCAGCGGCGGCGGAAGCGGCTCGCGGAGCGCGGCGTTCTCGGCTGCGAGGCGGTCGCGCTCGATTTCGAGGAGCGCATGCGCGTGGGCGAACTCTGCACTGGCGCGGCGGAGCTCGGCATTCTCGGCGCAAAGCCGCTCCACCTCGGCCTCCACCTCCCGCCGCGAGCGCAACATCTGCCCGAGCTCGGCGATCAGCGGCCGCAGCGGGTCGTAGGCGGCGAGGAGGGCAGCGATCTCGGCACGGAAGGCCGGCTGGTTGAGCCCGGGATCGACGCGGGCGGCCGCCGCCAGCAGGGCGGTGAGCGCCCCCACCCCGGGCGGCACCTCCCCGGCCGGCGGGGCTTCGAAGCGGGCGTGGCGGAGGTTGGGATCGAGGAAGTCTTGGGCGAAGGTGGTGAGCGCCTCGGGCGAGGGTTGGGCGAGGCCGAGCGTGGCGGCGACGGTGGAGAGCGTGGCGGCGGGCGCGTCGATCAGCGCATCATAGGCGCGTCGATCAGCGCATCATAGTTGATGAGGACGCGGCGCGCCCCTTCGNCGGGAGAGGCGCGGGTCCTTGGCGGCGAAGGGGCGGGGTCCGGCCCCGCGCGCAGCGAGCCAGGCGCGGGCGCGTTCGCGAAGCGGGGCGAGGGCCTCTTCGCCGCNCGCAGCGCGGCGAGCATGTGCTCCTGCCAGAGGAGGAAGGCGTAGGTGCGGCCCATCCCGTCGCGTCGGGCGAGGGAGAGGGCCACGCTTTCCGGGTGGCGATAGACGAGGAGATAGGCGGGCCGGATGGCGGGGTTCTCGGCGAACAGGCTCTGCCAGAAGGGAAGGAGGCGGGAGAGGCGCGGGTCCTTGGCGGCGAAGGGGCGGGTTCCGGCCCCGCGCGCAGCGAGCCAGGCGCGGGCGCGTTCGCGAAGCGGGGCGAGGGCCTCTTCGCCGA
>KN174125.1:0-652 GCA_000759655.1 Acidicaldus organivorans | reverse complement strand
CCGCCTCCAGGCGCAAGCCGAGGGTGTCCCAGGGGGCAGCGCCGGCAGTGAGCAGGTCTTGGTCGTGGCGTAGAGTTCGTTGTCTTCGAAGAAGCCCTTAGGGTTGTCGGGGGCGGGGGGAAGGAGGTCCTCGCCGAGGTCGAAGCCGAGAGCGGCGGCCATACGCGTGCTGGCCGAGGTCCCGCTGCGATGCATGCCGAGCACGACGAGGAGGTTTGGCGCGCCCCCGTCGTCATCTCCGCCCCTCTCTTCCCCTGGCTTCCTCTCTTTTCGGGCTTTCCCGACGACGTTTTCCGACTTTTCCGGCGATGCTCGTTTTCTGAGGACGCTCAGGACGCTCACAATATAATCAATCACTTTATAATCACCTCATATTCACTTTATAATTCTTTATTGTGTCCGAAGGGCGGGGGCAAGGCAGCTTCCTTCGTCCACCCATTCTTTTGTCCACCCATTTTCGTCCAGCCGTTCTTTCGTCCAGCCGTTCTTTCGTCCAGCCGGTGGCATCGTCTGGGGCCTTCCCCCTCGCCGCAGGGCGCGGCGAGGTCCGGCATATCCGGGAAGACAAACCGTTTGGCCAATGCCCGAACCGGTGCGTGCGGCTTGACGGGCGGCGAGATGAGGACGGTGGGGAGATGAGGACGGTGGGGAG
>JPYW01001458.1 GCA_000759655.1 Acidicaldus organivorans | reverse complement strand
GATCCAGCTCCTCGTCTGCTCGGACGTGGCGGCGCGGTGGGAGAAGGGGCGCGCGTTTCGGACGGGGCGGGCTTGGCGGCGCTTGCCGTCTTCGCGCCCCGATGGCGCCCCTTCGGCGTGACCTCCTCCCATTCCACCGGATCGAGCCCTTCGAGGACGAGGCGGGGAATGGTCTGGCCGGTCAGTTTCTCGATCGCCTCCACCGCCAGCCGCTCGCTGGGAAGCGCGAGCGTGAAGGCCTTGCCCGAACGTCCTGCCCGTCCGGTCCGCCCGATGCGGTGCACATAGTCCTCCGCATTGCGTGGGACGTCGAAATTGAACACGTGCGAGACGCCGCTGATGTCGAGCCCCCGCGCCGCCACGTCCGAGCAGACGAGGAGCTGGATCTCGCCCGCGCGGAACTTCTCGAGCATGGCGAAGCGCTGGGACTGCGGCATGTCGCCATGCAGCGCCCCGGCATTGAACCCGTGCTTGAGGAGCGAGCGGTGCAGGATGGCGACGTCCCGCTTGCGGTTGCAGAAGATGAGCGCGTTCTGGATCTCCTCGCGCCGCAACAGCCGCCGCAGCGCCTCGCGCTTGTCATGCTCGGCGACGAGGACGAGCGCGGCGGTTATGGTGCTCGCCACGCTCGCCGGCGGGGCGACGGTGATCTCCTTCGGATTGTCGAGGAAGGCATCGGCGATGCGGCGGATCTCCGGCACCATGGTGGCGCTGAAAAAAAGTGTCTGCCGCCGCACCGGCAGAAGCTTCACGATCCGCTCGACATCGGGGATGAAGCCCATGTCGAGCATCCGGTCCGCCTCGTCGATGACCAGGATGCGCGTGTCATGCAGGAGCACGCCGCCCCGCTCGAACACGTCGAGCAGCCGCCCGGGCGTGGCGATCAGCACATCGACGCCGCGGGCAAGCAGTTCGCGCTGGTCGGCGAGGCTCTCGCCGCCGATGATGAGGGCATGGGTGAGCTTGAGATACTTGCCATAGAGGACGAAGTTCTCGGCGACCTGGAGGGCAAGCTCGCGCGTGGGCTCAAGGATGAGGCTCCGCGGCATCCGCGCCCGCGCCCGCGTTCCCGAGAGGATGTCGAGCATGGGCAGGGTGAAGCTCGCCGTCTTGCCAGTGCCGGTCTGGGCGCAGCCCAGCACGTCGCGCCCAGCGAGCACGAAGGGGATAGCCTGTTCCTGGATGGGCGTGGGCTTGGTATAGCCGAGCTCGGCCACCGCCCGCACCACCGCCTCCGAGAGGCCAAGGGCGAGGAAGGCTTCCGGCAGGTCGCGCTCAGAAGGCGCTTCCGGCGCGGCCGGCGGGGGAGCGGCGGGGGGAATGATTTCAGAGGACACGTCTTGCTTTCGGGTGATCTCGTCTCTGCCTGCGCCTCGCGTCGAAGTGAAGCGGGAGCGGCGAGGCGCTTCGCTTGTCTGGGGTATCGGTAAAATGGGCGGGCTCGTCAAGCGCCCCCCGCGCGGGGCGGC
>KN174124.1:723-2355 GCA_000759655.1 Acidicaldus organivorans | reverse complement strand
ACCCCGGCCCTACCCCCCGGGCCCTACTCCTCCGTCCTACCCCCCGGTCCTACCCTTATCGCCCAACCTTTGGGGGGATTTGCCCACTCGCCCCGCCAGCGCGGTCCCGGTGCGTCCCCAACGCGTCTTCCCAAAAGAAACGGAGGAGGCGGCCACCCGGCCCCGCCTCCTCCCGCTCCCCACAACCCGCGCCGCTTACGCCGCGAAGGGATGCTTCACCGCGTTCCGCTGCGCCACCACCGTCGAGGCCTTGGGCTCGCCCCGCACCGCGCGCGCGATCGCCTCCTTGGTGGCACGGTAATTGTAATCCTGGATCTTGGCGTTGTCCTCGGCCAACCAGTGGATGAACACGCCGACGCAGATGAAGATGTCATCGGCCTCGTTCTCGGGGATGATCCCCTCGGCCACGCTGTCGGCCACCGCCTTGGCCACCGCGTGCTGGGCGGGGCCGAACATCTGCACCGCCTGCTTCGCCCCCTTGATGGTGACCTTGTTGAACATCACCGTGGCGGGCTTGCACATCAGGTTGGGCGCCACCACCGCGAGCAGTGAGGTGAACCCGTCCTTGTTGTTGGTGAGCGCGTTGCAGAAGGCGACCTCGGCAGCGCTGCCACGCGGGCCGAGGATGAGATCGATGTGGGCGACCTCGTTGCCCTCGCCGACCAGGGACTCGCCGACACAGACTTTATTGATGACGGCCATGAGCGCTTCCTCCTCTCCTTTGAAGGGGTTGAAACCGGAATGACGCCGATCATGTCAGCCTGGCGCGGGTTTTTCAACAGCCTCCGTCAATCGCTTCATCCGGTTTTTCGCTCGAGCGGGGGCTCTGTGCCGCCGGCCCCGCGAGCAGGGCCTCGAGAAAGAGGGTGGCGACGGTGAGATCGGCCGAGGTGCCGGGGTTGAGCCCCTCCTCCTTGAGCGCCTGATCCCAGGCGAGTAGCGCCGGAAGATGGGCCTCTGGCGCAGGTCCCGCCCAGAGCGCGGCCTGAAGCCGGGCAGCCTCGCGGCGCACCCGCTCGGCCACAGCCTGGCCCGCTTTGCGCTGAATGTGGCTGTCGGGAAAAGCGGCGAGGAAGGCGAAATAGGGGGCGAGGGCGGGGTGGTCCCAGCCGCGGGCGCGCCAGGCGCGGAGCGCGGGCAGGCCGAGCGCGAAGAGGTCGGGCGCGGCGAAGCACCATTGCCGGGCGATGAGATCGCGCCCGGCGGCGGCGCACATCGCCGCGCGCGGGCTCCCCTCGGGCGGGGCGCGCACGTCATGGCGGGGCGCTTCGCCGAGCCCACCCGGGGCGGCAAGCCGGATCGCGGCGAAGAGGTCGGCGGTATCGGCGATGGTAGCCCCGGCGAGCACCGCCTCCAGCGCCTCGGCCAGGCTCCCCTCGCTTTCGGCAGCCATGGCGAGGGGGGCGCAGAGGAGGAGGATGCCGAGATTGGCGTTCTGCCCGACCGCCGCACGGGTCGCGGCGACCGCCTCGAGGATGCGCGCGCCGAGCCTTGCCCCCCTCCGGCAGAGCGGGGCGGCGGAGACCTCCGCGGCGCGCTCGAAATCGGCCACCGTCATGCCGTGGCCCGCGGCGAAGTGGTGCACGTTGCCGGGCTTGGGTGCGGCGAGCTCGGCGAGGCAGGCGGCGCGGT
>KN174124.1:201-623 GCA_000759655.1 Acidicaldus organivorans | reverse complement strand
CTCGCGCTCCATCGCGGCGACCAGCTCCCCCCGGCAGACGAGGAGGCGGACGTCGCGATAGCGCGTCCCGCGCGGGGGGATGAAGCGTTGGAGGTGATAGACCCCGGCCACTGCCTCGGGCGGCGGGAGGTCGGCCTCGGCGGTGATCAGGCGGAGCCCGCGCCCTTGGGCGCCGAAGAGCGGCTTGAGCACGAAGGTGCCGCCCTCGCGGGCGACGAGCGCGGCGGCAGCGGCGCGGCCTTCCACCGTCCAGGTGGGCGGGGTGGGAAGCCCGGCCTGGGCGAGTAGGAAGGCGGTCGCCGATTTGTCCACGCAGCGCTCGATCGCGACGGCGCGGTTCCAGACCGGCACGCCGAGGGCGGTGAGCGCGTGGAGCACGCCAAGGCGGCGGGTGACCTCCTCGAAGCTCCCTGCCGCCACGG
>KN174124.1:0-143 GCA_000759655.1 Acidicaldus organivorans | reverse complement strand
TGTCTTGCGTGCCAGTCGCGGCGGTCGATGGCGATCGCGATGGCGCGGGAGAGCGGGGAGGGGAACGAGACCGGGGAAGAGAGGCTCAGCACCGTCGAGGAGGCTCCGTCGATGTCCAACCCTTACGCCAATGAACGATCGCC
>KN174123.1:270-1438 GCA_000759655.1 Acidicaldus organivorans | reverse complement strand
CCCCTTCCCCCGCCGCGCGGGGGGCGGGGGGCCGCCGTGGTCTATGCCCCCGCCCCGCTTCGCATTCCCGCGGGCTTTTCCTGGCCGGGCTGGACGCGCGACCGTCCGCTCCCCGGCGCGGGGATCGCCGCCGGGGCGCCGCTGTGCACGATTCTGGCCCGAAGTGCAGAGAGGGAAGGCACTGAGAAAGAAGCGGTGCGCCGCCTGCTCGACGCCCGGCGGCGGCACCTGCTCGTGCGGCTCGTCGCCCCCCTCGGCTGAGCGGCGACGGGCTTGCGCCCGCCCCGCCGGAGGCGTCAAACTTCCCTCCCCATCCTGCGAGGAGACGCGCCATGGCCCCCATCGTTCCGCCGATCAGCCTCAATCGTCTCGCCTGGAAGCTCTTCGAGCGGCTCGAGGCCGACGCCGCCGAGCTCCGCCTCGGCCCGAGCCGCGGCTCGCTCGGCGAGCGGCTGATCGACGCGGGGGCGGCCCATGTGGGGGGGATCGAGGCGGGGCGGCGCATCGCCGAGCTCTGCCTCGCCGGCCTTGGCTCGGTCTCGCTCCTCATGGACGAGGGCCGGTTCCCGCTCCGGCTGCGGGTCGCCTCCTCGCAGCCGGTGCTCGCCACGCTCGGCAGCCAGTATGCGGGCTGGAGCCTCCAGCACGAGAAATTCTTCGCCCTCGGCTCGGGGCCGGTGCGGGCGCTCGCGGCGCGCGAGCCGCTCTTTGCCGAGCTCGGCTACCGCGATGTCGCCGAGCACGGGGTACTGGTGCTCGAATCCCCCACCCCGCCGCCCCCGCCCGTCGTCGAGAAAGTGGCGGAGGCGGCGGGCCTGCCGCCGCGCAATCTCGGCATCGTCTTCGCCCCCACCCAGAGCCTCGCGGGCTCGGTGCAGGTGGTGGCGCGGGTGCTCGAAGTGGCGCTGCACAAGGCGCATGAGCTCGGCTTTCCGCTCTCGCGCATCCTCGATGGCGCGGGGAGCGCCCCGCTCGCCCCGCCCCATCCCGACTTCGTCACCGCGATGGGCCGCACCAATGATGCGATCATTTTCGGGGGAACGGTGCATCTCTTCGTCTCCGGCCCCGCCGCCGAGGCGGCCACGCTCGCCCGCGCCCTCCCCGCTTCCGCCTCGCGAGACTATGGGCGGCCGTTCGCCGAGATCTTCCGCGCCGCCAATGGGGATTT
>KN174123.1:0-167 GCA_000759655.1 Acidicaldus organivorans | reverse complement strand
CTACGCGATCGACCGCGCGCTGTTCAGCCCGGCGCGGGTGCGCGTCACCGCGCTGGGGACGGGCGAGACCTTCGAGGCGGGGGCGATCGATGAGGCCCTCCTCGCCCGCTCCTTCGGCGAGGGGGATCAGCGCGCCGGCTGAGGCGCGGGTGAGGCGGGGAGGGAGG
>KN174122.1:2525-2999 GCA_000759655.1 Acidicaldus organivorans | reverse complement strand
CCCCCCGCCCCGCCCCGCGCGGCGGGCTCGCCCTGGCCGAAGATCTGCGCCAGGAGCCGCCCCCTCCCGCCGCGGCGCCCAGCCCGCGGGCGGAGGCAGCCCAAGGCGCGGGCGCGAAACGTCCGGAGAGTTTCCGCGAGGCGCTCGCCTGGCTCGCCGAGGCGCGCGAGGCGCTGCTCCATGCCGAGCTCTTCCATCACGCCCATCTCGTCCGCTTCGCCCCGCCGGTCATCGAGCTCCGGCTCGAGCCTGGGGCGGCGCGCGATCTCGCCTCACGCTTCGCCGCCGCCTTGAGCGAGATCTGCGGCGAGCGCTGGACGGTGGTGCTCTCGCGGGAAGAGGGCGAGCCCACGCTTGCCGAGCAGGAGCGGCGCGCCGAGCAGGAGCGGCGTGGCGCCGCGCTCGCCCATCCCTTGGTGCGGGCGGTGCTCGAGACCTTTC
Source organism: Acidicaldus organivorans (assembly GCA_000759655.1). GTDB lineage: Bacteria > Pseudomonadota > Alphaproteobacteria > Acetobacterales > Acetobacteraceae > Acidicaldus > Acidicaldus organivorans. The sequence continues at coordinate 2,558 of KN174122.1, read as the reverse complement.
CCGGCGCGCGGCTGATCGAGATCCGCCCCCTGA
>KN174122.1:0-2445 GCA_000759655.1 Acidicaldus organivorans | reverse complement strand
GCGAGCCCGCCCCCGAGGAAGACGAAGCCGGTGAAGACGGGGCCAGTGAAGATGGGGCCGGTGAAGATGGGGCCAGTGAAGACGGGGCCGGCGAAGACGGGGCCGGCGAAGACGGGAGCCCAGAGGATACGCAAGGAGATGAGATTTTGGGGGATGAGATTTCGGGGGATGAGATCCGGCGAGATCAAGGTGTCGCGCGCGAAGAGGGCGGANGCCGGTGAAGATGGGGCCAGTGAAGACGGGGCCGGCGAAGACGGGGCCGGCGAAGACGGGAGCCCAGAGGATACGCAAGGAGATGAGATTTTGGGGGATGAGATTTCGGGGGATGAGATCCGGCGAGATCAAGGTGTCGCGCGCGAAGAGGGCGGAGCGCGCGGGAAGGAGACGGGCAAGGAAGGGGCAAGCCGTCCCGGGGGGCGCTGACCCACCCCCTCGGCAAGGAGCGCCCAACCCCCTATCTCCCGGAATGGCCGCCTCCGAAGTCGAGACGGCCTCGGCCGATGCTCCCCCCAACGATGCTCTCCCCAGACGATACGTTGCTGAGACGAAACCCTCCTGAGAAGACACCCCTTCCAGAATACCCCTCCGAGAGAAGGAAGACGCGATGAAAAATCTCGCCCAGCTCATGAAACAGGCGAGCCAGATGCAGCAGAAGGTGCAGGAGCTGCAGGCCCGCCTCGAATCGCTCGAAGTGACCGGCGAGGCCGGCGCTGGCATGGTCCGCGTCACCCTCAACGGCAAGAGCGAGCTGCGCCGCGTGCAGATCGACCCGAGCCTCCTCAAGGAAGAGGAGGCCTCGGTGCTCGAGGACCTCATCGTCGCCGCCCACAACGACGCCAAGCGCCACCTCGAGCAGGTGACCGCCGAGGAGATGCAGAAACTGACGGGTGGCCTGCCGCTCCCCGCCGGTCTCAAGCTTCCCTTCTGACGGAAGGCACGACGAGGCAGAGGGCGGCGCATGGCGGGCGGACCCGAGCTCGAGCGGCTGATCACGCTGCTTGCCCGGCTGCCGGGGCTCGGCCCCCGCAGCGCCCGTCGCGCCACGCTCTGGCTGCTGCGCGAGCCGGTGGGGCGTCTCGAGCCGCTGATCGAGGCGCTGGCCACGGCGCGGCAGAAGGTGCGGCGCTGCAGCCGCTGCGGCAGCCTCGATACCGCCGACCCCTGCACGATCTGCGCCGACCCACGCCGTGACAGGAGCGCCGTCATGGTGGTCGAGCAGGTGGGGGATGTCTGGGCGATGGAGCGGAGCGGGCTCTTTCGCGGGCGCTATCACGTGCTGGGAGGGGTGCTCTCGGCGCTCGAAGGGGTGCGGCCGGAGGATCTCAACCTCGCCCCTCTCTTCGCCCGTCTCGAAAGCGGCGAGGTGCGCGAGGTGATCCTCGCTCTTCCCGCCACGGTGGAGGGGGCGAGCACCATGCACTGGCTCGCCGAACGCCTCCGCCCCTTTGGCGTGCGCATCACCCGGCTCGCCCAGGGGGTGCCGGTGGGGGGCACGCTCGAAAACCTCGACGAGGGGACGCTCGCCGCAGCGCTGCGCGCGAGGCTTCCCGAAGAGGGGGACGAGCGGGCTTGACGGACCTCCCCGCCTCGGTCCAACTCGCGGGGGAAGGGAGGCCATGCGGGAGGAAAAGGCGCAGGACCGGAAAGGGCAGCGCACCGGAGGGAACGGCGAACGGTGCGTCCGATGGTGCGCATCGCCCCTCGCAAGTCTCCTCCTGCTTGCCGCCTGCAGCGCGCCTGCCCCACCCAAACCCGATCCCGCCCCCGCCGCAGAGGCGCTGCTTGCCCGCCGCCTCGATGATCCGGCGCTGCTCGATTTCATTGCGGCCTCGAACCGATTGCTGGGGGCCGAGGCGAAACCACCCCCCTGGCGGCTCACCAGCCTGACGCTCGCCGCCCTCTACTACCACCCCGACCTCGCGCTCGCCCGCAGTCATCTCGCCGAAGCCAAGGCGGCGGTCACGACCGCCTCCGCCCTTCCCAACCCCACCCTCACCTTCGTCCCGCCCCCGCTCGTCTTCGGGGCGGTAGTGAGCGCGGTGCTCGAGACCGGCGGCAAGCGGCGGGCGCGCGAGAAAGCCGCCGAAGCGCGCCGGGAAGCGGTGCGGGCCGATCTCGCCCAGGCCGCGGCGAAAGTCGCAAGCGGGGTGCGGGAGGCCGCGCTCGCCTACTGGCATGCAAAACGGCAGGAAGAGCTCGCTACGGCGCGGGCGAAGACGGCCGCCGATCTCGCCGCGGCGATGCGGGCGCGGCTCGCCGCCGGGGCGTTGAGCACGCCCGAATACGAGCGGGCGCGGCTCGATGCGCTCCGGGCCGCATCGGCGGCGCGGGCGGCGGGGGAGGAGACGCTGCGGGCAAAGGAGGAGCTCGCCCAGGCGATCGGGGTGCCGCTCGAGGCACTCGACGTCCCGCTTGCCTTTCCCGAATTCGACGCCCCGCCCGCCC
>KN174121.1:176-3348 GCA_000759655.1 Acidicaldus organivorans | reverse complement strand
GCGCGGCGATGACCGGGATCATGATATAGAGGAAGACGGAGAGAAGGAGCGTGTCCCACGGAACGTGGATGGCCGAAAGCCCGAGCAGAAGCCCCACGATCGGGGCGAAGGCCACCCCCATCAGCGCATCGTTGAGCGCGACCTGGCTCAGGGTGAAGACCGGCTCGCCTTCAACCAGGCGCGACCAGACGAAGACCATCGCCGTGCATGGCGCGGCAGCGAGCAGGATGAGGCCCGCGATGTAGCTCTCGATCTGCCCCGGAGGAAGGAGCGGGCGGAAGAGATGGCCAATGAAAAACCAGCCCAGCGCGGCCATCGAGAACGGTTTGACCAGCCAGTTGACGATGAGCGTGCTCAGCATGCCACGCCAGTGCGCGCCCACCTCGCGGAGGGCGGCGGGATCGATGCGGAGCAGCATCGGCACGATCATCAGCCAGATCAGCGCGGCGACGGGGAGATTGACCTCGGCCACCGTCATCGCACCGATGGCGTGGAAGAGACGGGGAAGGAGCTTGCCGAGGACGACGCCCGCGAGGATGCAGAGGGCGACCCAGAGGCTCAGGAAACGTTCGAACAATCCCATTCTCTTCTCCTGCGGCGGGGGCGGAGGATCAGCGGCGGGGGGCGAGGCGGGTTTTGGAAACGGGGAGTGTGGCCCGGCGCGACGCCCCCCCCTTCGTCTCGACCTCGTCCGTTGGGGCGAGCGGTGTAGTGAAGGAGGGATCGAGACCGCAGTTCTCCCTGCCGCCGCAGCAATTCTCGGTGAGATAGGCGATCAGCGCCGCCATCGAGGCGGAAGAGGCAACGTAGATCAGCGAGCGCCCGGCGCGGTGGACATCGACCAGCCCGGCCTGGCGCAGTTGGTTGAGATGAAAGGAGAGCGTCGCCGGCGGAAGGCCGAGCGCGGCGCCGATCTCGCCCGCAGCGCGCCCTTCAGCCCCCGCCTCGATGAGAAGGCGGAAAATGTCGAGCCGGTTTTCGTGGGCGAGCGCCGCGAGCGCGGCGAGAGCGTCGTGCTTGTCCATCTCTCTATTTTTCCAGTTCCATGGAATAATCGAACGGTCGCGCGCCGTCAAGCCAATCCGCGCAGCCGGCCCAAGCGCGGCGTGCCCGGACGGAGGCGGGATCAGCGGCGGCGGGCGAGCATCTCGAGCCCCGGCTTGCGCGGGTTGGGCAGCACCACGCGCCAGGCGTAATCGGACGCGGTGAGGCGGGCGAGGGCGGCGCGGGTGAAGAGGGGGAGATGCTCGGGCGGCTTGATCTGATCCCACGCCATCCCGGCTGCCCGCGCCGTGCGGTGCCCGGCATCCGGCGTGGTGAGCCACAGAAGACCGCCCGGGGCAAGGCGGGCGGTGAGCTCGGCGAAAAAGGCGGCCGGGTCGAGGACGTGCTCGATCACCTCGGTGCAGAAGACGAGATCGAAGCGCTCATCGGCGGGAAGGGCGGCGAGGTCCCCCGCGAGGAACCGGGGGCCGGGGAAGAGGGTTCGGGCGGTGGCGATCGCCTCTCTGCTGAGGTCGATCCCGGTCGCCGCGAACCCGGCGCGATGGGCGGCCGCCACTGCCGCGCCGAGATTGCAGCCGATGTCAAGGAAACGCCGCCCCCGCACCAGCGGCTTGAGGAGGGCGAGCTGGAGGCGGCGCTGGCGGAGCTTTCCCTTGAGCTTCTTCTGATAGCCGGGATTGCCGAAATAGGTCTGATAAAAGGCGCCGAGCGCCTGCGGCTCGGGAAGGCGCGCCGGATAAAGGAGCCCGCAGCCCGCGCAGCGCGCCATCGCCCCGAAGGAAAGGAGGGGCTCGGCCCGCAGCGTGGCGGCGAAGAGGGCGCGACGTTCGCCCGAGGGGAGAGTCGCGGTGAAGCCCCGCCATGCGGCTTCGCTGAAGAGCATAGCGCCCGTCCCGCCACAGACCGGGCAAGGTCGCAGCGCTGCGTTAGGGTCCGCAGCCGCAGCGTGCGAGAGAAGAGGGGCGTCGGTCATCACACGCTCCACCAGCGCGGGTTCAGTAAGAGCGGGGCAGGCCGAGCACCCGCTCGGCGAGATAGCAGAGGACGAGCTCGCGGCTCACCGGCGCCAAGCGGGGGATGTAGCTTTCGCGCAAGTAACGCTCGACATGGTAATCTTGGGCGTAGCCCATGCCGCCATGGGTGAGGACGGCGCGCTCGCAGGCGCGATACCCGGCCTCGGCGGCGAGGAGCTTGGCGGCATTGGCATAGGCGCCGCTCTCTTCGCCGCCGCCGAGGCCTTCGACCGCGGCGAGGAGCTTGGCGGCATTGGCATAGGCGCCGCTCTCTTCGCCGCGGTCGAAGGCCTCGGCGGCGGCGAGGGTCAGCAGAAAGGCCGCCTCGAGCCCCGCCCAGGCCTCGGCAAGCGGGTGCTGGATCCCCTGATTGGCGCCGATCGGGCGGCCGAAGACGACGCGCTCCCGGGCATAGGCGGCGGCGCGGGCCAGCGCGGCGCGCCCAAGCCCCACCGCCTCGGCGGCGATCAAAATGCGCTCGGGATTCATCCCGGCGAGGATCAGGCGGAAGCCCTCGCCCTCGGCGCCGATGCGGTCCTCCACCGGCACTTCGAGTCCGTCGATGTGGAGGATGTTGGAGTCGACCGCATGGCGGCCCATCTTGGCGATGGGGCGGATCTCCACCCGGCTGCGGTCGAGCCGGGTGTAGAAGAGGCTGAGCCCCTCGGTCTTGCGCCGCACCTCTGCCCGGGGCGTGGTGCGGGCGAGCAGCAGGATGCGATCGGCCTCGCTTGCGGTGGAGGTCCAGATCTTCTGACCGTGGATGACATAGACGTCGCCGCGGCGGACGGCGCGGGTGGTGATGGAGAGTGTGTCAAGGCCGGCATCGGGCTCGGTCACCCCGAAACAGGCTTTTTCCGCCCCGGCGATGAGCGGGGGGAGGAAGCGGCGCTTCTGCGCCTCCGTCCCATGCACCACCACCGGATGAAGGCCGAAGATGTTGATGTGCACCGCCGAGGCGCCGCTCATGCCTGCGCCCGAGGCGGCGATCCGTTCCATCATCAGCGCCGCCTGGCGGATACCAAGCCCCGCCCCGCCATAGGTCTCGGGCATGGCGATGCCGAGCAGCCCCGCCTTGGCCACCGCCTGGTAGAAGTCCTCCGGAAACCGTCCCTCCCGGTCGTGTTCGAGCCAGTAGGCGTCGGAGAAACCTG
>KN174121.1:0-83 GCA_000759655.1 Acidicaldus organivorans | reverse complement strand
AGCAGAGGCGTTCGACGGTGGCGACGAGCTCGCGCTCGAGCGGCGAGAGCGCGAGCTCGTCGCCACCGTCGAACGCCTCTGCT
>JPYW01001447.1 GCA_000759655.1 Acidicaldus organivorans | reverse complement strand
CCCCCACTCCCCCCACCTCCTTCGCCCAAAATGCGCACCCATTCGGGGAGCGAGGCGCGCATCAGCCGTTCGAGAGAGCGGGGGACGAGGAACCACACCGCCCCCGCCCGCCCCTCGAGCCGGGGGATGAGGCGGGCGAATTGCAGCACGTCGCCCTGGCCCTGCTCGGCGAAGACGAGGAGCCCGCCGGCGAGAGGCTCGCCCTGCCACAGCGGAAGGCCGAACGGGGCGGGCCAGCGCCAGAGCGGCAGGCGGAGGCGGCTTTCGTAATGCGCCCATCCCGCCGCCCAGTCCCCGAGCGCGAGCAGGGTGTGGGCGAGGCCGAGTTCGATCATGGGGAGTTCGGGGCGGGCCCGATGCGCCGCCTCCAAAAGACGCCGCGACTCTTCGAGCCGGCCGAGCGCGCGCAGATTGGAGCCCGCATTGTAGAGGAGGATGGGATTGTCGGGGAGGGCGGTGAGCGCGGCGGCGTAGTGGGCCTCTGCCTCCGCGAAGGCGCCGCGGACATGGGCGTGATTGCCGAGGAGGACGAGGAGTTCGGGCCGGGCGGGGGCGCGTTGCTGCAGGCGGGCAAGCCGGTCCCCGGCCTCGGCGATCTCGCCGAGATCGAGCGCCACCCCGGCGAGCGCAATCTCGGCCTCGAGGAAATGGGGGGCGAGGCGGAGCGCCTCCAGAAGCGCGGTCCGCGCGATGTGGGGCGCGCCCCCCTCGGCCAGGGCGAGGCCGAGCCAGTACCAGCCTTCGGGGTCGTGGGGAACGGCGCGGGCGGCGGCGAACAGCGCCTCCACCCCTTCGAGGAACCGCCCCGCCCCGATCAGGGCGTGGCCGAGGATCTGCCGTTCGGGGACGGAGAGGGGGCGGGTGCGGGACAGCGCCTCGGCCGCTGCGATCACCGCGGAGAAGCGGCCCTCACGCAGCGCCTCCCGCCACAGCCCCAGGGGGGTGGCAACCGCCACGGGGGCAAAAACCGCCGCGGGGGCAGCGCCCCCGGCGGGGGTGGCGGCAAGGCCCGCCTTTCCGTCCAGCCCGACGCCGGCGTCCGGCCACCCGCCCTGCCCTACGCCCTGCCCCACGCCCCCGCCTGTTCCGATCCGCCCGATCCCTTCGCCGGTCACATCCGCGTTCCCTTCAGCCCGCGCGCTTTGGTAGTCTAGCGCCCAACCGCTAACATTTCCTCAACGCCGGGCGGGCCTCTCGGCAAGCGGCGGGTGCCCCCGCGAGGGGCGGTCTCCCGGCGAGAGGGGGGACGCGGTTGCGGGGCGGCGGCGGGAATGGCAGGACAAAGGGAAAGAGAGGAGAGAGCGATGGCGCAGATCATTCCGGTCAAGGTGTTCGACATGGTGGTGTTCGGGGCGACCGGCGACCTCACGCTGCGCAAGCTGATGCCCTCGCTCTATCTCCGCTTCCGCGACGGCCAGGCCCCGGCGGAAAGCCGCGTCATCGCCGCCGCCCGCACCCCGCTCAGCGAGGAGGACTACCGCGCCAAGATCGCCGACGCGCTGCACACCTTCCTCGATGAGAGCCAGCGCGACGAGGCGTTGATCCGCCAGTTCTGCGCCGCGCTCCGCTACGTCGCCCTCGACGGGGTGAGCGGGGAGGGCTGGGAGCGGCTCGTCGATCTCCTCGCCACCGAGCCCGAGCGCGTGCGCGTCTTCTACCTCGCCACCGCGCCCGACCTCTACGGACCGATCTGCCGCAACATCCGCAAGTTCAACCTGATCACCCCCCTCTCGCGGGTGGTGCTGGAAAAGCCGATCGGCCACGACCTCGCCTCGGCGCGGGCGATCAACGACGAGGTCGGCGCCATTTTCGAGGAAAGCCAGATCTACCGGATCGATCACTTCCTCGGCAAGGAAACGGTGCAGAACCTGATGGCGCTCCGTTTCGCCAACGCCATTTTCGAGCGGCTGTGGAACGCCGACGTGATCGATCACGTCCAGATCACCGTGGCGGAGACGGTGGGGGTGGAGGGGCGCGCCGAATATTACGACAAGACAGGCGCGCTGCGCGAGATGGTGCAGAACCACCTGCTCCAGCTCCTCTGCCTGCTCGCCATGGAGCCCCCCGTCTCGCTCGATCCCAACGCGGTGCGCGACGAGAAGTTGAAGGTGCTGCGCGCGCTCAAGCCGATCGGGCGGGCGGAGGTGGGAAGCCACACCGTGCGCGGGCAGTATGTGCACGGGGCGATCGACGGCAAGCCGGTGCCGGGCTATGCTACCGAGATGGGGCGGCCGAGCCGCACCGAGACCTTCGTCGCGCTCAAGGCCGAGGTCCATGCCTGGCGCTGGGCGGGGGTGCCCTTCTATCTCCGCACCGGCAAGCGCATGGCGCAGAAGGTCTCGGAGGTGGTGGTGCAGTTCCGCAACGTGCCGCTCTCCATCTTCCCGCCCGCGGTGAGCGATCTCGAGCCCAACAAGCTCGTCATCCGCCTCCAGCCCAATGAGGGGATCCTGCTCAAGCTGATGACCAAGGACCCCGGCCCGGGCGGGCTCCGGCTGCGTCCGGCGCGGCTCGACATCAGTTTCCAGAAGGCGTTCAACATCGTCTATCCGGAGGCCTATGAGCGGCTCCTGATGGACGTGGTGCGGGGCAATCCCACCCTCTTCATGCGCCGCGACGAGGTGGAGGCGGCGTGGCGCTGGATCGATCCGATCATCGAGGCCTGGGCCGACTCGCCCGACCTGCCGCGCCCCTATCCGGCAGGAAGCTGGGGGCCGACCGCGGCGATCGCGCTGATCGAGCGCGACGGCCGCACCTGGCACGAGGATTGGGATAACGGGGAGGGTTGAGGGCGAGGGCTCAGGCGCGGGCTGAGGGGAGCTCTGGGCTGCGCCGCTCGAGGGGGTAGCGGCGCGGCTGCGTCGGCGCAGGCGGGCTGAGCCCCAGTGTGCCGAGCCTCGGCAGGCTGATGCCGGGGGGACTGAGCGCCGGGGGGTGAGCCGGTGGGTGAGCCGGGGGGCTGTGTCTTGAGG
>JPYW01001446.1 GCA_000759655.1 Acidicaldus organivorans | reverse complement strand
CGCCCTCCCCGACGCCGAAAGCCTCGTTCTGCTCGAGGAGATCGAGCGCAAACTGCTCTGGCTCTCCGCCTGGATGATCCATCACGCCAACCATGTCCGGCCCAACCGCGACGGGCTCAAAGTGGGCGGGCACCAGGCCTCCTGCGCCTCGGTCACCGCGATCCTCACCGCGCTCCTCTTCTCGGTGATGCGCCCCGAGGACCGGCTCGCCGTCAAGCCGCACGCCGCCCCCGTCCTGCATGCGGCGCATTATCTCCTCGGCCGCCTGCCGCGCGAGAAACTCCTCACGCTGCGCGCCTTCGGCGGGCTGCAGCCCTACCCGAGCCGCACCGGCGACGGGCCGGAGATCGATTTCTCCACGGGCTCGGTCGGGCTCGGCGTGGCAATCACCACCTTCGCCGCCCTCATGCAGGAATACGTGATCCAGCACCGCCTCGCCCCCCCGGAGCTCCGGCGCGGGCGGCACATCGCGGTGGCGGGGGATGCCGAGCTCGACGAGGGCAACATCTACGAGGCGCTGCTCGAGGGCTGGAAACACGACGTGCGAAACGTCTGGTGGATCATCGACTACAACCGCCAGAGCCTCGACTCCGTGGTCCCCGACCGGCTCTTTGCCCGCATCGAGGGCCTCTTCCGCGACATGGGCTGGCGGGTCGTCACCCTCAAATACGGCCGCCGCCTGGAAGCCGCCTTCGCCCGCCCCGGCGGCGAGGCGCTGCGGCGCTGGATCGATGACTGCCCGAACAGCCTCTACGCCGCGCTCACCTTCCAGGGGGGGGCTGCATGGCGGCAGGCAGTGCTCGCCGATCTCGGCCGCTCGGCCGAGGTGCGCGCCATCATCGACCCGCTCGATGACGACGAACTCGCCCGGCTGATGACCAATCTCGGCGGCCATGACATCGGCGCCCTGATCGCCGCGCTGCACGAGGTCGCGATGGGGGGCGATCAGCCCGCCTGCATCCTCGCCTACACTATTAAGGGCATGGGGCTTCCCTTCGCCGGACACAAGGACAACCACGCCGGGCTGATGACGCCGGAGCAGATGGAGGCGTTCCGCGCCCGCATGCATATCCGCCCCGGCCACGAGCTCGACCCTTTCGAGGGCCTCACTGCCCCGCCCGAGCGGCTCTCCCGCTTCATCGCCTCCGTCCCCTACGCCCGGCCCCTCACGCCGGCGGGGCGGCGCCTTTCCGCCCCCCGCGTCGCCGTCCCTGAGGATTTTCCCCGCCCAGCCCGGCTCGCCGGACGCAAGCTCTCCACCCAGGCCGGGTTCGGCGAGATCCTCGCCGAACTCGGCCGCCGCCAGGGGCCGCATGAGGATTTCGCCCGTCACCTCCTC
>KN174120.1:4321-10792 GCA_000759655.1 Acidicaldus organivorans | reverse complement strand
GAGTTCGAGCTCGAAATCGAGATTGCGGCTCGGCCCGAAACTCGGCACCGGCTCGTGGGCCGGCTTGCGCTGGCCCTGCGGGCGGCGGATGGGCGTCCCCGAGACCACGATCGAGGAGGCGCGGCCGTGATAGGCGACGGGAATGTACTTGTAGTTGGGGAGGAGCGGATTGTCGGGGCGAAACTGCCGGCCGGTATTGGTGGCGTGATGGATGCCCGCGAAGAAATCGGTGTAGTCGCCGACGCTCGCCGGAATGGCGAACCGCACGGCATCCTGGCGGTGGAGAAGCCCAGGGAGAGGCTTGGCCGCGCGGTCGAGCCGCGCCGAGAGCCCCTGCCGCAGCGCCCGCCGCGCCGCACTACCCGCCGCAAAAAACGCGTTGAACCCCTCGCGGCAGAGGAGGGCGAGCGCCTCGCCCGCCGCGCCGGAAAGCTCCCCGCGCGCATCGAGGGCGGCGAGATCGAGGATCTCCTCGCCGATCGCCACCCCCGGCCGGAACATCCCCTCCGCCGGCGCGAAGAGACAGAGCGGCAGATTCTGGAGGGGAAACTCGGGATGGTTCCGCGCGGAATCCACCCAAGACTCGCGCGCCGGATCGTGCGTCTCGTCGATCATCGCGTCCCTCATGGCGTGCGGCGGAAGAGCTTGGGAAGCCCCGCCCAGCACGTATCATAATCCTTCTGCAAGGCAGGGGTTTCGAGGGCAAAGCGGGTGGGGCGCAGCACCTCGCTCGTTTCGAACATGAAAGCGAGCGTGTTCTCGATCTTGTGCGGCGCAAGCTCGGCGGCCATGGCGCGCTCAGTGGTCGGCGCGTCCGGCCCGTGCGCGCTCATTCGCGGGTGGAGCGACATCCCGCCCGGCACGAACCCTTCCGCCTTGGCATCATAGACCCCGAAGATGAGACCCATGCACTCATTCATCACGTTGCGGTGGAACCAGGGCGGGCGGAAGGTGTGCTCGGCCACCATCCAGCGGGGCGGGAAAATGACGAAATCCACATTGGCGGTGCCGGGAACCGGCGTGGGCGAGGTGAGCACGGTGAAGATCGAGGGGTCGGGATGGTCAAAACTCACCGTGTTGATCGTATTGAACCGCGCGAGATCGTATTTATAGGGCACCGCATTGCCATGCCAGGCCACCACGTCGAACGGCGAATGATCGAGCGTGGCCGCCCACAATGTGCCGAGATATTTCTGCACGAGCTCGACCTTTTCATCGCGCTCCTCAAACCAGGCGGTGGGGGCTTCGAAATCGCGGGGATTGGCAAGCCCATTGGCGCCAATCGGACCGAGATCGGGAAGCCGGAAGGGGGCGCCGTGATTTTCGCACACATAGCCCCGCGCCTTGCCCTCGCGCAGCAGGACGGCGAATTTCATCCCGCGCGGGATGAGGGCGATCTCGCCCGGGGCCACGTCGAGACGCCCGCACTCGGTGAGAATCAGGAGAGCGCCTTCCTGCGGCACGAGGAGGAGCTCGCCATCCGCATCGTAGAAAACCCGCTCCATCGACCGGTTGGCGACATAGACGTGCACGCTCACCCCGCTTGCCGCCTCGGCTGGCGCGGTCGCATTCATGGTATGGAGCCCGGCGAGGAAATCAGTGGGCGTGTCGGGATAGGGGAGCGGGTCCCAGCGCAGCCGGTTGGGATTGGGCGGCGCGAGCGGGCCAGCCATCTTCCCCAGCTCGATCGGCCGGAACGGGCCATGCAGGGCAGAGGGACGGATGCGGTAGAACCAGGTGCGCCGCTGTTCGCGCCGCGGCACGGTGAAGGCGCTCACCGACAATTGCTCGGCATAGAGCCCATAGGCCGGGCGTTGCGGCGAGTTCTGGCCGAGAGGCAGGGCGCCGGGGAGCGCTTCGCTCGCGAATTCGTTGCCGAAACCATTAAGATAGGACAGCCGGTCATCGGTGAAAGAGGCGTGGGGTTGGGTCATGGGGACGTCTCCTTGGGGATTTCCCGGGCGGCGAGGACCACCGAACGCGCTTCATCCAGCGCGGCGAGCGCTGCCTCGCGCGAGGGAAGCTGATTGAGGAGGAGAAGGGCAAGTGCTGCGGTGAACTGGCGCTGCTCCTCGGCCGAAAGATCGCCGAGCGCGCCCGCGAGCGCGGCAAAGAGCCCGTCGGGGTCGGCGAAGTGATCATCGAAACGAAGGCCGGTCATGGAGAGACCTCCGCAGCAGCGCGGGCGGGAGCCGGGGCAGAAAGGCGTCCCCCCGCGAGGATCCAGCGTTTGAGGGCGAGGAGATGGGCGCGGTCATAGCGGGTATAAGCCCCGGCGAGGTGCTGGTCGGGGCGGAAGAAAAGATAGCCCGGAACGCGTCCGTAACGGGCGGCAAAAAGCCCGGCCTCATCGCGGAGTTCGCCCTCCGGCCCAATCGTGACCGCGGTGATGCCCGCACGGCCCAAAGCCTCCCGCTCGCCCTCCGGCAGCGGCCCTTGCGCGAGCAGGGTGAAACCACTTTGCAAGGCATCGAGCAGCCACACGCGCTGGCCGGAGCGGGCGGTGAGCGGTGCGTCGATCGCCGGTGCGCCAAGCGGCGGGCAGCCCGGCCACGGCGACGCCGCCGGATCGTTGAGCGGGCTTTCTTCGAGGATGGCGGGGGTGGAGAGCCTTCCCGAATTGACCAGGCGGCGCGCGAAAGGATGACGCGCGGCGAGCAGCAGCGTGGCGTCACGGAAGGCACGCATCGCCTCGCCTTTGGGTGAGATGAAGTCGGTCGAGCGGGTGGAGTGGAGGATGTTCTCATCCGCCGCCGGGATCCGCTCGGCGTCATAGGTATCGAGCAGTGTCGAGCTCGCCTCGCCACGCAGGAGAGCGGCGAGTTTCCAGGCGAGATTGTCGGCATCCTGCACGCCGCCATTGCCGCCGCGCGCGCCGAACGGGCTCACCTGATGCGCCGCGTCACCGGCGAATATCACTCGCCCGTGACGGAATCGCTCGAGGCGGCGGCAGCGGAACGTATAGACGCTCACCCATTCGAGCCGGAACGGACGCGCGCCGAGCATCGCGCGAATGCGCGGGATGACGCGCTCAGGCTTGCGCTCCTCCTCGGGATCGGCATCCGGGCCGAGCTGGAAATCGATGCGCCAGACATTGTCCGCCTGACGGTGCAGCAGCACCGACTGGCCGGGATGAAATGGGGGGTCGAACCAGAACCAGCGTTCGGTCGGGAAATCCGCTTCCATTTCGACATCAGCGATGAGGAAACGGTCGTTGAACACTTTGCCGGTGAAACCGAGGCCGAGGCACTCGCGCACCTGCGAGCGCGCCCCATCGCAGGCGAGCACCCATTCCCCTTCGAGATCGTAATCGCCCTCGGGTGCGCTCACCGAAAGCCGCACCCCATCCTCCCGCGCATCAAGCCCGGTGAGGCGATGGCGCCAGTAGAGCTCCACCCCGGCTGCGGCGCAGGCCTCGACCAGCCAGGCTTCGGCGTAATATTGCTGGAGATTGACGAAGGCCGGATAGTGATGGCCGCTTTCGGGAAGGAGGTCGAATTCGTAGATCAGCTGCTTGCGGAAAAAGACCTTGCCACGATTCCAGGTGATCCCTTTTTCGAGGAATTTCTCGCCCAAACCCAGACGGTCGTAGATCTCGAGGGTGCGCTTGGAAAAGCAGATGGCGCGCGAGCCGACCGAGACGGTGTCGTCATCGTCGATGAGACGCACCGGCACTCCCTGACGGGCGAGATCGAGGGCGAGGGTCAGGCCGACCAGCCCGCCGCCCACCACCACCACCGGCACCGCGCGGCGGTCAGGGATGGGGGGGCTGGGATAACGGGGATAGGTGAAGCTCATCGCACCCCTCACGCACCGGTGAGTGCCTGCCACATCTCGCGATCGCGCTCGGCGGTCCAGATGCGCGGCCAGTCGATGCCGTTCGCCTCGTCATAGGCGCGGGAGACGTTGAAGGGCATGCAGTGCTCGAAAATGACCCAGTGCCCGTACCGGGGACGGAACGTCTCCATCGCCTCGCGGTAGATCTCGCCCAAACTCTTCCCGGCGGCAACGCCTCTTTTCACCAGGGCGAAGAGCTCGCCGGTGAAAGCCGCCGTGCCGTCGATTGCCTCGCGCACTTCCGCCGTTCCCCGCGCCGCGCGGCCCCGACCGGGGAGGAGCGCTTGGGGCCCCAGCGCGCGCAGCCGCTCAAGCGTGGCCGGCCAGTCGGTGAAATGGGCATCCCCGCAATAAGGGGTCGCGCCAAACTCGACCGTATCGCCCGCGAACAGGACTTTTTCTTCGGGCAGCCAGACGATGGTATCGCCCGCGGTGTGGGCGCGTCCGATATGGATGATCTCGACGCGGCGGCGGCCGAGGCGGAGCGTGAGGCGGCTCTCGAAGACGAGCCGCGGGATGGTGAGGCCGGGAATGGTCTCGCGGCCGCGGAAGAGGCGGGGAAACCGGCCGATCTCGCTTTCCATGTCGGCCGCCCCTCGTTCGGTGATGAGATCATCCGTCACCCGCGAGGCGATCGCCTCGGCCCCGGCAAAAGCGCTCGCACCCAGCACCCGCACCGCGTGATAATGGGAAAGCACCACGTAGCGGATCGGCTTGTCGGTGACACTCCGGATCTTTTCGATGACGCGCCCGGCGAGCAGCGGTGTGGCCTGCGCATCGACCACGAGCACGGAGTCATCCCCGATCACCACCCCGGTATTGGGATCGCCCTCAGCGGTGAAGCCGTAGAGCCCGGGGCCGAGCTCCTCGAAACTGATCTGTTTCTCGGCGAGATCTTTGGTGGAGGCGAAATCAGCCATCTCGGTCACTCCTCGTTGATCCGGTTCAGCGGGTAGATGGGGCGGAGACCGCGTCGGGATGGGCGCGGGCGAAGGGCTCGAGGCTCCGGCAATGCGCCGCGATCGCCGCGATCTTGGGCCAGGGTGTCAGCGGCAGGCGATAGCGCTCGGCATTGGCGACTTGCGGGACGAGCGCGACATCGGCGAGCGTCGGCGCTTCCCCGAAACAAAAACGCGGCCCCTCGATGAGCTTCTCCAGCGCGTTGAAGCCTTCGGTGATCCAGTGGTGATACCACGCGGTCACCGCCTGCTCGTCCTGCCCGAGCTTCGTCTTGAGGTAGGTCAGCACGGCGAGATTGTTGAGCGGGTGGATGTCGCAAGCGATGAGGGAAAATGCCGCCCGCACCTGGGCCCGGCGCCCAGCTTCGGCAGGCAGCAGCGCCGGGGTGGGGTACGTCTCTTCGAGCCATTCGAGGATGGCCGGGGACTGGATGAGCACGCTTCCGTCCTCGAGCCGGAGTGCTGGCACCCGTGCCTGCGGGTTGACCGCGCGATAGGCGGGGCGAAACTGTTCCCCGCCCTCGCGCAGGAGATGGATCTCCTCGCGACGGAAGGGAATGCCCTTGAGGTGAAGCGCGATCCGCACCCGGTAGCAGGCCGAAGAGCGCGGGTAGTCATAGAGGGTGAGCATGGCTCAGCTCTTGTGCACGAGAGGGCAAGCCGATTCGGAGAGCGGCCGGAAGGCGTCCTCGCCTTTGACCCGGGTGACGAGTTCGTAATAATCCCAGGGCCGTTTCGACTGGTCCGGTGATTTCACCCGCATCAGGTACATGTCGCGGATGACGCGGCCATCGATGCGGAGATAGCCGTTATGGACGAAGGCATCGTTGATCGGGATCGCCCGCATCGCCGCCATCACCGCCTGCGGCTCGAGCGTGCCCGCCTTGGCCACGCCCTTGAGATAGTGCAGCACCACGCCGTAACTTCCGGTCTGCTCCATGGTCGGCATCACCTTGGTGCGGGCGTAGAAACGCTCCGACCAGGCGCGCGAGGCGTCATCGAGATCCCAGTAGGAGGCGGTGGTGAGCAGCAGCCCCTGAGCGCGGTCCAGCCCGACCGCATGGACGTCGGAGATGAACATCAGCAGGGCGGCAAGACGCTGGCCATTGCGTTTCTCGCCAATTCCGAACTCGGCGGCCTGCTTGACGCTGTTTTCCGCATCCTGCGCGGCGTTGGCCAGCGCCACCACATCAGCCTTCGAGGCCTGAGCCGCGAGCAGGGCCGATGAGAAATCGGTGGCACCTGGCGGATGGAGCGCATGCCCCACCACGCGCCCGCCCGCCTTGGTGACGAAAGCGGTGGCATCCGCCTCGAGCTGATGGCCGAACGCATAATCGGCGGTGATGAAGAACCAGGTCTTGGCTCCCTGGGCGACGAGAGCCGCGCCCGTCACGTGCGACAAGGCGTAGGTGTCGTAGGTGAACTGGACGGTATTGGGGTTACACTTTTCGTTGGTGATGGTGCTCGCCCCCGGCCCCGAGAGCAGGGCAAGCTTGTTCTTCTGGTAGCAGAGCCCGGAAATGGCGAGCCCGAGGGCGGAGTTGGGCACATCGACGATCGCCTCCACGCCGTGATTGTCGAACCAGTCACGGGCGATCTGCACGCCGAGATCGGGATTCATCCGGTGATCGCCGGCGAGGATTTCGACCGGGCGGCCGAGCACGCTGCCGCCGAA
>KN174120.1:696-4220 GCA_000759655.1 Acidicaldus organivorans | reverse complement strand
CTCCTCGACCGCCATCTGCGAGGCGACCACGGCCGCCGGGCCGCCCGTATCCCGCCCCCAGCTCGACATGTCGGTGAGCACGCCGAGCCGAATCGGCTCCCCCGCCGCCCGCGCGGCGCGGAAAATGAACGGCGCGGCGAGCGGCGCAGCGGCTGTGGCGGCAAGCAGGCGGCGGCGCGACAGCCTGCCCAGCTTGCGGACGGATGCAGGCGGATTGGATGAAGTCGGCTCAGACATCGGCGTTTCCTCCCTCTCGTGTTTGGGCTTGACGAGACCTTCTTACTCATAAACAAACTTCTTCGCAATAGCTGAAATCGAGGGTCCAACGCCAAGCCCACCGACCGGCTGAAGAAACCATTGGAGAAAAGGAAACGTCATGAGCGAAACCCTCACCTGCGACGTCCTGGTGGCAGGCTCCGGCGCCGGAGGCCTCGCCGCCGCCGTCACCGCCCGCCATCTCGGGCTCGACGTCATCATCGCCGAAAAAGCCCCCCTCTTCGGCGGCACCACCGCCCGTTCCGGAGGCTGGCTCTGGATCCCCGGCAATCCGCTCGAACGCGCCGCAGGCATCGAGGACAGTCTCGAGGACGCCTATCGTTACCTTGCGCACGAAGCGGGCAATGCCTTCGATTCGGAACGGGTCATGGCCTTTCTCCGCGCCGGGCCGGAGATGGTCGATTTCTTCCGCCGCCACACCGCGCTCGATTTCGTGCTCGGCCCCCATTTTTCCGACTACCACCCCGACGCGCCGGGGGCGCGGCCCGGCGGGCGCTCGATCTGCGCTGCCCCCTTTGATGGAAGCGCGCTCGGGCCGGAACTCGCCCGCCTCCGCCCGCCGCTCGATGAAATCACCCTGTTCGGCATGATAATCGGCTCGGGACCGGAGCTGCAGCATTTCTTCCAGGCGACGCGCTCGCCGCGCTCGGCCCTCTATGTGGCCCGTCTCCTCGCCCGTTTCGCCCGCGACCGGCTGCTCTACGGCCGCGCGCTCCGTCTGACCAACGGCAACGCGCTCGCTGCCCGTCTCGCCAAATCGGCCTTCGACCGCGGCATCCCGATCTGGACGGACGCGCCGGTGCGTGAACTGGTCGTTGAGGGCGGGCGCATCACCGGCGCGCTCGTCGAACGGCAGGGCAGCGTGGTGCGCGTTCACACCCGCCGCGGCGTGGTGCTCGCCTGCGGCGGCTTCCCCCACGACCGCGCCCGCCGCGCCCGGCTCTTTCCGCACGCCCCAGATGGGGAGGCGCATTTCTCTCCCGCCCCGGAGGAGAATACCGGCGATGGGCTCAAACTCGCCGAAGCAGTCGGCGCGGCGGTAATCGACGAGCTTCCCAATGCCGCAGCCTGGGTCCCCGTCTCGCGCCCCCCGCGCGGAGAGGGACGGTTCGGCGTCTTTCCCCATTTCATCGACCGCGCCAAACCGGGGATCATCGCCGTCTCACCTCAAGGGGTGCGATTCACCAACGAGGCCGATTCCTATCACGACTTCGTCCAGGCGATGCAGCGTCTCACCCCGCCGGGCGAAGCTTGCCGCGCCTTCCTGATTGCCGATCACCGGGCGATCCGGCGCTACGGGATGGGCTTCGTCAAACCCGCCCCCTTCCCGCTCGCCCCTCATCTCCGCTCGGGCTACCTGGTGCGGGGCGAGGATGCGGAGGCGCTCGCCGCGCAGCTCGGCCTGCCCCGAGGCGCGCTCAGCGCCACGCTCGCCCGCTTCAATGAACATGCCGCGCGCGGCGAAGACCCCGATTTCGGGCGCGGACGCAGCGCCTATAACCGCTATCTCGGCGACCCGAGCCATGCGCCCAATCCCTGCCTCGCCCCGCTCAGCCATCCGCCCTTCTACGCGCTCGAACTCCGCCCCGGCGATCTCGGCACTTTCGCCGGGCTCAAGGGCGATGCGGCGGCCCGCGTCCTCGACCGGACGGGCGCGCCGATCCCGGGGCTCTATGCTGCGGGTAACGATCTCGCGAGCATCATGGGCGGCAATTATCCCGGGGGCGGCATAACGCTCGGGCCCGCCATGACCTTCGGCTACATCGCCGCCCATCACCTCGCCCGCGCCGCCTGAGCCCGCGCCCACCACCCCCCTGCGCCCCTCTGGCGAAGCGCAGAAGGAGTTCCCATGTCCCCTCCATGACGCCGGGCCGGAACACGCCGCTCTGGCGCAATCCGTCCCCGGCCCATGGTTGGGAGGGAAACGGCCATGACCATCCAGAATCCCGTTGTTTGGAGCTGGGAGCAGATCCGCGCCGCCCGCGCCTCGCTCGGGGCCGATCCGCCGGAGGCCTATTGGGGCGAGGCGGCCCGTGCGAAGCCCGTCGTGGTGCGTCGGATCGGCATGGAGGTGATCCGCACGGCGCTGGCCAAGGGGCTCGAGGATTTCGCCGCGAACCGCACCGACGTGATGTTCCTCTGCCTCCTCTATCCGGTGATCGGCTTCGTGCTGGAGCGTCTGATGTTCGGCGCGGGGACCGTCGAGGCGCTGTTCCCGGTGGCCTCGGGCTTCGCCATCCTCGGCCCCATCGTCGGGCTCGGGCTTTACGAGATGAGCCGGCGGCACGAGCGCGACGGCGCCACGAACTGGCGGGACATGTTCGGCGTGCTTCGCTCGCCCGCCCTGCCCCGCATCGCCGGCCTCGCCGCCACCCTCATCCTGCTCTACCTGCTCTGGCTGGTGCTCGCCGAGGTGATCTACCGCGCCACTTTGGCGACGATTTACTCTCTCGACGATCCGGTGCCCACGCTCGCCCGTTTCATTCACGATACGTTCACCACGCCCCAAGGTTGGGCGATGGTGCTGATCGGCACGGCGGCGGGATTCGTCTGCGCGGCGGTGGCTTTCGCCATCAGCGTCGTCTCCTTCCCGCTGCTGCTCGATCGCAATGTGGGACTCGATGAGGCGGTCGGCGCCTCGCTCCGCGCCATCCGACTCAATCCGGGGCCGATGGCGGCCTGGGCGGCGCTGATCGCGGGCGGCCTCATCCTGGGCTCGATCCCCGCCTTCATCGGGCTGATCGTGGTCATCCCCGTCCTCGGCCACGCCTCGTGGCACTTTTACCGCCAGGTGATCGGCGCGGCGGAGGAGAAAGACGCCTGAGAAAGGGGCAGACGGCGCTCAGCGCCCGCCCGCGGCGAGCAAGGCACGGAGCCGCTTGAGCTCGGCAAGCACTTCGGCGAGCAGACGGCGGGAAGAAGGGGCTTGGGCCTCAAGGGGAAGCTCGGCAAGAGCGGGCGCCGGCGAGACGGGGGGGACGCCTCCCAGCGCGCGCGGGGGGTCGGCGGCGGAGGCGGGCCGCGTCTCGGGCGGGGCGCCTTTCTCCCCTTCGACCAAGGGAAGGCTTGGCTGCGGCCGCGGCGCGGGCGTGGCCTCCGAAGCTGGAGCCTCACCGGCGTGGCCTTCCTCCGCCCCTTCGCTTTCGCGGAGCAGGCGCTGCACGCCCTTGATTGTGTAGCCGTGGACGTAGAGGAGGGTCGCGATGCGTTGCAGAAGCGCGACATCGGCCGGGCGGTAATAACGCCGC
>KN174120.1:0-611 GCA_000759655.1 Acidicaldus organivorans | reverse complement strand
CCGCCCGCCCGCTTGAGCGGCCGCACTTGCGGAAACTTGGTCTCCCAGAAGCGGAGCACGTGCTGAGGGACGTGCAGGTCCTCGGCCACTTCGGAGATGGTGCGGAAGGCGGTCGGCGCCTTGCGGGGCCGGGAGCGGCCCGGCGACGCACCACTTTCGGCCGCTGCGGGCGCCCCTTCCTGCCGTTCCTCTCCCGCGGCCCCCGGCTCGGGCTGCAGCGTGCGGTTCATTCGGCCTCGTCGTCGGCCAACGCGCCGTTGATTTCCGCCTTCAGCACGTTGCTCGCGTGAAAGGTGAGGACCTTGCGCGGCAGGATCGGCACTTCCACGCCGGTCTTGGGGTTCCGGCCGACCCGCCGCCCCTTCTGGCGCACGGCGAAGGTTCCAAAACGGCTGATCTTGACCGGCTCGCCGCGGGCCAGGGTCTCGACGATCTTGTCGAGCACCGCGCCGAGAAGCAGCGCCGAGTCGTTCCGGGAGAGCCCGATTTCGGTATAGATCGCTTCGACCAGTTGGGCGCGGGTGAGCGTCGTCATGACCGAAGCTTACGAGCCCCGCTCACGCCAAGTCAAGGCGGAGTGAGGCAAGGCCCGCCACCCGCCCGCCCTGGCC
>JPYW01001442.1 GCA_000759655.1 Acidicaldus organivorans | reverse complement strand
AAGCCGCGAGCCATCGAAGGGCCGTGCGTCTCCCGCATGGCCGCGACGTCTGCCATTCGGTCTCCAGTCAGCCTGAGGAGTGCGCCATGTCCCGCATCGCCGCCCGTCTCGCCGAGCTTGGCCTCACTTTGCCCGAGCCCGCCCGCCCGGTTGCCACCTATGTGCCCTACCGGGTGGTGGGCAAGGAAGTCTGGGTCTCGATGCAGGGCTCAGTGAGTGGCGAGCGGCGTTATCTCGGCAAGCTCGGCGCCGGGCTCGGCCTCGAAGAGGGAAACGAGGCGGCGCGGCTTGCCTTCCTCAACGTGCTCGCCCAGCTCCGTGAGGCGGCCGGGGGCGATCTCGACCGCATCGCGGGCCTCATCCGTCTCACCGGCTTCATCGCCTCCACCCCCGATTTCACCGATCACGCCCAGGTGATGAACGGCGCCTCCGACCTCGCGGTGGCGATCCTCGGCGAGGCGGGCCGCCACACCCGTTCCACCCTCGGGGTCGCGGCCCTGCCGCTCGATTTCGCGGTGGGGATCGACGCGGTGGCCCTCCTCGCCTGATCCCGACCCTTTTCAGCCGGGCGGGATGCCGCCACATCTCGGGCATGGCCGACGAACCGCAAGCCCAAGGTGCCTATTCCCTCGTCCTTTCCTCACGCATCGAGGAGATCCCGGCCGCCGAGTGGAACGCCTGCGCCGCCGATCCCGACAATCCCTTCATCTCGCATGAATTCCTCGCCGCGCTGGAGGCAGGCGGGGCGGTGGGGGGCGAAAGCGGCTGGACGCCGATGCACCTCACCCTGCGCGACGGGGCAGGGCAAATCGTGGCCGCCGCCCCCCTCTACGTGAAGGATCACAGTTTCGGCGAATACGTCTTCGACCACGCCTGGGCCGATGCCTTCCACCGGGCGGGCGGACGCTATTACCCGAAGCTCCAGCTCGCCATTCCCTTCAGCCCCGTCCCCGGCCGCCGCCTCCTCATCCGTCCCGAGGCCGGGGTGGATGTGGCGCGGATCGGCCGCCTGCTTGCCGGGATCTGCGCCGAGAGCGGGCTCTCCTCGGTCCATGTCACCTTCTGCACCGAGGCCGAGGCGGAGGCGCTCGCGGCGGCGGGCTTTCTGCACCGCCGCGGCGTGCAGTTCCACTGGCACAACGCGGGCTATCGCGACTTCGAGGATTTCCTCGCCGCCCTCGCCTCCCGCAAGCGCAAGATGATCCGCCGCGAGCGGCGCGAGGCGGCGGCGCTCGGTCTCGACATCCGCATCCGCCGCGGCGCCGAGATCACCGAGCCGGTATGGGACGGGTTCTACCGCGCCTATCTCGCCACCACCGGCCGCAAATGGGGCGGGCCCTACCTCACCCGGGCCTTTTTCTCCGAACTCCCCGCCCGCCTCGGCGAGCGTGTCGTGCTCATCACCGCCGAGCGCGGCGGGTCGCTCGTTGCGGGCGCGCTCAACCTGGTCGGCGAGCGGACGCTCTATGGGCGGAACTGGGCGACGCGCGAAGAATTGCCTTTCCTCCATTTCGAGCTCTGTTATTATCGAGCGATCGAATTCGCCATCGCCGAAGGTCTGGCGAGCGTGCAGGCGGGGGCGCAGGGGGAACACAAGCTGGCCCGCGGCTATGTGCCGGTCTTCACCCACTCCGCCCACTGGTTTGCCCATCGTGGGCTCGCCCGCGCGGTCGAGGCCTTCATCCGCCGGGAGAGCGAGGTGGTGGCGGTGGAAGCGGAGGAGCTCGGGGCCTTCGCCCCATTCCGGCGCGATGGGGCGCTGGATGAAGAGCATGGGCAGTAGCAGCAGCGCACGGGGGGCGGAGGGTGGGCCATGAGCGGCGGGACGAGCCACGTCGTGCTGATCGATCGCGAGGAGGTGCGGGTGACCGAATGGCGCCTGCCGCCTGGGGCGGCCACCGGCCATCACCGCCACGATTTCGACTATCTGGTGGTGCCGATGACGGAGGGTTTGCTGCGCTCGGTCTCGGCGAGCGGGGAGAGCGAGATCCTGATCTCGCCCGGACGACCCTATTTCCGAAAGGCGGGCGTCACCCATGACGTGAGCAACGCGGGCAAGAGCCTGATCGTCTTCCTCGAAATCGAACTCAAGGACCGCCCCGGCTGATCCTCTCTCCGCGCCCCGCGGGCCGCGTGGGGGGCTCACTCTCCTCCGGCAGGCGGCCTGCGAAGAAAAAGGCGAAGACCAGCGCGGCGAGGGCGGCCAGGGCGACGGTGAGCCCGATCTCGCGCAGAAGCGGCGTGCGGCAGGTGAGCAGCAGCCCGAAGGTGAGCACGGCGAGCGCGTTGCAGAGGAGGAGGGTGCGGAAGGTGCGCGCCCGTTCGTCATCGTCGCTCAGGCGGCGGGCGAAGAAGAGCGCATAGTCGAGGCCGAGCCCGGCTCCGAGCGGCAATGCGGCGATGTGGAAGAGCGAGAGCCGCGCCCCGCCCCAGGAAAGGAGGGCGAGGGTCACGCCGAGGGCCGCGGCGACCGGCGCGACCACCCGGAGCGCCTCGCCGGGCCCGAGCGCGGCGGCAAGCAGGAGGGCGAGGGCAAGACTGCCCAAGGCGAGCCAGCGCCCCGCCCCGATTGTGTAGCGGCGCGCCATCTCGCCCATCGTCTTTTTGACGTCGATCACGTGAAGATCAGCCCCGCGGACTTGGGTCCCGCCGAGGGCGGAGGCAAATCGCGCGCCATCCCGGAGCCCCGCCGGCACGATGAGCCCGTGCCAGGCGCCATTGCCTGCGACGAGGAGAGGGGTGAGGCGCGCGGTGAGCAGGGGATCGGTGATTGCCTGAGGTGTCAGGCAGGGGGCCGAGCGGGATGCGGCCACATCCGCAAGAAAGGAGGCGAAGGCGTCGGATGCGAAGGGAAGTCCGGCTTGCGCTTCCCTGAGCCGGGCGGCGAGCAGCTCTGGGGCAGGGAGTGCGGCGCGTTTTTCTGCCTGCGCCGCGCAGCTCGGCAGAAGCCGCGCCGCGATATCGGCCCGCGCCAGCACGCCCGCCCGCTCGAGCGCGGCAAGGGCGGGCTCGAGCCTCTCCTCGGCCTCGAGCACCGCCTCCGGCGTGGGTGCGCTGACATAGGCGAAGAGGCCCACCTCCGGCGCGCCGAGTTCGCGCCGCAGCGTGGCGTCTTCGTCGAGGGCGGCGGCGGGAATGGGGCTCAGGCGGGAGAGATCGTCCTCAAGACGCGGCGGATGAAGGAGAAGGGCGATGAGCGCGGCAAGCGCCGCGAGCGCGGCAAGCCAGCGATAGCGGCGCAGCGCCTCGAGCCGGCGGATCCAGTCGGGGCAGGGGCCGAGCGGATGGGCGATTTGCGGGGCAATGAGCAGCGGGGCGAGGAGAAAGCGGGTGGCAAGCGCGCTCAGGGCCAGTCCGCTTGCCGCGAAGAGGCCGATCTCGGAGAGGCCCGGAAAGCGCGAGAACACCATCGCCGCGAGCCCGATCACCGCGCTCGCCGCAGCGAGCGCGAAGCTCCGCCCGATCCGCGCCGCGGTGCCCGCGACCGCTTCGCCGGGCTTGCGGTGCCCGATCCAGAGGATGGGATAGTCGAAGGCGATGCCGAGCGCGGTCATGCCGAAGCCAAAGGTGATGGCATGCACCGTGCCCGCGACGAGACGGGTGAGGAGATAGGCCCCGCTCAGGCCGAGCAGCACCGGGGTGAGGGCGGCGGCGAGCGCCAGCGGGTGGCGGAAGCGAAGGGCGAGCGCGGCAAGCAGGAGGAGCCCGGCGAGATAGGAGATGCGCCCGGCATCGCGGCGGATGCGCATCTCGCTTTCCGCGGCGAAGAGGGCGGGGCCGGCGAGGGTAAGTCGCGCCTCGCGCGCCGAAAGCCCGGCAGAATGGAGAGCTGCGGCATGGGCTTGGCGGATCACGGCAAGGCTCGCCCTGACCGCTTCCGTATCGGTGCCGCTTGCCGAAAGCCGCAGCAGCAGCAGGGCGCGGTGCGGGCGGTCGGCGGCGAACCACACCCCGTGACGCAGCCGCGGGCCCTGAGCGACCCCCCCCTGCCAGGCGGCGCGGACCGGGGTGAACGCATCGGTCGGATCGGCGAAGCGGAGCCTGGCTTCGGGATCGGGAGCAGCGCCGCCCAGGGATGCGAGCAGGGCCTCGAGATCGGCGCGAAGACGCGGCACGGTGAAGTCCTCCGCCCGCACCGGGCCAAGCAGGTAGCGGTTCTGGAAAAGGAAACGCCCAGCCTCGATGAAGGCGGCGGGATCGCCGTTGGCGACCAGGCTGAAGCGGCCGCTTGCCGCAAGCCGCGCCGCAAGCCCGGCGCTCGCCTGGGCGAGACGGGCGTCATCCGTCCCCGCTCCGATGCCGTCGATGGCGAGGAGGAGGAGCTCGGCCGCCACCCCCTCGCGCACCTGATCCAGCATGAAGCGGAGCTCGGGCGAGGCATCGTCGGGGAGGAGATCGCTCACTTCGCTTTCGGGGGGAAAGCGGAGGAGGAGCCCGCCCAAGAGGGCGAGCGCCGCAAGAAAGAGGACGAGGAGAGGAACGCTTGCCCGGATCCGGCCCGCCATGGGACGGGGGATCAGGGGAGTGGGACTCATGGGAGGGG
>KN174119.1:1005-2850 GCA_000759655.1 Acidicaldus organivorans | reverse complement strand
GGGCGGGACCGGCTTGGTCACCTGCGGCACCGGCGCGCCCGGCACTTGCGGCGGCGGGGGCGGGGCGTTGGGCATGTCGAGCGAGGTGGCGAGCGGGTCGTTGGCGGCGTTCTGCGCCACCTTGGTGTTTTGCGCGGCGGAGGCCGACGCCGAACCCGAGCCGGACGTTGCGGACGCTCCGGCTGCGCCGGTCGCTCCGGCTGCGCCGGTCCCCCCTGCCGCGCCGTTCTGGCCTGCTGCGGGCGTGGCGGCGGACGCCGCGGTGGCAGGCGGTGGGGCGAGCGGGCTCTGCTGCACCGCCGCCTTGGGGGCGGGTTTGGCCGGATTGATGCTGGGCGAGCCGGTGGGGCCGGGCTGCGGGTTCCCCTGCGGGCTGGATGGCGCCTCGGCCGCGGCGAGCTTGGCGCGCGCCGCCGGCGCCGTCTGCGGCTGGGCGCCCGCCGTCTGCGGGCTCCCGCCCCCGCTGCTCCCGGCCGGGGCGGCGCCGAAGAGCTCGGGCGAGGCGGCGGGCGAGGAGGGGTCGCGGATCGGCACCGTGCTCGCCTCATATTGGGCATTGGTGCGGTCGGCGACGAGGGCGGCGAAGGTCGCGCCGTGCTGCTTGGCATCCGCGGGCGGCGGCTTGGGCGGCACGGTGGCGAGATTGGGATAGGGCGCATCGGCCGCAGGCGGCGGCGGGCGTTCGGTGGAAAGGCTCTTGTCGGTAAGCCCCTGCCACCAGGCGGCGGGATTGACGCTCTGGGGCAACGAGGAACAGGCGCCGAGCCCCAGGGCGAGGCCTACCGAGAGGCCGCCTCGTCCGAGCATGCCCCTCACCATCCCCTGCCCGCGGCGCCGCCCGTGCGCGGCGCCCTTTCCAATACTGGTTTTTACCGCCATACTTTCCCCATAGCGTGACAAGCGCGCTTCGCAAAGGACGTCCGAGAGATGGCCGATCAGATGAGAGCCGAAGGGCTCGGCCTCGATGCGGCGGAGGCGGAGGAACTCCGCCAGATCCTCGCCGACATCGCCGAGCGGTCACAGCGCATCGTCAATGAATGGCTCAAGCGTCAGGCCGCCGAAGTCCCCGACCCGCCCCCCTTCCACATCGCCTCCGCCTTCTTCGAGATGACCGCCCGCCTGATGACCCAGCCGGCGCGGCTCATGGAGGCGAGTTTCGGCTTCTGGCGCGACTACATGACGCTTTGGCAGCACACGGCGCGGCGCATGCTGGGCGAGAAAGTGCCCCCCGTGGTCGAGCCCCCGCCCGGCGACCGCCGCTTCAAGGACGAGGCGTGGCGCGAGAACGAGGTCTTCGACTTCATCAAGCAGAGCTATTTGCTCACTGCCCGCTACATCCTGCAGACGGTGCGCGACGTCGAGGGCCTCTCACCGGAGGCGGCGCGCAAGGTGGATTTCTACACCCGCCAGTTCATCGACGCGATGAGCCCGAGCAATTTCCTCCTCACCAATCCGGAGGTGCTGCGGCGCACCATCGAGACGCGGGGGGAGAACCTGATCCGGGGCCTGCGCAACCTGCTCACCGATCTCGAGCGCGGCCGCGGCGTGCTCCGCATCAAGATGACCGACATGGAGGCATTCCGGCTCGGCGAGAACATTGCGGTGACGCCGGGCAAGGTCATCTACGAGAACGAGCTCATGCAGCTCATCCAGTATGCGCCCGCCACCGAGACGGTGCTCAAGCGCCCGCTCCTCATCGTGCCGCCCTGGATCAACAAGTTCTACATCCTCGACCTCCGCCCCCACAACAGTTTCGTCCGCTGGGCGGTGGAGCAGGGGCACACCGTGTTCGTGATCTCCTGGGTCAATCCCGATGAGCGCCTCGCCCGCAAGGCATTCGACGAT
>KN174119.1:0-891 GCA_000759655.1 Acidicaldus organivorans | reverse complement strand
TACATGAAGGAGGGCATCCTCGATGCGCTGCGGGCGATCGAGCTCGCCACCGGCGAGCGGGAGGAGAACGCGATCGGCTACTGCCTCGGCGGGACGCTGCTCGGCTGCACGCTTGCCTACATGGCGGCGAAGAAGGACCGGCGGATCCGTTCTGCCACCTTCTTCGTCACCATGCTCGATTTCCGTGAGTCGGGCGAGATCAACGTCTTCATCGACGAGGAGCAGCTCGCCCTGCTCGAGGAGAAGATGCGCCGGCGCGGCTATCTCGAGGGGAACGAGATGGCCACCACCTTCAACATGCTGCGCGCCAACGACCTCATCTGGTCGTTCGTGGTCAACAACTACCTCCTCGGCAACGAGCCCTTCCCCTTCGACCTCCTCTACTGGAACGCCGATTCCACCCGCATGCCGGCGGAGATGCACAGTTTCTATCTCCGCAAGATGTATCGCGAGAACCGGCTCACCGAGCCGGGCGGGATCTCGCTCGACGGGGTGCCGATCGACCTCTCCAAGGTCACCATTCCCGCCTATTTCCTCTCCGCCCGCGAGGACCACATCGCGCCGTGGCGGACCGCCTATTATTCGGCGCGTCTCCTGTGCGGGCCGATCCGCTTCGTGCTCGCCACTTCGGGCCACATCGCCGGCGTGATCAACCCGCCCTCGAGCGGCAAATACAGCCACTTCGTCAACCCGGTGAAGACGCTGCCCGCCGAGCCCGAGGAATGGCTCGCCGGCGCGCGCGAGGTGCCGGGCTCATGGTGGCCGGACTGGCAGAACTGGGTGGCGAGCCTCTCCAAGGCCAGGGTTCCGGCGCGCCACCCCGGTGAGGGCAAGCTCGCCCCGATCGAGGACGCCCCCGGCCGCTACGTGAAGGTGATGGCGACCTGAGCG
>KN174118.1:3741-6437 GCA_000759655.1 Acidicaldus organivorans | reverse complement strand
GGGTGGGGGGGCGCCGCTGCTCGCCATCAGCCCGTGGAATTTCCCGCTCGCCATTTTCGTGGGCCAGGTCGCCGCCGCTCTCGCCGCAGGCCGCCCGGTTGCCGCCAAACCCGCCGAAGAGACGCCACTCACCGCCGCCCGCGCCCATCGCCTCCTCATCGAGGCGGGTGTGCCGGAGGAGGCGTTCGCCCTGCTGCCCGGCGATGGCGCGGTGGGGGCCGCGCTGGTCGATCGGCCTGAGATCGCAGGCGTGCTGTTTACGGGCTCGACCGCGACCGCGCGCGCCATCGGGGCGAGGCTTCTCGCCCGCAACACGCTACCCCCGCCCCTCTTCGTCGCCGAGACCGGGGGGCTCAACGCGATGGTGGTGGACAGTTCCGCGCTTCCCGAACAGGTGGTGGCCGACGTCCTCGTCTCCGCCTTCGACTCGGCCGGTCAGCGCTGCTCGGCGCTTCGCCTCCTCTGCGTGCAGGAGGAGGTCTATCCCCGGCTCCGCCAACTCCTCCTCGGCGCCATGGCTGAACTCCGCACCGGCCGGCCCGATCGGCTCACCACCGATGTCGGTCCCCTCATCTCCGCCGAGGCCCGCCGGCGCGTGGCCCGCCACATCGAGGCGATGCGGGCGCGCGGGCGGCACGTGCATCAGGCACCGCTCACCGAGGAGGCGGAGTTTGGCTTTTTCCTGCCCCCCACCCTGATCGAACTCGAAAGCGCAGCCGAGCTCGAGGAGGAAATCTTCGGCCCCGTGCTCCATCTCGTCTCCTACCGCCGCGAGGCGCTGGAGGGGCTCATCGCCACGCTCGAGGCCAAGGGCTATGCGCTCACCTTCGGCATCCACTCCCGCCTCGACGAGACGATCGAGCCCCTGAGCCGCCGCGCCCCCGCCGGCAACGTCTATGTCAACCGCAGCATGATCGGCGCGGTGATCGGGGTGCAGCCCTTCGGCGGGCATGGACGCTCCGGCACCGGCCCCAAGGCGGGCGGGCCGCTGCTGCTGCGCCGTCTCTGGCCCGATGAGGCGCGCCTGCCGCCGCTCGCCGCCCCGCTCTCCCGCCCCGAGCCCCCGACTCTGCTCCAAGCCTGGCTCGCCCATCTCGCCTCCCGGGTCGGGCCGGAGGAGAGGGCGCGGCATGATCAGCTTGCCCGTCTCACCTGGGCGGGGCTTTCGCGCGAACTCCCAGGGCCAGTCGGGGAGCGCAACCTCTATCTCTTGGAAGGACGCGAGGAGGTGGGGCTGCTCGCCGGCGATACGGAGGCGGCGCGGCTTGCCCTCACCGTGCTGCTCGGCATGGGAAGCCGGGTATGGCTGGCAGGCGATGCAGGAAAAGCGCTCTCCGCATCCCTCCCCACTGCCCTCGCCGCCCGGCTCCGCCCGCTTGCGGAGGAGGCCCTCGCCCGCCTCGATCTCGTCCTGTTCGACCCGGGTCTCTCCGGCCTCATCGAGCAGCGCCAGGACCTCTTCGCCCGTGCCGGGGCCGTCCCCGTCTTCGTCCCCCTCCCTCCCGCCGGTCTCGCTCCCGAGGATTTTCTCACCCGTCTCGTCTGGGTGGCCCGCGAGCGGGTGATCAGCATCAACACCGCGGCGATTGGGGGGAACGCAAGCCTGATGACGCTTGCGTGAACCATCTTTCGTAAGGGGTGGCCTCCTCCCGTTTTCTGTTGAACCGCGCCTGCCGCTTCGGGTAATTTCCCCCAAGGCAGGCAGACTGAGAATAAGCCCTCGCGCTCCGGGTGGGAGCTTCAGGGTAGGGAGGAGACATCATGGCATTTCGCGATCTCTACGCCATCCCCAAGGTGCCGCACACCTGGGAGGTGCCGCAGGACTTCACCACCGTCTTCAACTGGGATTTCGCGCCGGAACGCAGCCGCCTCCTCAATCTCTACGAGCGCGGCAAGACGATGCAGTGGAACGCCAATGACCGCATCGACTGGAGCCTCGAGCTCGATCCCGAAAATCCGCAGCAGCTGCCGATCGAGATGTTCCCGCTGCGCGAGGCGCCGTTCTTCCAGCGCATGTCGCCGGGAGAGCAGATGGAGATCCGCCGCCATCACCAGGCATGGAACACCTCGCAATTCCTGCAAGGCGAGCAGGGAGCGCTGATTTGCGCGGCCAAGATCGTCCAGCAGGTTCCCGATCTCGATTCGAAGTTTTACGCCGCGACCCAGGTGATGGACGAAGCGCGCCACGTCGAGGCCTACAAGAAACTGCTCGGCAAGTTCGGCATCGCCTATCCGATGACCGATCCCCTGCGTGAACTCCTCGATCAGGTGCTGCGCGATTCCCGCTGGGACATGACCTATCTCGGCATGCAGGTGGTGATCGAGGGGCTGGCGCTCGCCGCTTTCGCCCGGATTCGCGACAACGCCCAGAACCCGCTCGCCGCCCAGGTCAATGCCTATGTCATGGAAGACGAGGCGCGCCACGTCGCCTTCGGCCGTCTCGCCCTCAAGGAGTACTACCCGCATTTGAGCGAGGCCGAGCGACGGGAGCGGGAGGAGTTCCTGGTCGAGGCCTGTTATCTGATGCGCGACCGCTTCGATGCGGTCGAGCTCTGGCGGGCGCTCGACCTGCCGGTCGAGGAGTGCGTCACGTTTCTTCGCGAGAGCAACTCCCTCGCCGCCTTCCGCCAGAACCTCTTCACCCGCATCGTCCCCACGGTGAAGGATATCGGGCTGTGGGGCGAGGTGGTGCAGAA
>KN174118.1:2524-3699 GCA_000759655.1 Acidicaldus organivorans | reverse complement strand
GAGCCCCTGCCGCCAGCACCTCGGTCGAGGAAGGGGCGGGCCCGTTCGAGGACGCGGTCGATAAAGGCCTCGGCGCTGCCGAGATAGGAAAGCGGGTCGGTCATCTCGCGAAGCGCCGCGTCATCGAAGCGGGCGGCGACCTCCGGCCGTCGCGCCAGCGCCGCGGCGAGCGGGATCCCCTCGGCGCGGGCGAGGTCACAGGCCTCCTGGACGACATGATGCGCCGCTTCCCGGCCCAGCGCCGGGGCGAGCCGCATCATCACCGCCTCGGCCATGATCAGCCCGCCGCTTCCTCCGAGATTGCGCCGCATCTGCGCCTCATCGACCACGATCCCCTCGGCGATCCCGATCGCCTGTTCGAGTGCGCCATGAGCGAGCACGAAAGCGGGGCCCACCGCGAGCGGCTCGGCCTGCCAGTTGCCGGTGCCGCGCTCGAAATCCTGCATCATCGCCCCCATCATCACCGGCACCAGCCCGTGCACGGCGCGGGCCTGGGCGAGGATGTATTCGGCGGCGATCGGGTTCCGCTTCTGCGGCATGGTCGAGGAGCTGCCGCGCCCGGGAAGATGGGGCTCGGAGACCTCGCCGAGTTCGGTCTGGCTGAGCAGCATCACGTCGGTCGCCATCTTGCCGAGCGAGCCGGTGAGGAGGCCGAGCCATGCCACCGCCTCGTTGAGCGAATCGCGGCTCACATGCCAGGGGAGCGGCGGAAGGCCAAGCCCGAGCCGGGCGGCGAGCCGTTCGGCGACGGCAAGCCCCTCCGCGCCGAGCGAGGCGAGCGTGCCCGCCGCCCCCCCGAAGGAGAGCACCAGCACCCGCGGGCGGAGCGCGGCGAGCCGTTCGGCGTGCCGCAGCAGGGGATCGAGCCAGACCGCGCATTTGAGCCCGAAGGTGATGGGGAGCGCATGCTGGAGATGGGTGCGCCCGGCCATCGGGGTGCGGCGATGACGCGCGGCGAGGGCGGCGAGTGCCTGGATCAGCCGGCCGAGGTCGCGCTCGAGGAGGCCGAACGCCTCGCGCAGCTGAAGCACGAGGGCGGTGTCGAGGATGTCCTGCGTCGTCGCTCCCCAATGGGTAAAGCGTCCCGCTTCCGGCCCCGCCGCCTTGGAGAGCGCGNGGGCGGCGAGCCGTTCGGCGACGGCAAGCCCCTCCGCGCCGAGCGAGGCGAGCGTGCC
>KN174118.1:1830-2412 GCA_000759655.1 Acidicaldus organivorans | reverse complement strand
GCGACCAGCCCGACCACCGGGTAGCCGACGCGGCGGGTCCGTTCGGGAAGCTCGCCGAAATCGAGCGCCTCGGGCCGGGCGGCGACCTCGGCGATGCGCGCCGCCGCCTCGGCCGGGATCAGGCCGAGCTCGGCCTCGGCCAGCGCCAGCGCTGCCTCGACCTCGAGCATGCGGGCGAGCCACGCCCGCTCGTCGAAGACGGCGCGCATCGACGCCGAGCCATAGAGCGCGCCCCAGACTTCTCCGTCGATCGGATGGACCGCCATTCGCGCGTCCTTGCGTCAGAGGGCGAGGAAGACCGTCTCATCCGCCCCCTGGAGGCGGATGTCGAGCTGCCAGCGCCCCGCGCCCGCCGGCGCGGCGATCAGGGTGCGCCGCCGTTCGGGGGGGAGGCTCGCCAGCAAGGGATCGGTCTCGTTGCGCGGGTCGTCCTGGAAATAGAGCCGGGTGAAGAGCGGGCGGAGAATGCCGCGGGCGTGGATGATGATCGCCACATGCGGCGCCTGCCAGGCATTGCCGCGCCCGCGCACCGGGCCCGGTTTGATCGTGACGAAGCGGAACCGTCCTTCGGCATCAACCCGC
>KN174118.1:0-1758 GCA_000759655.1 Acidicaldus organivorans | reverse complement strand
GCCCGGCCCAAGCCGGGGAAGCTCGCGGAGGGGGCGGGATCGGCCTGGAAGATCTCGACCGCGGCATCGGCGACGGGGGCGCCGTCGCCGTCGAGGACGCGGCCTTCGAGGGTGATCCGCTCACCTTCGGCGCCGAAGCGGGTGAGGTCGGCCCATTCGGGATGCTCGATGAGGTGCCAGTAGGGGCCGATCGTCTGCTGGGCGGTGGCGATGGGCATGTCGGCGTTCTCCAGCTCAGGCGTTCTCGAAGGGCGTGGCGAGGCGGCCGCGCAGGACGATGTCGAACCGGTAGCCGAGCGCCCATTCGGGCTCGGTGACGGTGATGTCGAATTTGGCGATCAGCCGCTCGCGCGCCGCCGCATCGGGGATGGCGTTGTAGATCGGATCGAGGGCGAGCAGCGGATCACCGGGGAAATACATCTGGGTGATCAGCCGCTGGGCGAAGGCCTCGCCGAACAGCGAGAAATGGATGTGATTGGGCCGCCACGCATTGGGGTGGTTGCGCCACGGATAGGAGCCGGGGCGGATGGTGAGGAAACGGTACATCCCCTCGTCATCGGTGAAGACCCGTCCCTCGCCGTGGAAATTGGGATCGAGCGGCGCATCGTGCTGGTCGTTGGGATGATCGTAGCGGCCTGCCGCATTGGCCTGCCAGATCTCGACCATAGTGCGGCGCAGTGGCCGTCCGTCCTCGTCCATCACCCGGCCGGTGACGATGATCCGTTCCCCGAGCGCGGGCTTGCCGTTGACCCGGGTGAGATCGGCGAGGGGGGGGAAGTGCTCAGGCGTGAAGACCGGCCCGGTCGCTTCGGTGAGCGTGGCGGGAAGCGGCACCAGCGGCGCTTTGGGATGGCGCTTGGCGGTCGAGCGGTAGTCGGGATGATCGGCCGGGGGCTGGGTGCCGGGGGTGAGGGGACGGAAGAGGGCAGGATCGCTCATCATTGGCCTCCGCGTGCGTTGAGAAAACCGGCAATGGCGTCTGTAAATGCATCTTCGCGCTCGAAATTGGGAATGTGGGCCGCCCCTTCGATCACGCTCAAGCGGGCGTTAAGGGCGCGGGCCAGCACTTCGGCGGCAGCAGACGGCGTGGCGACGTCCTCAGAGCCCACGATGACATGGGCGGGCAGGGAGAGGGTCGGGGTCTTGGCGGTGAAATCGGCGGCGGCGATCGCCTCGGCCGCCCCCGCGTAGCCTTCCGGGTCGGTGCGCAGCAGCATCTGGCGCAGCCCGCGCCCGGCCGGGGTTTCGCGATGGGAGGGGGTGATCCAGCGCCCGAGCACCGCTTCGGCGATCGCCCCCATGCCTTGGCTGCGCACCAGACGGGCCCGCTCATGCCAGGTCTCGGGCGGGGGGATGACGAGGGCGGTGTCGCAGAGGGTGAGGCTCGCCACCCGGTTCGGGGCGCGCAGGGCGAGGGCCTGGGCGATCAGCCCGCCGATCGAAAGCCCGATGACATGGGCCGAGGCGATGCCGAGCGCATCGAGCACGCCGAGCATGTCCTCGGCCAGGCCCTCGATCGTATAGGGGCCGGGGGTGACTTCGGAGAGGCCGTGGCCGCGAAGGTCGGCGCGGATGACGCGGAAGCTTCCGGCGAGCCGCGCTGCCTGCGGATCCCACACATGGAGATTGGTGCCGAGCGAGTGGAGGAAGAGAAGGGCGGGGCGCGAGTCAGCACCTTCGCTCTGGACGTGAGCCACCCAGTCCTGAATGCGGAGAAACATCGCTCCTCCCTTTCCTCCGAATGAACCATTTGGTTAA
>KN174117.1:1374-2348 GCA_000759655.1 Acidicaldus organivorans | reverse complement strand
CCGAAACCCGGGAGGCGCCGTGGCGCGGGGCGGGAAGCCCCCGGGTGAAAACCCGCCATACGACGCCGGAACGGACCGCAGGTCACGGCGCCGGGAACGGAAGAGGCGCGGGGAAGTGCACGAGACAAGCGATTACGGGGCAAGCGAACCGGAGAAGCGAACCGGAGAAGCGAACCGGGGGGAAGAGAAGCAGGAGCAGGAACGATGCCGGACACGTCGCTCGGTCACGAGAGCCCCACCGCGCCGCAACCGGCGGCGGAGACCTTCACCCGCGCCCAGCCCGCCCCGCCCGCGCGCACGCGGCGCGCCTGGGCGCGCCGCATCCTCCCCCTCCTCCTCGCCCTCCTCCTCGCCGCCGGGGGAGCGGCGCTCTACCTCCATCTCCGCACCCCGCCCGCCGCGCTCGATACGGTGACCGTCTTCGGCACCATCGACATCCGCCAGGTCTCGCTCGCCTTCAACGACTCCGACCGCATCGCCCGCCTCTTCGTCGAGGAGGGCGACCGGGTGCACCAGGGCGACCTGCTCGCCGTGCTTGATACGACCCGGCTTGCCGCCAATGCGCGCAAGGCGGAGGCCGATGCCGAGGCCGCCGTCAAGACGCTGACCAGGCTGCTCGACGGAAGCCGCCCCGAGGAGATCGCCGAAGCCCGCGCCGCGCTGGAAGCCGCCCGCGCCACCGAGGCGAATGCGCGCATCACCTACGCGCGTTACGCCAAACTCGCCGTCACCAGCGCCGAGAGCAAGCA
Source organism: Acidicaldus organivorans (assembly GCA_000759655.1). Taxonomy (GTDB): domain Bacteria; phylum Pseudomonadota; class Alphaproteobacteria; order Acetobacterales; family Acetobacteraceae; genus Acidicaldus; species Acidicaldus organivorans. The sequence goes on along the minus strand of KN174117.1, from coordinate 1,599 downwards.
GAACCGCGACAATGCCGAACAGGCGCTCAAGGTCGCCGCCGCCAACCGCGTCTCCGCCGAACAGGCCCTGGCGCTCGCCCTCGAAGGCCCGCGCTGGGAAGACATCGCGGTGGCGCGCGCCAATCTCGCCTCGGCCGAGGCGGCGCGCGATTACGCCGAAGCTGCGCTGCGCGACGCCGAACTCCGCGCCCCGGCCGATGGGTTCATCGAGGACCGGTTGCTCGA
>KN174117.1:0-1289 GCA_000759655.1 Acidicaldus organivorans | reverse complement strand
CCCGGCGACATGGTCACCCCGCAGACGCCGGTCTTCACCCTCGACCTCCTCGAGCCGGTCTATGCCCGCGTCTATCTCCCCGAACGCCTGCTCGGCCGCGTCCGCCCCGGCATGCGGGCCGAGGTCGAGAGCGACGCCTTCCCCGGCGAGACCTTCCCCGCCTGGATCGGCTTCATCGCCACCACCGCCGAGTTCACGCCGAAGACGGTGGAGACCACCGAGATCCGCACCGAGCTCGTCTATCGGATGCACGTCTTCGCCTGCAATCCGGAAGGAAAGCTCCGCCTCGGCGCGCCGGTCACGGTGCGTATCCCGCTCAAGGACAATCCACCCACCAACCGCGGTGAGCATCCCTGCGGCGGAACGAAGGAGGGGGCAAAGGAGGAGAGGGTAAAGGGCGCCGCCTCCGCTCCGGTCCCGAAATGAGCGAAACGGAAGCGATCATCCGCGTCGAGGACCTCGCCAAATCCTTTGGCCGCGGAAGGAAGGCGCGCGCCGCCCTCGCCGGCCTCTCCTTCGAGGTCGGAAAGGGGCGGCTCATGGGCCTCTTCGGGCCGGACGGGGCGGGCAAGACGACGCTGATGCGCCTGCTCGCCGGGCTCCTCCTCCCCGACCGCGGCCACATCTTCCTCTTCGGCGAGGACCTCGGCCTGGCCCGCGAGCGGCTCCTCTCCCGCATCGCCTACATGCCGCAACGTTTCGGCCTCTATGAGGACCTGACGGTGGCCGAGAACATGGCGCTCTATGCCGATCTCACCGGCCTTCCCCCCGCCCGCCGCGCCGCGCGCAGCGCCGAGCTCCTCGAACGCACCGGCCTCGCCCCCTTCGGCAGGAGACTGGCCGGGAAGCTTTCAGGCGGGATGAAGCAGAAACTGGGGCTCGCCTGCGCCCTGCTCCGCGTCCCCGACCTCCTCCTCCTCGATGAGCCCACCGTCGGCGTCGATCCCCTCTCGCGGCGCGAGCTCTGGGCGATCATCCGCGCCATGCACGCCGAAGGGAGCACCATTCTCGTCTCCACCTCCTATCTCGACGAGGCGGATCATTGCGATGACGTCATGATCCTCGAGGAGGGACGGCTCCGCCTCCAGGGCGCTCCCGCCCGGCTTGCCGCCGCGCTCGCCCCGCGCGCCTACGCGCTCCGCCACCCCGCTCTCGACCGCCGCGCCCTGCAGGCCGCGATCAGCCCCTTGCCAGAGGTCATCGAAAGCCGCATCGAAAGCGAGGGGCTCGCCGTCCTCTTCGCCGGGCCCACCCCGCCTCCCCTGCCGGAGAGGACCGAGATCGCCCCC
>KN174116.1:9349-9575 GCA_000759655.1 Acidicaldus organivorans | reverse complement strand
GTGACGGCGGGCAGCACGTCATATTCCACCGCGACCGCTTCCGCCCCGTCACGGGCGGCGTTGAGGCTCTCGGCGACGATGAAGGCGACCGGTTCGCCCACGTAACGGACCGTGCCGTCGGCGAGCGCCGGCCGCGGCGGGTCGAACCGCGGCGTGCCGTCGCGGTTTTTGAGTGGGACGGTGCAGGGGAGGTTGCCGATCCCCTCCTCGGCGAGATCGGCATGGG
>KN174116.1:0-9251 GCA_000759655.1 Acidicaldus organivorans | reverse complement strand
CCCGACCCCCCGGCGGAGCGGCAGAAGGCGGGCCACCGCCCCTCTCTGCCCGGGACTCCCCTCATCGGGAGGGTCTATTCCCCGGGAACGGGGGTCTTGAGCTCCGCCCCCTCCTCGACCGGGCCGAAGCCAAGGAGGCGCTTGATCCCCTCGCGCCAGCCCTGGAACGTCGCATAGAGCATCGGGATGAGGAAAATGCCGATGGCGCTCGCCGCGATCATGCCGCCGAACACCGCGGTGCCCACCCCGCGCCGGCTCAGCATCGCCGCCCCTTCGGCGAAGACGAGGGGGACGAGGCCGAGGATGAAGGCGACCGAGGTCATCATCACGGCGCGAAAGCGCATCCGTGCCCCCATCGCCGCCGCCTCGCGGATGGAAAGCCCCTCTGCCCGCCGCTCCTTGGCGAACTCGACGATGAGGATGCCGTTCTTGGCCGCGAGCGCGATCAGCACGACGAGGCCGATCTGGGCATAGAGATCGAGCGAGAGCCCGGCGAGCTTGATGGCGAGCAGCGAGCCCACCCCGCCCACCGTCACCGAAAGGAGAACGGGGATGGGAATGGTGAAACTCTCATAGAGCCCGACCAGGAAGAGATAGGCGAACAGCACGGCTAGCCCCACGATGAGTGGGGTGCGGCCCGAGGCGAGCCGTTCCTGATAGGCGGTGCCGGTCCATTCGAAACTGTAGCCCGGCGGGAGCGTGGCGTTGGAGACCTCCTCCATCGCCTTGAGCGCATCGCCTGAGGAGACGCCGGGGGCGGGCCCGCCGAGGATGGAGATGGCGCGGTAGTTGTTGTAGCGGATGATCACCTGCGGCCCCTGGACGATGCGCAAGCTCGCGATCGAGCGGAGCGGCACCATCTGGCCGAGCCGGTTGCGGACATAGATTTTCCAGAGATCGGAAAAATCACGCCGGTCCTTGGCCTCGCCCTCGAGATTGACCTGCCAGGTCCGCCCGTAGAGGCTGAAATTGTTCACATAGATCCCGCCCAAAGTGGCATCGAGGGTGGTGAAGACGTCGTTGATGTTGAGGCCGAGCGCCTGGGCCTTGTCACGGTCGATGTCGAGATAGATCGAGGGGTTGGAGGCGGTGAAGGTGGAGAAGACGCGGGCGAGACGCGGGTCGCGGTTGGCCGCCGCCACCAGCCCCTGCATCACGCTCCCCATCGCCGCCGGCTCCTGGCCCTCGAGCCCTTCGAGCTCGTATTCGAAGCCGCCCGAGGTGGAAAGCCCGATGATGGGGGGCAGGTTGAAGGGAAAGACCACCGCCGAGCGGATCCCTTGCGCCGCGCCGAACGTGGCGCGGATCAGGGCCTGCGCCGACTGGGCGGCGCGGCGGCGCTCGGCGAAGGGCTTGAGCCGCGCCACCATGAACGCCGCATTGGGCTCGGAGACGTAATCGAGCAGCGAGAAGCCAATGATGGAGAGGGTGTCGGCCACCTCCGGCATCTTCTTGAGGATCGCCTCGACCTCACCGGTCACCGCCGCGGTGCGCGCTACTGAAGCGCCATCGGGGAGCTGCACCGCGATGAAGAAGGCGCCCTGGTCCTCCTCGGGCAGGAACCCGGTTGGCGTGTCGCGGGCGATCACGCCGATGAGCACGGCGAAGAGACCGACGAAGACGAGGGAGAGGAGGGAGACCCGCAACAGACGGCGCACCAGGGCGGCATAGCCGTCGCGCACCGCATCGATCCCGCGCAGGAGATAGCGCATCACCCCCCGCCTGCGATGGGGATCGTGGCGGAGAAAAAGGGCGCAGAGCGCGGGGGAGAGGGTGAGCGCGTTGATCGCCGAGATCAGCATCGCCGCGCTGATCGTCACCGCGAATTGACGGAACAGCGTGCCGGAAAGCCCAGGAATGAACGCGACCGGAACGAACACGGAAAGGAGCACCAGGGTGATCGCGATGATCGGCGCGGTGATCTGGCGCATGGCGAGCTTGGTCGCCTCCTTCGGCGAAAGCTCGGGATGCTCCTCGAGCACCCGCTCGACGTTCTCCACGACGACGATCGCATCATCGACCACGATGCCGATCGCGAGCACCATGGCGAGCAGCGAGACGGTATTGGCCGAATAGCCGAGCGCGAGCAGCGCGGCGAAGGCGCCGATCAGGCTTACCGGCACCGCCACGCTTGGGATGATGGTGGCGCGCAGATTGCCGAGGAAGACGAAGACGACGAGGACGACGAGAACGAAGGCCTCGACCAGGGTTCGGATCACCTCGTGGATGGTATCGGAGACGAAGGTGGTCGAGTCATACATCACCTGCGCCTTGAGCCCGGGCGGGAAGCGCTGTTCGAGCCGGGCCAGCGTGGCGCGCACCGCCGCCGCGGTGGAGACCGCGTTCGCTCCGGGCGAGAGATAGATGCCGATCGGCACGCCGGGGCGGCCATCGATGCGGCTTTCGCTGTCGAGGTTCTGCGCGCCGAGCTCGACCCGCGCCACGTCACGCACGCGGAGCAAGGAGCCGTCGGGATAGGCGCGGATCACCACGTCGCCGAACTCTTTCGGCGTCTTGAGCAGGCCCTTGGTCTGGATATTGAGCTGGAATTGCTGATCGGGCCCGATCGGGCGCGCCCCGATCCGCCCCACCGGCGCCTGGGTGTTCTGCGCCTGGATCGCGGCGATGACGTCGGAGGGAGAGAGGCCGAGGGCGACGAGGCGGTCGATGTCGAACCAGATCCGCATCGAATAGTTCATCTTGGCGAACAGTGTCGCCTGCCCTACCCCCGGCGTGCGCGCGATCGCATCGAGCACGTTGATGATCGCGTAGTTGGTGATGAAGAGCGGATCCTGGGCGCCGGTCTCGCTGTTAAGCACGATGAACTGCAGCACCGCCGCCGAACGTTTCTGGACGACGAGGCCCTCCTGCTGCACCTCGGGCGGAAGCTGGGAGAGCGCGCTCTGCACCCGGTTGTTGACGTTGACCACGTCGATGTCCGGATTGGTGCCGAGCTCGAAACTCACATTGAGCGTGTAGCTCCCGTCATTGCCGCTGTTCGACTTCATGTAGATCATGCGATCGACGCCGACCACCGCCGCCTCCAATGGCTCGGCGACGTTGGCCTCGACCACGTCAGCCGAAGCGCCCGGATAGGTCGCGGTCACAGTGACCTGCGGCGGCACGATGTCGGGGAACTGGGCGACGGGGATGCGGAAAAGGGCGAGGAGGCCGGCAAGCGTGGTGACGATGGCGATGACGATGGCAAGTCGCGGCCGCTCGATGAAAACGTCCGAGATCATCGCCTACTCCGCCTTCAGCGTCTCGGCCGCGGCGGCCTTGTCGGGAGCGGGGGACGGGGTGGCCGGCCCCGGCATCACCACCAGGCCAGGCCGCACTTTCTGCAATCCTTCGAGCACGACGAGCTCGCCCTCGCTCAAGCCCTTGAGCACCACCGCCTCGGCCGGCGAGGTCTGGCCGAGCACGATGCGCCGCTGCTCGATGCGATTGCCCGCCCCCACCACATAGACGTAATCGCCCGCCATGTCGGTGAGCACCGCGGCGCGCGGGATGGTAAGCGCCTCGATCGGCTGCACGCCCTCGAGGATGACGGTGACGAACTCGCCATCGGTGAGCTCGCGGGCCCCCATCTGATCCCCTTTTGCCGCCCCCTTGCCCGCCTCGAGCGGCGGATTGGGGATCACCCCGCGCAGGAGGAGGGTGTCGGTGTTCTGGGAGACGGTGTTGTCCACGAAATCGAGATGGCCAGTCTCGCCATAGATCCGCCCGTCGGGCAGGCGCAGGCGCAAAATCACCGCCTCGAGCCCGCCCTGATCGGCGTAGCGCTTGCGAAGATCGACCACCTCGCGCAACGCCACCGGGAAAAGCACATACATCGGATCCTGGCTCACGATGGTGGCAAGCGTGCCCGAGGAGGGGCTCACCACGTTGCCCACCGTGACGTTGGTCCGCCCGATCTTGCCATCGATCGGGGCGCGGATCTCGGTATAGCCGAGATTGATCTTGGAGATGCGGAGATTGGCCTCGGCCTGCATCAGCTCGGCCTGGAGCGCAAGCTCATTGGCCCGCGCATCATCGAGGGTCGATTGCTGCCCGGCCGGGGTGTGGAGGAGGAGCTCGGCCCGTTTGCGGGTGATCGCCGCGTTCTGCAATTGGGCCTGATACTGGGCGACCTGGGCCGCCTTGGCCGCGACGTCGGCCTCGAAGGGGGGCTGCTCGAGCCGGTAGAGCAGATCGCCCTTGTGCACCTCCGCCCCTTCCTTGAAGTCGATCTCCTCGAGAAAGGCGGTGACGCGCGCCACCAGGTTGACCCGGTCGGTCGCCTCGATGCGGCCGACGAACTCGCTCGTCTCCCGCACCGGCTTCTTGGCCACCCGCACCACCCCCACCTGGGGCGCCGGCGCATCGGCCGAAGCGCCGAACGCCCCCAGCACGAGGGCGAGCGCGAGCAGTCCTGCAGCGATCCAAGACCTCATCCCCATCCCCTTCCCCTGTCCCCGAGGGTCACACCCCGCCGGTGCGCAGCCGGACGAGGGCGGTGAGCAACGCAAAAAGCGGCGCGGGCACGCCCTTGCGTTCGGCAAGCCAGAGCGGCACCTCGAACAGGGCCTCGCGCTCGAGCGGCTTGCCCTGCTCGAAGTCCTGGAGGATGCTCGGTTTGTGCGCCATGTTCAAGTATTGGCGCACCTGCGCCTCGGCATCCGTCTCGACCTGCGAGCCATAGGCCGCGGCGATCGCCTGGCCCTCATGGATCAGGGTGCGGGCGGCGGCGGCAAGCGCCGCTTCCCGGTACATCTCGCGCGGGGCGCGCCCGGTGAGGAGGGCGAAGGGTCCAGAGGTGAGGTTGAGCAGCCATTTCGACCACACCCAGTCGCGGATGCGGGGGCTCGCTTCGGTGAGCATTCCGGGCGAGGTGAGACGGGTGGCAAGGGCGGTGAGCCACTCCGGCATGCTTCGGTCGGGCTTGCCGAGGATGAGGCGGCTTCTGCGGTTTTCCACATGCACCCGGCCGGGCTCGATCACCGTGCAGGCCGAATAGACCACCCCGCCCACGCTGCGCCCCGCCCCGGGGGCGCGGGCGAGCGCCCCCTCCGGATCGAGCGCGGGCAAGGGGAGCCCCTCGTCTTCCCCGCCGATCCCGCAGAAAAACCACCACGGGATGCCATTCATGACGAAGACGACCTCGGTCGCGGGGCCGAGCAGCGGGCCGATCGCCGCCGCGACCTGGGGCAGGGCCGGGGCCTTGACGGTGACGAAGACCAGATCCTGCACCCCGAGACGGGCGGGGTCCTGCTCGGCGCGGGGTTTTTCGGTGAAGGTGCCGTCAGCGGCCTCGATGGTGAGGCCCCGGCTCCGGATCGCCTCGAGATTGGCGCCGCGGGCGATGACCGAAACCTCCTCTCCCGCCTGGGCCAGCCGCACCGCGAGATGCCCCCCGATCGCTCCTGCTCCAAAGACGCAAACCTTCATCCCCGCCTCCCTGCTTCGAGACCATCCTCGATGACATGGGGCGCAAGGCCCCGGCTTTCAGCAAGCCGCGCCAGCTGACGGAGCACCGCTTCGCCGGCGAAAGCCCCGCCCGCCTGATCGATGCGCAGCACCAGACGGGGAGGCTCGAGCGCGATGGCGGTTGCGGCAAGGAGCTCCGGCGTGCCAGCGGAAAACGTGTAAGCGAGACGAAGCGCGAGCCCCAACTGTTCCGCCCGCCTGACCGCCTGCGGCGGCAGGAGGGCATGGGCGGGGGCGAGGAAGGGGGCGCGGAGGTCGGCCTCGTAGCGGAGTGCGACGGTGAGGGCGAGAAAGGCGCGGGTATAGTGATCGACGCTCACCCCGGGAAGCCTGAGCAGGCGGAGAAAGGCGTTCTCGGCGCGGTATTCGGGGTGATCGCGGCTCCCGATGTCGGAGACCCAGCAGGCCGCCTCGCGCAATAGCCGCTCGGGCGGCGTGTCATCGGCAAAGAGCGGCTCGGTCCAGCGGGCGAGCGCGGGCGGCAGCCGGGCATCGCGCCCGAACGCCGCGCCGAGCTCATGCGCTGCGGCGAGCAGCGGCTCCTCGGCGCGGATCTCGCCCGGCACGTGGCGGAGATACCAGCCCTCGCGCAGGCCATTGGCAGAGAAGACGACGCGCGCCACCCCGCTTGCCCGCAGAAGCCGGCGCAGCACGATCGCCGCATAAGGGAGATCGGCGGCCCGGCGGCGCGGCAGATTGGGGAGCCGTTCGAGCGCCTTCGGCGTCATTTCGCTGATCTTGACCGCGAAATCGCGCGCCTCGGCCGCCCCGATCGCGTAATGGTGCACGATCGCGAGCGGGTAGCGGATGAGACCCATGTGGATGCGGGCGAGCGCCCGAAAAGTGCCGCCCACCAGGAAGAGATCGCGTCCTGCGTTTTCGGGGAGATGGGGGAGCCGGGCGAGCGCCTCGCCCACCAGGAGCCGCGCCCGGTCGCGGTCATGCCCCGCCTTTTCGGCGAGCCGGATGACGCCGAGGCCGAGACTGTCGGCGCCGAGGGGACTGCCTTGCCGGAGCGTGACGAGTTCGAGCGAGCCACCCCCGATATCGGCGAGCACCCCATCGGCATGGGGGATGCCGGCGAGGACCCCTTCCGCCGAAAGCGCCGCCTCCTCTTCGCCGCTCAGGACGCGGAGCGGCACGCCGGGGAGGAGGCGGGCGACCTCCTCGCGGAATTCGCCCCCGTTGCGCGCCTCGCGCACCGCGGCGGTGGCGAGGATCTCGAAGGGCTCGGCGCGCATCGCCCGCGCGATCGCCCCGTAGCGGCGGAGGATGACGAGGGCATCGCGCGCCCCGGCGGGGTTGAGGAGGCCGCTCGCCTCCAGCCCCTCGCCGAGCCGCAGCACCGCCTTTTCATTGAAGATGACCAGCGGATTGCGCCGCAGTCCCTCGAAGACGACGAGACGGACCGAGTTCGAGCCGAGATCGACCACGGCGAGCCGCGGCCCGCCGGAGAGGTGTGCGTCCATGTGGGGCGGGATCACGTGAGCAGCACCCGCGGCCGGCGCAGCGCCGCTTCCCGCGCCCCGTGCAGGGCCGAGCCGCGGCCGGAAAGCGATGGATTGGTGATGAAATACTCATGCGCCGAGACCGGCTTGCGCCCAGGCGGCACGCGCCGCCAGGCGCCGTCGGGTTGGAGCTCCCAGGACTGCTTGGTGTCCTTCAAATTGATCACCATGATTTGATCGAGCACTTGGGCGTGCACGGTCGGGTTGAAGATCGGCACCAAGGTCTCGACCCGCCAGTCCATGTTGCGCTCCATCCAGTCGGCGCTGCTGATGAAGACCCGCGCCTGGCGGCTCGGCAGGGCATGGCCATTGCCGAAGACGACGATGCGGCTGTGCTCGAGGAAGCGCCCAACGATCGACTTGATGCGGATGTTCTCGGAAAGACCCGGCACGCCGGGACGGAGGCAGCAAATGCCGCGGATCACCCCCCTGATCTTCACCCCCGCCTGCGAGGCTTCGTAGAGTTTCTCGATCAATACCTTGTCGGTGAGCGCGTTCATCTTGAGCCAGATCGCCGCCGGGCGGCCGGCGCGGGCGAAGGCGATCTCGCGGTCGATGAGTTCGATCAGCATCGGGCGGAGCATGAGCGGGCTGAAGGCGAGCGCCTCCATCTGGGCGGGCCGCGCATAGCCGGTCATGTAGTTGAAGAGGCGGGCCGCATCGCGGGTGAGCAGCGGATCGCAGGTGAAGAAGGAGAGATCGGTGTAGATGCGCGCCGTGATCGGGTGGTAATTGCCCGTCCCGAAATGGGGCGTAAGAGCGCATCACCCCGCCCTCGCGGCGAACCACGAGGGAGAGCTTGGCGTGCGTCTTGAAGGCGACGAAGCCGTAGACGACCTGCACCCCGGCCGCCTCCAGGGTGCGGGCGAGCCGGATATTGGCCTCCTCGTCGAAACGGGCGCGGAGCTCGACGAGGGCGGTGACCGATTTGCCTGACTCGGCGGCCTCGATCAGCGCCTTGACGATCGGGCTGTCGCGGCTGGTGCGATAGAGCGTCTGCTTGATCGCCACCACGTTGGGGTCCTGCGCCGCCTGGCGGAGGAACTGGACGACGACGTCGAAACTCTCGAACGGGTGATGAACGATGATGTCCTTGGCGCGGATGGCGGCGAAACAATCCCCGCCGAAATCGCGGATGCGTTCGGGAAAGCGCGGCGCGAAGGGGGGGAAGAGAAGCTCGGGCCGGTCCTCGACGATGAGGCCGCGCAGATCGGCGAGCCCCAAGGGCCCGTCCTGGACGACGATCGCTTCCGCTACCACGTCGAGCTCATCGGAGACCAAAGTGCGGAGATCCTCCGGCATCCCGGCATTGATGGCGAGATGGATGGCGATGCCACGCCGGCGCCGCTTGAGCGCGCTCTCATAGGAGCGCACCAGGTCCTCCGCCTCCTCTTCGAACTCGACGTCGGTGTCGCGGATCACCCGGAAGAAGCCGAGCCCGTCCACCTCATGGCCGGGAAAGAGCCGGTCGAAGAAGAGGAGGACCAGATCATCGAGCATGACGAAACGGATCGGCTCGCGCCGGGGCAGCCGGATGAAGCGCTCGATCGCCGCGGGCAGCGGGATCAGCGCCCGCATCAGGTAGCCGTCGCTCTCCCGCCGCAGCCGCAGCACGATGACGAGACCCATATTGGGGATGAAGGGAAAGGGATGGGCGGGATCGATGGCGAGCGGAGAGAGGACCGGGAAGATCCGCTCCATGAAATACTGCTCGAGCCACACCCGGTCCTCGAGGGAAAGCTCCCGCTGGAGCCGCTCCGCGCCGGCGAGCACGGCGATCCCCGCCGCTTCGAGCTCGGCCTGCAGGCTGCGCCAGACACGGAGCTGATGCCCCATGAGCTCCTCGGCGCGGGCCCGCACCGCGGTGAGCTGCTGGGCCGGGGTGCGGCCATCATGCGAGAGGGTGGTGAGCCCGGCGCGGGCCTGACCGACCAGTCCCGCGACGCGCACCGAAAAGAATTCGTCGAGGTTGGAGGCGCTGATGGAGAGGAACCGCACCCGTTCGAGCAGCGGATGCTCGCGGTTTTCCGCCTCCTCCACCACCCGCATGTTGAAGTCGAGCCAGGAGAGCTCGCGGTTGAGGAAGCGCTCCGGCGCGGCGGGTGGCGTGGCCTCGGCGCGCGGCGCCACACCTGGGTTGGGAAGCGAAGGGAGTTCGGCGTCCATGATCGCTCTTCCGTCTCTTTAGCCTATTTAGCCCCTGCCACGGCGAAAAGGAGAGGGACCGCCCCGTTTTCCGCCTCTTCCCCGCCCCGCGCCTCTCTCCCGCTCGCC
>KN174115.1:5273-7205 GCA_000759655.1 Acidicaldus organivorans | reverse complement strand
CCGGCCGGCAGGAAATGCTCGAGGGCGAGCCCCTGATGGGGGCGCTCATGGGCAATGGTGGTGACAAGCGCGCTCTGGCGGTAGGCGAAGCGGGTGACGGGGATCCCGGCGGCGCGTCGCAACGGGCTCTCGCGCCCCTCGGCGGCGATGACGAGAGCGGCGCGGAGGGTCCGGCCATCGGCGAGCCTGACCTCCACCCCCTCTGCGGCACGCTTCACCTCGGCGGTCATCGGCGCGAACAGGGCAAGCCCGGGGGCTTCGGTGATGGCCAGATTGAGGGCGCGGCGAAGCTCGCGTGCCTCGATCATCCAGCCGAAAGCGGGCTCCTCGCCCTCGGGGGCCGGAACCTCGCCGAGCTCGCGCACGTCGAAATGGAGGAAAAGCGGGGAGGGGCGGCGGCCGGGTTTGCCGTCGCTCACATGGATCTCGCGGATGGGCCCGTAGGCGCCACCCAGCCGCTCCCAAACCCCCGCGCCTTCGAGGAGGGGGCGGGCGCCGTGGGCGATGGCATAGGCGCGGCCGTCGAAATCGGGATGCTCCATCGGCGGCAGGGGCGCGCGGTCGATGAGCGCCACGCGAAGCCCGGCATGAGCGAGGCGGCAGGCGAGCGTCCCTCCGACCGGCCCGGCGCCCACGACAACCACATCGACTTCATCGACTTCATGGATGGAAGCTGCGCTCATTTCTGCTCACTTTCCGGGTCTGCTCACTTTTCGGGCAGATTGCCCATTCCATCATCAGTTCACCGGTCGCTTCGCCGACCATCCCGTCTCTCCTTCCGCCGCTCCTCCTTCCGCTGCCTCCTGCTGCGCCGCAACGAAACCCACCCCCCAACGCCTCTTCCAGCGCCTCGGACCGGACTTGGCACGGGTCTTGTATCAAGAGTTGCGGTCACGGGTTCGCGACCCGGACCCGGAACCGGAATGGCGGAGCGGAAGGGCCGCCCGACTTTCCGGTGCCGGTGGAAGGAAAGGGGCGGCCATGAAACTCGTCATTGCGATCATCAAACCTTTCAAGCTGGAGGAGGTGCGCGAAGCACTGGTCCCGCTCGGCGTCTCGGGCCTCACCGTCTCCGAGGTCAAAGGATTCGGACGGCAGAAGGGCCAGACCGAGATCTACCGCGGCGCCGAGTATGAGGTCAATTTCCTCCCCAAAGTGAAGATCGAGGTGGTGGTGCCCGATGACCTCGCCGATAGCGTGGTCGAGGCGATCACCCGCGCCGCCCGCACCGACAAGATCGGCGACGGCAAGATCTTCGTCCTCGATGTCGGCCGCGCCGTCCGCATCCGGACCGGCGAGGAGGGCGCCAATGCGCTCTGATCGCGCGCGGCCGCGCCTCTTCGATCCTCGACCCATCGCCTGAACTCTCCAAGCCCGACCCAGACCAAGCCCAACCCAGACGACATCTCGATCCAAGCAACAAGGACACCCAAATGGACAAAGTAGAAACGTTCACCAAACGCATGCTCTTCCGCGGAGGGGCGCTCGGCGGGCTCACCCCGCTCCTTCTCGCCGCCCCGGCCTGGGCCGACAACGCGCCGCCCAAGATCGATACCGGCGATACGGCCTGGATGCTCACCAGCACGGCGCTCGTGCTGATGATGACCATTCCGGGGCTTGCCCTGTTCTATGCCGGAATGGTGCGCAAGAAAAACGTCCTGGCGACGATGATGCAGTCCTTCATCATCTGCTGCCTGGTCACCATCACCTGGATGGTGGTGGGCTACAGCCTCGCCTTCACCAACGGCACGCCCTATATCGGCGATCTCTCCCGCTTCATGCTGCACGGCATCGCCGATCACATCAACCAGGGCAATGACGTGGGCTTCGTGCTCGGCGCCGGGACGGATGGCGCGACACCGTTCACCATCCCGGAGACGGTGTACATGATGTTCCAGATGACGTTCGCCATCATCACGCCCGCGCTCATCA
>KN174115.1:0-5023 GCA_000759655.1 Acidicaldus organivorans | reverse complement strand
ATAGCCCGATCGCGCACTGGGTGTGGAGCGCGACCGGCTGGCTCGGCACGCTCGGCGCCGCCGACTTCGCGGGCGGCACCGCGGTGCACATCAATGCCGGGATCGCCGGGCTGATGGCGGCGCTGGTGATGGGCAAGCGCACCGGCTACGGGCGCGACAACATGATGCCCTACAATCTCTCCTACGCGGTGATCGGCGCCTCGCTCCTCTGGGTGGGCTGGTTCGGCTTCAACGCCGGCTCGGCGGTGGGAGCCAATGGCCGCGCCGGCATGGCAATGGCGGTGACCCAGATCGCGACCGCCGCCGCGGCGCTCGCCTGGGCCTTCGCCGAATGGCTGGTCAAGGGCAAGCCCTCGGTGCTCGGCGCCATCTCCGGGGCGGTGGCCGGGCTCGTCGCCATCACCCCGGCCTCGGGCTTCGTGCTGCCAGGCGGGGGGCTCGCCATCGGCATCGTCGCCGGCCTGGTCTGCTTCTGGTCGGCGACCTCGCTCAAGCACAAGCTCGGCTATGACGACAGCCTCGATGCCTTCGGGGTGCACGGCGTGGGCGGCATCGTCGGCGCCCTGCTCACCGGCGTCTTCGCCTATGGCCCGCTTTCGGCCACGCCGAGCTCGCCCCAGGGGATCGTGGGCAGCTGGCACCAGGTGGTGATCCAGGCCGAGGCGGTCGCCGCGACCCTGGTCTGGAGCGGGGTGGTCTCCTTCATCCTGCTCAAGATCGTCGATCTCGTCATCGGGCTCCGGGTGAAACCGGAAGAAGAGATCGAGGGGCTCGACATCGTCCTCCACGGGGAACAGCTCGGCTGAGCTTCTTGGAAAACGGCTCACCCGGGCGTAGTATGGCGGCGGCGCAGGGGGCGCCGCCGCCTGCTTTCGTGCGGACGGGAACGTGGACGGGACAGTGGAGTGGCTCATGGCGGGCAGCGTGAACAAGGTGATCCTGATCGGAAATCTCGGCCGCGATCCCGAGGTGCGGACCACGCAGGACGGCACCAAGGGGGTCAACTTCACCCTCGCCACCAGCGAGAGCTGGAACGACCGCGCCTCGGGCGAGCGCAAGGAGCGCACCGAGTGGCACCGGGTGGTAATCTTTAACGAACGCCTCGCCGAAATCGCCGAACGCTACCTGCGCAAGGGGAGCAAGGTCTATGTCGAGGGCTCGCTGCAGACCCGGCGCTGGACCGACCAGAGCGGGCAGGAGAAATACACCACCGAAATCGTCCTCAGCCGCTTCCGGGGCGAACTCACCCTCCTCGATTCACGGGGAGGCGAAGGAGGTGCTGTGAGCGCTGCAGCGCATCGCGCGCCGGGGGCGGAGACCGCCCGGTCCGGCCCGGGCGGCAAGGAGGTGTGGGACCAGCCCGCGGCCGAACTCGACGACGACATTCCGTTTTGAGCGCCCCGCCTTCTCCCGCGCGTCGGACACCTCAGCACCGAGGCGCCCTACTCACCGCTCTCGCCGCCCTTCTTCTCTTCTTTCTCTTCTCCGCCGCCCGCGCCGCGGCGCAAGCCGCCCCAGAGGGGTCGGTCTGGGCCCGGATCGAGGCATCGGGGGTCATCCGCCTGGGCTTTCCCGGCGATTACGCACCGTTCGCGCTCGCTCCCGCTTCCGGCAAAGGATGGCAGGGGCTCGATGTGGCGCTGCTCTCCCGTTTCGCTGCCCGCCATCATCTGCACGCGGTCTTCGTCAAGACCTCCTGGGCAGGGCTTGCCGCCGATCTGCGCGCCGGGCGGTTCGAGATCGCCGGGGGCGGGGTGAGCATCACCCCCGAGCGGGAAAAGATCGGCCTCTTTTCAAGGCCTTATCTTACGGATGGCAAGACGGTGATCGCGCCCTGCGCCACAGCGCAGCATTTCGCCACGCTCACCGATATCGACCGGCCAGAGCTGCGGGTCCTCGTCAACCCGGGCGGGACCAATGAAGCCTTCGATCGCCGTTTCCTCCCGCACGCCAGGCTCGTGCTCTGGCCGGACAATCGCAGCATTTTCCAGGCGCTGGCCGCGGGTAAGGGTGATCTCATGATCACGGATGCGATCGAGGCCCGCTATCAGGCCCATCGCGTGGCCGGCCTCTGCGCCCCCTTCGCGTCCCATCCCTTCACCCGGAGCGAAAAGGCCTTCTTCCTTGTTTCCGATCCGCCTCTCAAGGAGGCGCTCGACCGGTTTCTCGATGAGGAGGAACGCTCGGGCGAGCTTGCCCGGCTGATCAGCCGCTCCCTCGACTGAGCGCTGCCTCGAGCCAGGGGGCGAGTTCTTGCATGAGCCGTTCCGCCGCCGCCTCGGGCCGAGGCAGCAGCGCGGGGTCTTCTCCCGGCATCGCCGCCTTGCGCAGCGCGGTTGCCATCGGGCCGGGGTCGAACAGGACGAGTTCCAGGCGCGGCACGCTCCCCTCTGCCCGCCACGCTTCGGCGAGATGGACGAGGGCGGCCTTGCTCGCGCCATAGGCCGCCCAATAGGCGCGGGGACGGGCCACCATGCCGTCGGTGACGAACACCGCCGCCGGATGGGGGGTGCGGCGGAGGAGGGGCTCGGTGGTGCGGATCAGCCGCCACGCGGCTTCGAGATTGACCCCCACCACGGCGCGCCACTCGGCATCGGGGAGATGGGAGAGGGGGGTGAGGCGGCCGAGCGTTCCGGCGCAATGGACGAGGAGATCGAGCCTGCCGAAACGCTGATAGAGGCTTGGCCCGATCTGATCGACCGCCTCGCCTTGGGTGAGATCGAGCGGGAGCAGGGTCGCCGCCCCGCCTGCGGCACGGATCGCGTCATCGGTGGCCTCGAGCCCCGATTGCGAGCGGGCGATCAGCAATGGATGGAGGCCGCGTGCGGCGAGCGCGATCGCCACCGCCCGGCCTAAGCCCCGGCTTGCCCCGGTGACGAGGGCGACGGGTTTGTCGAACGGGGTCACGGCGTCTCCGCGAGCAGGCTGAGCTGGCGGGTTTCGTTGTCGATCTGATCGGCGAGCGGGATCGGATAGTCGCCGCCGAAGCAGGCGTCACAGTAATGCGGCTGGGCGGGATCGCGCCCTTCAAGGCCGAGCGCCCGGTAAAGCCCCTCGATCGAGATGAAGGCGAGCGTGTCGGCGCCGATCAGCCGCGCCATCTCCTCCACGCTGTGGCGGGCAGCGAGGAGCTGGCTCTGCTCGGGCGTGTCGATCCCGTAGAAACAGGGATGGGTGGTGGGCGGCGAGGAGATCCGCATATGCACCTCGCGCGCCCCCGCCGCCCGCACCATCTCGACGATCTTGCGGCTCGTCGTGCCGCGCACGATCGAGTCATCGACCAGCACCACCCGCTTGCCCGCGATCACCGCGCGGTTGGCGGAATGTTTGAGGCGCACCCCGAGATGGCGGATCTGGTCGGTGGGCTCGATGAAGGTGCGGCCGATATAGTGATTGCGGATGATGCCGAGCTCGAAGGGGATGCCGCTTTCGGCGGCGAAGCCCATCGCCGCCGGCACCCCCGAGTCGGGGACCGGGACCACCACGTCCGCCGCCGCCGGGCTCTCGCGGGCGAGCTCGCGGCCGATATTCTTGCGCGCCTCATAGACCGGCACCCCTTCGAGGCGCGAATCGGGACGGGCGAAATAGATATACTCGAAGACGCAGAAACGGGGGCGGGTCGGGCCAAAAGGCTTGATGCTGTGCACCCCGGTGCGGTCGATGACGATCACCTCGCCCGGCTCGACGTCGCGCACGAACTCGGCGCCCACGATGTCGAGGGCGCAGGTCTCGCTGGCCAGCACCCAGCCCTGGCCGAGGCGGCCCAAGATGAGGGGGCGCACCCCGAGCGGATCGCGCGCGCCCATCAGCGCCTCGTTGGTCAGCGCGACCAGGCTATAGGCGCCCACCACCTGCTTCAGCGCGTCGATCAGGCGATCGACCACCGTGGAATAGAGGCTGATCGCAATCAGGTGGACGAAAACCTCCGAGTCGGTGGTGGACTGGAACAGGCAGCCCCGCTTGACCAAGGCCCGGCGCAGGCCGTGCGCGTTGGTGAGGTTGCCGTTGTGGCCCACCGCGAGCCCCCCGAACTCGAAATCGGCGTAGAGCGGCTGGACGTTGCGCAGCACGGTATCGCCGGTGGTGGCGTAGCGGTTGTGGCCGATGGCGCATTCGCCGGGGAGCGAGGCGATGACCTTGGCGTTGCCGAAATTGTCGCCGACCAGGCCGAGGCCACGATGGGAGTGGAAGCGCTGGCCATCGAAGCTCACGATGCCGGTCGCTTCCTGGCCGCGGTGCTGCAGGGCGTGCAGGCCGAGCGCGGTCACCGCCGCGGCGTCGGTGACGTTCCAGACGCCGAAGACGCCGCACTCCTCATGCCAGGTCTCGGAGAGGGAGCCGAGGCGAAGCGTCATGGGCGGATCACTCCCGGGCGGAGGGGGATGAGGGAAGAGCGTAGCCGGAGGGCAGGGTGCGCATCAGGTCCTCGGCATGGATCGCCGCCCGCTCGGGAAGAGCGGGGAGGTTGGGCTGAAACTGCGGGGGGAGTTTCTCGACCATCCATCGCGCACCGCGGTCTATATAAGGGAGGCTTCGTGCGTCGAGAACCTCCGGCGGCCAGCGTTCGGGGGGGGCGAGCAATCCCGCCACGACATAGGCGAAGATGACGAGGACGATGCCGCGGAGGATGCCGAAGAGGAGGCCGAGGCTGCGATCCACCGGGCCCAGCATCGATCCGCGGATGACGCCCGAGATTGCTCCGGCGACGAGGGAGAGGACGATGAGGCTCGCCACGAAGAGGAGGCCGATCGCCACCGGGTCGGCGATGCCGATGTCGGGGATCCAGGCCCGCACCCGCGGCCGGAAGGCTTCGAAATAGTGGAGGGCGACGAAGGCCGCCCCGACCCAGGCGCCGATCCCGAGTATCTCGCGCACCAGGCCGCGGCCGAAGGCGAGCAGGGCGGAGACCGCGATGACGCCAAGGATGGCAAGATCGACCCAGGTCATGGGCCAAGCGATAGGAGCGGGCGCTCCGCTTGGCAAGGCAGCGGCCGGAGGGGCGAAGAAGGGGAGGGGGTGGCCG
>KN174114.1:181-1241 GCA_000759655.1 Acidicaldus organivorans | reverse complement strand
GCCGCACCCGGATCGGCCCGGGAACGGTGGTCTATCCTTTCGCCACGCTTGGCCTCCCGCCGCAGGATCTCAAATATCGCGGCGAGCCCACCGAGACCATCATCGGCGCCCGCACCCAAATCCGCGAGCACTGCACCATCCATCGCGGCACGGTGACGGGAAGCGGGGTGACGCGGGTCGGCGATGACTGTCTGTTGATGGCGGTGGTGCATGTCGCCCATGATTGCGCCATCGGCAACGGGGTGATCATCGCCAACAACGTGGTGATGGGCGGGCATGTCGAGATCGGCGATGGCGCAGTGATCGGCGGCGCGGCGGCGCTGCATCAGTTCGTGCGTATCGGACGCGGCGCGATGGTGGGCGGCATGTCGGGGGTGGAGGGCGACGTCATCCCCTTTGGCAGCGTGCTCGGCAACCGGGCGCGGCTTGCCGGTCTCAATCTGGTCAAGCTCAAGCGCAGCGGGGTCGATCGCGCCGCCATCCACCGGCTGCGCGCGGCCTTCCGCCTGCTCTTCCGCAGCGAGGGGGTGTTTTCCGAGCGGCTGCGCGAGGTGCGTGAGACCTATGGCGACGACCCGCTGGTGCGCGAGATCCTCACCTTCATCGAGGCGCCGAGCCGGCGCGGTTTGATCCGCACCGCGCTTATCGAGGAGGGCGAGGAGCCCTGAGCGGGGGGTGGGGCATGACGGGCGCGCTCTCCCCTGAAACGGGCCCCACGCCGTCGGAAGCGGCGGAGCGCGGGGTGCTCGGCATCCTGGCGGGAGGCGGGCCGATCCCGGCGCGGGTGGCGGCGGCGGCGCGCGCGGCGGGGCGCGAGGTGTTCGTCGTGGGGTTTGAGGGCTTTGTCGATCCCGCGCTGATTGCGCCCTATCCCCATGTCATCCTGCGGCTGGGCGCGGTGGGCAAGATCCTCGCCGCGCTGCGCGCCCATCGCTGCCGCGAGCTCGTCCTGGTCGGTCCGGTGCGGCGGCCGTCCTTTTTCGATCTGCGGCCCGATGCCGAAGGCGCGCGGCTTCTTGCCCGCATCGGTCGCGCCGCCTTCGCCGGGGATGACGGGCTG
>KN174114.1:0-134 GCA_000759655.1 Acidicaldus organivorans | reverse complement strand
CGATGTCGGCCAGGCGGCGGTGGTGCAGCAGGGCATCGTGCTCGCCGTCGAGGCGATCGAGGGGACGGATGCGATGCTCGCCCGCTGCGGAGCGCTGGCCCGGCCGGGGCCGGGCGGCGTTCTGGTCAAGCTGG
>KN174113.1:2127-2871 GCA_000759655.1 Acidicaldus organivorans | reverse complement strand
CCCCCAACCCAGGCTGAGAGCCAGGCCCCATCCCCGCCGCAGCCCGGGGCAGGAACGACGCCATGACCGATCTCAAGGTGATCCAGGGCCAGGTGGGGCTGAGCGCGAGCGGGCTCGGCAAGACCTACAAAAAACGCCCGGTGGTGCGCAACGTCTCCATCTCCGTCCATCGCGGCGAGGCGGTCGGCCTGCTCGGCCCCAACGGCGCGGGCAAGACCACCACCTTCTATATGATCGTGGGCCTCGTGCAGCCCGACACAGGCACCATCCGCCTCGACGGGGCCGACATCACCTCGCTCCCCATGTATCGCCGCGCCCGGCTCGGCATCGGCTACCTGCCGCAGGAGGCGAGCATCTTCCGCGGCCTCAATGTCGAGCAGAACATCATGGCCGCCCTCGAGGTGGTCGAGCCCTCGCGCGAGAAGCGCGAGCAGATGCTCGACGCCCTGCTCGCCGAATTCGGCATCGCCCATCTCCGCCGCACCCCCTCGCTCGCCCTTTCGGGCGGGGAGCGCCGCCGCCTCGAAATCGCCCGCGCGCTCGCCACCCAGCCGAGCTACATCCTGCTCGACGAGCCGCTCGCCGGCATCGACCCGATCGCGGTGGGCGAGATCCGCGACCTCGTCTCCCATCTCAAGGACCGCGGCATCGGCGTGCTGATCACCGACCACAACGTGCGCGAGACGCTCGAGATCATCGACCGCNACTCCGCGCATGGCGATCGTCCCGCGTCTCGACCTCCGA
>KN174113.1:0-2110 GCA_000759655.1 Acidicaldus organivorans | reverse complement strand
GCCTATATCATGCATGACGGGCAGGTGCTGATGGAGGGCGAGCCGCGTGACGTCGTCGCCCATGAAGGGGTGCGGCGCGTCTATCTCGGCGAAAGGTTCAGTCTTTAGAAAGGTCCGGCCTCTACACTCCGCGCATGGCGATCGTCCCGCGTCTCGACCTCCGACCCACCCAGTCGCTCGCGATGACGCCGCAGCTGCGGCAGGCGATCAAGCTGCTGCAGTGCTCCAATCTCGAGGCGAGCGCCCTGGTCGCGGAAGAGCTCGAACGCAATCCGCTGCTCGAGCGGGCCGAGGACGCCGATCCCGACATCGCCCTCGGCGGGGTGGACGCGCCCCCCGAGGAGCTGCCCGACGCGCCCCCCTCGGGCTCGGGCGAAGGCGAGGCCGATCTCACCCGTCTTCTCGAAAGCGACGCCCCGCCCGGCGGTGAGACGCTCGCCCTCGACGTGAGCGAGGCCGATCTTTACGACGAGGTCTCCGAAGGGGGCGATTCGGCCCGCTGGAGCGAGGCGGGGTCGGGGCGCGGCGCGGCCGAAGGCGATGAGGGCGAGAGCGCCGAAGCCCGGCTCGCCTCCCGCCCTTCGCTGCGCGAGCAGCTCGCCCAGCAGCTCCGCCTCGCTTTCGCCGATTCCCCCCGGCGGCTGATCGGCGCCCATCTCATCGCCGCCCTCGACGAGGCGGGGCGGCTTGCCACGCCGGTGGCCGAGATCGCGCGCCAGCTCGGTGTCGCCGAGGCCGAGGTGGAGGAAGTGCGCCAGCGGATGATGCGCTTCGAGCCGGTGGGGCTCTTCGCCACCTCGCTCCGCGAGTGCCTCGCCGTGCAGCTCGCCGAACGCAACCGGCTTGATCCGGCGATGGAGGCGCTGCTCGATCATCTCGAACTCCTCGCCCGCCGCGACATCGCCCGTCTGCTCGAGATTTGCGGCGTCAGCCGCGAGGACCTCACCGACATGATCGCCGAACTGCGCACCCTCGATCCCAAGCCGGGCGCGGGGTTCGAGGACGGCCCGGCAAGCCCGGTCATCCCCGACCTCCTGGTCACGCCGCGGCGGGAGGGCGGCTTTCGCGTCGAGCTCAATCCGGAGACGCTGCCGCGGGTCGTGGTCAATCGCGGCCTCTACCGCCACGCCCAGGCGCGGAGCGGGCGCGAGGGGCGCGCCTTCCTCGCCGAGCATTTCCAGAACGCCTCCTGGCTGGTGCGCGCGCTCGAGCAGCGGGCTTCGACCATCCTCCGCGTGGCCGAGGCGATCGTCGCCGCCCAGGAGGGGTTTCTCCGCCACGGCATCTCCCATCTCCGCCCCCTCACCCTGAAGGACATCGCCGGTCCGCTCGAGCTTCACGAGAGCACGGTGAGCCGGGTCACCACCAACAAGTTCATGGCCACGCCGCGCGGCACTTTCGAGCTCAAATTCTTCTTCACCACCGCGCTCGGCGGCGGCAATGGCGAGACCCATTCGGCGGAGGCGGTGCGCCATCGCATCCGTGCCCTGATCGAGGCCGAGCCGCCCGACCGGGTGCTTTCGGACGACGAACTCGCCGCCCTGCTCCGCCGCGAGGGGATCACCATCGCCCGCCGCACGGTGGCCAAATACCGGGAGTCCTGGGGCATCCCGGGGTCGTTGCAACGGAAGCGGGAAAAGGCCACGTTAAGGGTATGAACCCATCCTCGGGCGGGGGATCAACCCCGTCCCGTCATCGAGAAGGGTAGGAACCATGCAGATCACGGTATCCGGCAAGCAGGTTGAGCTCTCCGATGCCTTGCGGACCTATGTGACGGAGCATCTCAACCGGATCGCGGCCAAGTATTTCGACCACGCCATCGAGACGCACGTCACCTTTGCCAAGGCCCGATGTTTCTTCACCTGCGACATCAACATGCATGCCGGACGGGGTCTGCTCCTGCGCGGCGAGGGCGAGGCGGCCACCGCCCATGCCGCCTTCGACGACGCCGCCGAGCACATCGCCAAGCGGTTGCGCCGCTATCGCCGCCGGGTGAACGAGCACGCCCGCGACCTCGCCCATCGCGCCCGGCCCGAGGCGGGGCGGCGCTACATCCTGCGCCAGGACGAGGCGGTGCCGGAGGAGGCGGGGGCGAGCGGCGGGGCGGAGG
>JPYW01001422.1 GCA_000759655.1 Acidicaldus organivorans | reverse complement strand
CGCCACCGGCGACGTCCGCGCCCATCACCCCAGCCGCGCCCCGCTGCTCGACGTGCTCACCGCCATCCGCCTCGGCGTGAGGGTGGACGAACTCGGCCCCGCCCGCCCCCGCGCCGGCGATCATCATCTCCGCTCCCCCGCCGAACGGGCCGAGCGGCTTGCCGATTACCCAGAAGCCCTCGCCAACGCCGCCGCCCTCGCCGAGGCGCTCCGCTTCGACCTTGGCGAACTCCGCTACCAGTATCCGGAAGAAAGCGAGGGGGAAGAGACGCCGCAGGCGCGGCTCGAACGCCTGGTGTGGGAAGGCGCGGCAGAGCGCTATGGCGGGGCGGTTCCCGAGGCAGTCCGCACCCAGCTCCGCCACGAACTCACCCTCATCGGCGAACTCGGCTACGCCCCCTACTTCCTCACCGTCTGGGCCATCGTGCGCGAGGCCCGCCGCCGCGGCATCCTCTGCCAGGGCCGCGGCTCAGCCGCCAATTCCGCCGTCTGCTACGTCCTCGCCATCACCGCCATCGATCCGGTACGCTCCGGCCTCCTCTTCGAGCGCTTCATCTCCGCCGCCCGCAACGAGCCCCCCGATATCGACGTCGATTTCGAACACGAACGGCGCGAGGAAATCATCCAGTGGGTCTTCGACCGCTACGGCCGCCGCCACGCCGCCCTCACCGCAAGCCTCATCCGCTACCGCACCCGCAGCGCCCTGCGCGACGTGGGCAAGGCGCTCGGCCTCTCCTCCGCCACCCTCGATGCCCTCTCCCGCATCGCCTCACCCTGGTCGAGCCGCCCCCTCACCGACGAGGAGGTGCGCCGCTGCGGCCTCGACCCCGAGGCGCCGCGCCTTCGCCTCACCCTCGCTCTGGCCGGCGAGATCATCGGCTTTCCCCGCCACCTCAGCCAGCATCCGGGCGGCTTCGTCCTCAGCCGCGACCCCCTCGACACCCTCGTCCCCATCCTCCCCGCCCGCATGGCCGGCCGCCAGACCATCCTCTGGGACAAGGACGATCTCGACCTCCTCCGCTTCATGAAGGTCGATCTGCTCGCCCTCGGCATGCTCTCCTGCCTCCGCCGCGCCTTCGCCCTGCTCGAAGCCCACGGCCGCGGCAGCTACGACCTCGCCCGCATCCCGCCCGAAGATCCCGCCACCTATGCCATGATCCAGAAGGCCGACACGGTGGGCGTCTTCCAGATCGAAAGCCGCGCCCAAATGGCGATGCTGCCCCGCCTGCGCCCGACGAGCTTCTATGACCTCGTCATCGAGGTGGCGATCGTGCGCCCCGGTCCCATCCAGGGCGAAATGGTCCATCCCTATCTCCGCCGCCGCCTGGGCCGCGAGCCTGTCTCTTACCCTTCCGCGGAAATCCGCGCCGTCCTCGAGAAAACCCTCGGCGTGCCGCTCTTTCAGGAACAGGCGATGCGGCTCGCCATGGTGGCGGCAGGGTTCTCCCCCGAGAAAGCCGACGCCCTGCGCCGCGCCATGGCCACCTTCCGCCATCCCGGCACCATCGCCCGCTTCCGCAACGAACTGATCGAGGGAATGATCCGCCGCGGCTATGACCGCGTCTTCGCCGAACGCCTCTTCCGCCAGATCGAGGGCTTCGGCTCCTACGGCTTCCCGGAAAGCCACGCCGCAAGCTTCGCCCTCCTCGCCTACGCCTCGGCCTGGATCAAGTGCCACCACCCCGACGTCTTCGCCTGCGCCCTGCTCAACGCCCAGCCTCTCGGCTTCTACGCCCCCGCCCAGATCCTGCGCGATGCACGCCGCCACGGCGTAGAAGTGCGCCCCGTCTCCGTCCTCCATTCCGATTGGGACTGCACGCTCGAGAAAGCACCGGGCAGCCGCTGGCTCGCCCTCCGCCTCGGCCTCCGCTTCGTCAAGGACCTCCCCCGCACCGAGGCCGAAGCCCTCATCGCCGCCCGCCGCGCTCGCCCCTTCGCGAGCCTCGCCGAGCTCCGCCGTCGCGTTCCCCTCTCCGCCCGGGCCCTCACCGCCCTCGCCGCCGCCGATGCCCTCGCCCCGCTCGGCCCCGACCGGCGCAACGCCCTCTGGGCCGCCGCTGCCCCCGCCGATGCAGCAGAGCTTCCCCTCTTCGCCGCCGCCTCAGCGCCGGGCCCGCAAGAGACGGAGAAAGAGGGCGTGGAAAGCAAAAGGCTCGCCCCCTTCACCCCACCGCGCGAGGTGCAGGCCGATTACCAACGGCTCGGCTTCTCACTCCGCGCCCATCCGCTCGCCTTCCTCCGCCCCCAGCTCACGCGCGCGGGCTTCCTCCCCTGCGCCGCTCTCACCAATCTGCCGCATGGCCAGCGCGTGCGCCTCGCCGGCCTCGTCATCCTCCGCCAGCGCCCCGGCTCCGCCCACGGCGTCACCTTCTTCACCCTCGAAGATGAGACCGGCGAGGCCAATCTCATCCTCTGGCCCCGCTTCTTCGAGCGCCACCGCCCCCTCCTCCTCTCCACCCAGCTCCTTGCCATCCAAGGCCGCCTCGAACGCAACGAAAACCCAGACGGCACCCCCACCGGCCCCGTCCTCCACGTCATCACCGAAGCCTGCCACCCTCTCCGGCGCTTCGCCACCATACTCCCCAACATCCCCAGCCGGGATTTCAGATGAGATCAGATGAGGGAACAAAAGCGCGGCAACGAGTGCTCGAGTTGCGCAAATTGCCCCGCCAGGGCGAGGATCCGCTCGCCTTTTCGGCTTGACCACGCCGCAGACCATCCGTGAGATCGGCTCTGTCCCCGGCGCCCAAGAGCGGGAGCTACGGCCTCGTCGCCGTCCTCCCCCCAGCAGGATCGTGACGATCTCGGCGAGAAGACCGACATGCTGCGTAGGAAGGGGATCTGCCCCGCCCTCGTCGCCCTATAAGGGCCCCGCAGGCGACGGCCACCCGACTACTTCAGCCTCACCTGGCCCCTCCTCGTCCCCTCGCACCTTACCTCGAGCGCTAAACCTTTCTTGGGTCTTCCATGTCCCGACACAAATCGACGCTGAAGGCCCATGAGTCGGACACTCGTGATGGGGGAGTACCGACGACGATGCGCGTCAGGGTGTCACGACAGGAGGAGGGGAATTTGGGAATTTTTCGAAGATAGCGGGAGGGGTTTTGCGACAGAGGCCGTCGGCGCCGATTTAACCCCCACCCCTGCTTGCCCCCCCCCTCGCCTGCCTCGGGAGGAGAGGGACTGCGGCGGCACTTCTCCTTCCGCAGGACGAGCGGCGTTCGGTCCTCGGTTGGTCCCGCCGGCCGGGATGCGTCCGCCGTTCCCCCAGCGCAGCGGGCACTCACCCGTCGCTGGTGAGCGGACCAGCGAGGCTTCGCTAGGGGCTTCGAGAGCGAACGGGCTTACCCCTCGCCGGGCGGGGAGGGCAGCCTCCTCATCGGCGCAAATGTCCTGTCAGTGTCCGGTCAGACATCGCCTCTCCTTCTGCCGGTCAGCGGTGAGAAGGCGTAAAAACCATTGAAAATCAATTGTCTGGAATGGTGCCGGCGCTCGGGATCGAACCGAGGGCCTACTGATTACGAATCAGTTGCTCTACCGCTGAGCTACGCCGGCGCCCCGCACTCCCTATAGCCGGAGCGCGTCAAAGACGCAATCTCGGGCCCCCCGCCCATGGCCCTACCCC
>KN174112.1:5290-5940 GCA_000759655.1 Acidicaldus organivorans | reverse complement strand
GGATGGGCGGGGGCGGCGTGCAGACGGGTAAGCCGTCCCCGCACTGCGGCGAGGCTCTCGCCGGGCCGCACCTCGAGCGCCTCGGCGCGGGCGTCGCAGGCGGCGATGATCTCCCTGCCGCCCTCGCGCGCGGTCAACACCAGAGGCTCAGGAGGCGCGGCGGGATGGCAGCGGCGATAGAGATCGGTCGGGAAGTAACGGAGCCACAGTGAGAGGATGCAGGAGGTCATCGCAGACGACGTGGAAGGCGAGCGGGGCGCGCCCGGGCGGGGGGTGAAGATCGGCCCGCCACCGCCTTGGCGGCAGAAGGCCGGGAAGCGGGGCGGGGGGCGAGGGCAGCGGGGTCAGGTGCCAGCGCCAGCGAAGGGCGAGTGGGCCGATGGGACGAGAGGAGCGGAGGAGGAGAAGGCCGAGCCCGCCGCCCCGTTCATTGGCGAGTTGCAGGCGACGGCTGGCGAGGAAGGAGAGCGGGGTGGTGAGTTCGATCACCACCCCTCCTCCTGAGGCCTCCCGCAGCACCTCTTCAGCCACCGCCGGGAGGTGGGATTGGGGCAGGCGGAGGAAGATGAGGGAGGCGGGATTGCAGCCGGCGGCGGTAAGGCCGGGAGGGAAGAGATCCTCCTCGCTCGAAAGCCAAAGCCGCGGGGGCG
>KN174112.1:4302-5217 GCA_000759655.1 Acidicaldus organivorans | reverse complement strand
GGGCGGCGGCGAGCAAAGCGGCAGCCCACAGCGTGGCGAGCGGGGTGCCTTGCGGGTTTCCCTCTTCGGTGAGGAGGTGGAGGCTGGGCCGGGGAAGTCCGCCCCCCAATGCCTGATCGAGCGCGGCGAAACCGCTCGGCAGAGACGGACGGGCGGGGGGCGTTTCCAGAGCGGCGATCTTCCGGCGTAGCGCGGCCAACGCTTCCGACTGCTTTGCGATGCTTCCGGCTGAAAAGGCGGGAGCTCTCTGCCGGGGCTGGGCGCGGTGGGGGATCCGCTCCGTCATCTCTGCGTCTCTGCCTCTCCGTGTCCACTTGGATACCACTATGTTCTATTTTTGTTCTCATCTTCCGGCCTATGTCAACCCGGGGGGGTTGGCGCCGCACGGAGGGCTTTCGGGAGATCTCCTTCGCAACAGGGGTATCGCTGGGCCTCCCCGGTCGGGCGGCGGTCTCCGCCGGGAGACGCGATGGCGTCGTTGGCCTTCAGCCCCCTGCAAGGAGCGCAGCGCAGAGCCAAAGGTTGGAGGTGGCCTTCAGCGAGCCTGAGCGGCTCGAGCGCGACCCTCGACACCGTCGACCGCTGCCGCGATCGCAAGGAAGCTGCGATCGAAACGCGACCCTGGCGCACACCAACCCGAACCGGGTGGAGATCGCCTATGCCCGCACCGACCATTTCGAGAAGCGCCGCGCCCTGATGAAAGCGTGGGCCGAGCACTGCCTGCGCGATCCTGGCACCCTCGCCCGGGTGGTGCCGCTCCTGCCTGCCGCCCGCCCTTCACCCCTTTTTGCCGAAAATGTCCCTCTGCATCGATGTAGATGAGATTGATCGTGCGGGGGGTGTAGAAGGGGAGATGCCCGATTTGGACACTGAGCACCCGGAAGGACTTGGGACGCTTCGACAACTAGACATCGC
>KN174112.1:0-4211 GCA_000759655.1 Acidicaldus organivorans | reverse complement strand
TTGACTCTTGATCCTGCGCTTTGCCTCCCCCGCCGCTGCTTACGCCCCTGCCGCAGGGTGTATCGCGCGCGCCGTTCGGCATCGCGATCACCACCTTTAACCGACGTGCGTTTCTTGCTGAACTTCTTGATACGATTGCCAGTCTTACCATAACGCCCTACATGCTTATCGTCTGTGACGACGGTTTGACGGACGGAACGGTTGATATGGTCAGGCTGCCTCGCGTAGCACGCGCGGTTGTCACAAAAGAGTGAGTAAGGTCGTTATCTGATACAATCAATCACCATCTCTGCCTTCATGCTCGCCTTCGCCATAACCACCGTAATAATAATCAGGCGGGGCATAACAGGCGGGTGGTGGGGCGTAATAGGCAGGCGGTGACGCCGCTGGCGCCTGGACAACGACCGGCGGTGCCGGTGAGTAATAGGCGTGGCGGTAATAGTCTTCATCGTCGCAACCAGAGACACCGGTAAAGACGGCCCCGAGAAGCACGGGAACCAAAAGGCTACGTGATATGTTCCAAACTCTCTCGACGAGTTTCTCCGCCCCTATCCCATTGCGGCGATCATGGGGACCAAACATGGTGATGGGTTACAATTCGTCATTTGTCAAGCGATGCCCGTTTGCTAAAATGGTGAGCACGAACACCCCTCCGTTCGATGCATACGTTGTGCTGTCTTCGCATGTACACCCTGACACCAAGGATTCCAAAGCATGACGTTGAGGCCAGTTCTTCTCGCCTTCCTGATTATCCTCGACGGGATCGGCGTCGCTTCGGCCGATGATTGGCACAATCGCGACTGGCATGACGGCGGTTGGGGCGAGCATGATTGGCATCATTGGCATGACCGTTGGGGTGGCCCAGGCTATGGCCTTCCTTACGGTGCGCCGCCACCGGTGGTTTACGCCCCGCCGCCGGTATATGCGCCGCCGCCGCCGGTCGTCTATCCGCCACCAGTGTATTACTATCCGCGACGCTTCGGCGATGACGATTAAGGACGATACGTGGCCATTCGCGATGTCATCGTGAGCGTGGCGTTCGCGCGCAACGGGCGCGGGTGGACCCAGAGCCGTATTGCCGCCTGGCCATCGCCCGTGCGGCGGTTGTTCGCGGCACGCCTTCTCCGCAGCGTGGCGCAAGGATGTCTGGTCGTCGATTTCGCGCTCTATCTTCGCTTACTGCATTGGACGGGATCGGGCATCGGTGCCGTGCTGGCGGGGAGTTTCATACTTGGCGCCGGGCTAAGCCTGCTGGTCGGCCCGGCGAGCGATCGTTTTGGCTGCAAGCGTCTGCTCATCGGCTACGAGGTTGCGGTTGCCTTCGCGTTTTTTGCCGCGGCATGGAGCACTAACCCAATGGTAATTGCCAGTGCTGCTATGTTCGCCGGCTTTGGCCGCGGTGCCAACGGTGCGCCGGGTTGCTTCGTGCCCGTGGAACTGAACTGGCTCGCCGGTTTCGTCCCAGCCGCACAACGAGGCGCCGCGTATTCCCTGAATGCCGCGGCGGGCCTCCTCGGCATGGGATTGGGGGCGCTGCTTGCCATTGCGCCGGCGCTTTCGCCGCACGCGCTGCCCGGCGCCAGCGGCTACCGACCGCTGTTCCTCGCCGGCGGGGTGCTCGCTTTGGGGGTCGCGGGATTGCTGGCGACGACGCCGGAGCGCCGCGAGTTTGAAAGCCGTGCCTCTGGCCTGCTTTCGTTGCCGCTCGCCCACGATGAACGCCGCCGGCTCTGGCTACTCGGTCTGATCAGCCTGTTCAGTGGCGTCTCGCTCGGGCTTTCCGGACCGCTGATCTCTTATTGGTTCGCGGTCAAATTCCATCTCGACCCCATGCGGATCGCCCCTGTTCTCGCTGCCGCCTATTTTACCGCAACCCTTGCGGCGGCTGGGATCGGGAAATTTGCCAGGCGATTCGGTGCCGCGCGTAGCTTCGTTGTCCTGCAAGGGGCGGGCGCCGTGCTGCTGCTCGGTTTTCCGTTCCTGCCGACGTTCCCGCTCGCGGCCGCGGTTTGGATACTGCGCTTTGCGATCGAGCGCGGCGCGACCGGCGCGATGGAAGCGGTGATGATGACGTTGGTCGGTGGAGGCCGGCGTGGCCTTGCCGGAGGTCTCGGCACCGCGGCACTGGCCCTGCCGCGCGGTCTCGGGCCGCTCATGGCCGGAGGATGGATCGCCGCGAACGACTTTGCTGCACCGTTCCTGCTGGCAGCGACATTGCAAGCCGTCTATGTCGTGCTGTTCGGTGCTGCTTTTTGCTCTCAAGATCGTGATATCGCAGATTTTTGAAGTTTTGTGTAACACCAGACATACCTAAAAGTTATTGAAGATAAAATGATTTTCTGAAATTCGCGAATTCGTATCAATTGCACACGTTACAATTTGTTGCCCACGGCGTGACAGTTTTGTGGTTGATGGTACCTACTCGATAAAATTTGTGTAGGTGCCAATGCTCAACTCAATCATGCATCACTTTACGAAAAAGACACATTGGAAGACGGGATTTCACGACTCATCACCACAGACGATCTGCATTCTGAAATGGGGAGGCCTCGGTAGCGTTCTCATGACACAACCGTTCTTGCAAGCGCTGCGCAAGAGTTTCGGGGGTAGGTGTCGAATCATTTACATCACCTCCGCCGCCAACGCTTGTCTGGTCGAACGCATGAACCTCGTTGACCGGATTCTCACTCTTGAACCGAACTGTTCTTCCTTTATCAAAATACTGCGTGTTGGGTGCGAATTGCGTCGTGAAAAGGCCGCGATATTTTTCGATTTGCAGATTCATACTCATCGCCGCCTGGGAAGACGCTTGGCAAAGCTCAGCGGCGCAAGACATCGGTTTAGCTTTTTCCGCATGCGCGAAAGTATCCCGAGATATGGACATGGCATCTACGCCAATCCATTTGCCCCGGTTGATCAACTCTATCTCGAGATGGCGTGCCTCGCGGGGGCAACCAAGTTACCTTCCAAGCTGGGAAATCTGCTTTGGATTAGCCGCGCCGACCAAGATAAAGCGGACGCGCTTCTGCATGGTTGGCTATGTAGGCACGATAGGCTGCTCGTGGTCAATCCCAATGCTTCGGCGACGGCCTATGTTCGACGCTGGCCGCTGCCCTGTTTTGCGGAGGTGATCAACACTTTGCTGAACCAAGTTCCAAGGCTTCGCGTTGCGTTGATTGGGTCGTTATCGGAACACCATTATGTGGCCAAGCTTTACGATATGCTCGCGCTATCGGGGGATGCGGTCAAGAATTTTGCGGGTCTGACCTCGCTTGGCAGTCTCATGGCATTACTCGCCCGCGCCGATTGCGTGCTCAGCAATGATAGCGGCCCGTTGCACCTCGCGCTTGCGCTCGGGACAAAGGCGGTGGGCCTTTTGGGGCCGACGCATCCCGATCACAATGCCCATCTTTGGCCGCCGGAACGCAAGATTATCCTTTACCATCCGGTTTTGTGTAGTCCTTGCGTGCATCACGTGGCGGTTCCACCATGCGGCGGCAATAATCGCTGCATGCAGTTGATTACGCCCGAGGAGGTAGTTGCTGCATGTCGTCTGTTGATCGGCGTTCAAAATCGACTGCGTCTTGGCGTGTAAATCGTGAGCCGCACTACCCGACTTTTGGCCGCCCTGGCCGGCGGCCGTATCCACTGGAGACAGAGACGCCACCGCCCCACCTCGCCGCCCCCTTTGCTCCAAGCGGGGTCGGCCTCCCAAATCCATCCCCGAACTCACAGCCCACGAAGAACCTTCCTCCCTCCTTCCTCCCCCCCTTCCCTTCAGTGGAAAAAAATCGATGAAACCCGCCTCGCCACCGTCATTGCCCAAACCGAAGCCGCCATTCAAAGAGCCAAGGCGTTTTTGGCGGGGAGTGATGACCCATAAGGGTTTGACAGAAAGCCGCATTGCCAGCAATGTGTCTCAATGTGGTGCTGATAATATAATATTTGCTGGCATCACGGCAAAAGGAGACATGTATGTCATCGCGGTTCTGATTCAAAAAGGAGGAACCGGAAAAACAACCCTCTGCCTTCACCTGGATTCGCCAGCCATCAATGGTGACCTCAACCGCCCTCCATGAAGGGGTGTCGAGGTTACTTGCAAGCTCACTGTCCCACTTTACGCTTCTCACCCTCGGCTAGGATATGGGCCCCGTCTTAGCAATTGCCTCAAGATTAACAGGCCGTTGAAAAATTGGTATTCAGTTTCTCTG
>KN174111.1:238-1220 GCA_000759655.1 Acidicaldus organivorans | reverse complement strand
GGGCCAGGGCGCCGGGGAGAGGGGGCGGGCTCATCGCGCCCCCGCGCGGCAGGCCCCGTTCGGGTGCGTCCCCTTGGCCGGCGCACCTATCCGGATCGTGATGCTAAAATTAAATTTCATTGACTTCGCGCAAGGACGGATGAGCCTCGTAAGGCGATGCTTCGTTGCCTTTTTCCAGCCCCCGCCGTTTTCGTCCTTTCCAGCTTCGAGCCGCGACATGTCCCCTCCTCTTTGGCCCAATCTCTTCATCGTGGGTGCTGCCAAGGCGGGCACCACCTCGCTTTACGAATATCTCCGCGGCCATCCTGACGTGTTTTTCCCATCCATCAAGGAGCCGCACTTCTTCACCGAGGTCCGCCCCGCCCCCGAACACCGCTACGCCCAGCGCCGTTTCGTCACGAGGCGCGAGGAGTATCTCGCCCTTTACGAGGGCGCGAAGGGGAAGGCGCTGCGCGGTGATGCGAGCCCCTCCTATCTCTGGTGCCCCGAGGCCCCGGCGCGGATCGGCCAGGTCTCGCCCGAGGCCAGGATCGTCGTCCTGCTCCGCGATCCGATCGAGCGGGCCTATTCGCATTATCTGATGGAGTTCCGCGAGGGCGCCGATCACGGCACTTTCGCCGAGGCCCTGGCGCGCGATCAGGCGCGGCCCGAGAAGGGCTGGGCGGTCTCGCATCTCTATCTCGAGCTCGGCTTCTATGCGACGCAACTCGCCCGCTATTTCGAGCACTTCCCGCGCGCGCAGGTCTTCGTCCTCGAACTCGAGGAGCTGCGTGGACAGAAGGCGCGGCGGGAGGCGCTCGCCCGGCTCTGCGCCTTTCTCGGCATCGATCCGGCAGGGCTCGACGAAGAGGCCTTCGCCCATGTCGCCAATGGCTATGCCGCGCCGCGCGCGGAGTGGCTGCGGCGGCTCGCCGGAGCGCGCTGGGCGCGAGCGATCGGCAACCGGCTCGTCCCGGAACGGCTGGGGCGGGCGGTCTTCGAG
>KN174111.1:0-156 GCA_000759655.1 Acidicaldus organivorans | reverse complement strand
GGTCTTCGAGCGCTTCTTCCTCCGCCCCGCCCCGCCGCCGCCGATCCCCGAGGCGCTCCGCGCCGAGCTCGCCCGTCTCTATGCGCCGGAGATCGACCGGCTCGAGGCATTGCTCGGCCGGACGCTCCCCTCGCTCCGCCGCGCCTGGCCCGAGGC
>KN174110.1:4012-6257 GCA_000759655.1 Acidicaldus organivorans | reverse complement strand
GGTTAGGGCAAAGGGGGCTGCGGGGCAAGGGGGATTTCATAAACTGCAAGTTGAGTTCTATGAAAATTTTTCCCCGATTAGTATGGATTTCATATCGGGATTTCGTTAGAACCTCGGAAACGGCAACGGGGCGCCGGCAGTGCCGCTTGCAACCTGTAGCTCGTTCGCCAGTCTACAGCGATAGCCGTGGGCCGGCTCGTCGAAAAATACGCGTGAAATACGCGTTTTTTTTGAATTTCGGCATCATCTCGCATGAACGGGGGGAAGATGATCGACATCGAAAATTTCACTCGGGCGGGTGCCAACACCAT
Organism: Acidicaldus organivorans; assembly: GCA_000759655.1. Classification (GTDB taxonomy): domain Bacteria; phylum Pseudomonadota; class Alphaproteobacteria; order Acetobacterales; family Acetobacteraceae; genus Acidicaldus; species Acidicaldus organivorans. The sequence goes on along the minus strand of KN174110.1, from coordinate 5,946 downwards.
CCCCTGCTTCGCTCCGGGCACACACATCGCCACGGCGCGCGGCGACGTGCCGGTCGAGGCGCTTCGCCCCGATGATCTGCTCCGCACCCAAGAGGGCGGATTGTGGCCCATTCGCTGGCTCGGCCGCCAGCGGGTGCGGCTTGCCGCGCAGCCCGCTCCGCTCTCCCTTGCCCCGGTGCGGATCGTCGCCCACGCCTTTGGTCCCAACCGCCCGGCGCGCGATCTCGTCGTCTCGCCGGGACACGGCATTTTCTGGGAAGGCGTGCTCATCCCTGCCGATCATCTCGTCAACGGGGCGAGCGTCACGCGGCTCTGGCCCGCCGAAATCACGTATTACCACGTCGAGCTCGACGGCCACGGCATCGTGCTTTCCGAAAATCTCCCCTCCGAGTCCTATCTCGACGAGGGAAACCGCGCCGGATTCGAAACCCTGTTCGGCACGCGGCTCCCCAAACCCCCGCCTCCGGCCGCCGCGCGCGTCTTCTCGGGCCCAGCGCTTGCCGCGGCGCGCGCCGCGCTCCGCCGCCGCCTCGTCGACCTCGGCCATCGCCCCGCGCTCGCCCTTTCGCTCCGCCTCGCCTTGCCGGGTGGGATGGTGGTCGAGCCGCTCGCGGCGCGCGAGCGGGACGGGCGGGTCGAATTCCGCTTCGCCGTGCCCCGCGCCACCCCGGCCCGGCTCCTCGCGCCTCGCGCCGTTCCCGCCGAGATCCCGGGCGGGCCGGCCGATTACCGCGAGCTCGGCTTCGCCATCCACGCCCTCCTCTGGGAGAATGGGGCGCGGCGGGTGGAGATCGCGCTCGACTCCCCAGCCCTTGGCCTCGGCTGGCATGGGCTCGAAGGAGAGGGGGAGGCGCGCTGGCGCTGGCTCGCCGGTGCGGGCGAACTCCTGCTCCCTGGCGCGGGACGGCTCTCGGTGACGGCGAGCGCCTTGCCGGGCGGGGTCTATTACGAGACCGCCGCGCCCCACCCGGCGCCCGCCGCACCTGCGCCTACTCCCCCCCAATCTGCTCTCGTCATGCCCGCTCTCACCATGCCCGATCTCGCCGCCGAAGCGTCGTGATGAGGGGAAGGGTTGGGGTGGACGAGGAAAAGATTGACGCCGTTTCGCTCTCGCCTCTATAGCTCGGAAGGCGACGGACGGGCCTCAAACGTGGGGAGATGACATGCGCGCGCTTTCGCGTGACGATCTTTCGCGTCACGAAATCCGCCCCCTTTTGCCGTGGTGGGCGGTCGGGATCCTGATCGCCCTCCTCGAACTCGTCACCTTCATCACCCAGAACCGCGGCATTGGCGCCTCGACCTTCTATGCCTACGCCGCGGGGCTCACCGCCCCCGCGCTCCGCAACGGCGCCTGGACGGAGATCGCCCCGGCTGCCTCCTGGGAGATGTGGTTCCTGCTCGGCGCGCTGATCGGGGCCGCGGTGATCGGCCTCTTTGCCGCCCCCCGCATCCCGGCGCCGCGGGTAAGCGGAGGACGCTTGCTCCGCGCCTTCGCCGGCGGCTTCCTCCTCATTCTCGGCGCGCGCATGGCGGGGGGGTGCACCAGCGGGCACATCCTCACCGGCGGCGTGCAGCTCGCGGTGAGCTCGCTCTGGTTCGCCCTCTTCGCCGTCCTCGGCCTGATCCTCGCTGCCCGCGTCCTGGGGCGGGGAGAGACGCGATGACCGGCGCCCTCCTCATCGGCCTCGTCTTCGGCGCCATCATGCGCGCGGGCGTCACCTTCCAGTGCGACTGCGTCCTCTTCGGCACGCCCTGGCGCGCCTCGCCGCTTCCCCGCGCCATGCTGCTCGCGCTCGGGCTCGGCATGATCCTCATCCATGCGGGCCAGGCGCTCGGCCTCCTCACCTATCACGTCAAGCCCTTCTATCCGGTGGGGATCGGGGTGGGGGCGCTGATCTTCGGCGCGGGCGTGGCGCTGCTCGGCTACTGCCCCG
>KN174110.1:0-3933 GCA_000759655.1 Acidicaldus organivorans | reverse complement strand
GCACGCTCCCCATCGCTTTCGGCGGGCTCCGCGCCGATGCGCTCGCCGGGATCGCGGGCGGGCTCCTCGCCGGCACGCTCTTCACCAACGCGCTTGCCGGAGCCTTCGCCCAGTCCGCGCTGCATGGGCCGACATTCGGCGCGCCGAGGCTCGGGCCGCTGCTCGGCCTCTCCGCGCCGGGCGAGCTCGGGCTCGCCCTGGTGATCGGCCTTCTCCTCATCGCGGGCGCCGTGGGGATCGCCCGGCGCTAGCTTGGGCGTTTTTTCGGGGCCTCTCCGCTGGTGAGACATTGAGAAGGCGCGGGGCGCACCGTATGTAATCATCGACGTGTCATCGGGGACGAGCGACGGAGTATCGCGAGATGGAGTGGACCGAAGAGGCTATCGCTCTCCTGCGCAAGTTATGGGACGAGGGGGTGCCGACGGCAGAGATCGGGCGGCGCCTCGGCACCACCAAGAACGCGGTGGTGGGCAAGGCGCACCGGCTCAACCTGCCTGACCGGCCCTCGCCGATTCGCGGCGGCGAAAAGCCCGAGCGGAGCCGCAGCAAGCCGCAGCCTCCGGCGTTCTTCGGCTATCCGCCCCGCCCCCAGCCGCCCACCTGCTGCTGGCCGATCGGCGAGCCGGGCACCCCGGACTTCAGGTTCTGCGGCGCCCCGGCGCTCAAGGGCAAACCCTATTGCGCCGAGCACGCCGAGGTCGCCTATGTGCGGGTGGGGCGCGACAAATCGCCCGGCGAGGCGGCGGCCTGAGCCTTCCCTTTTCCGGTTTTTTCCTCTCCTCCGCTCCGCTTTTGGGCACCGCTGCTTTTGTGCACTGCGCGATGAGATCATTGCGGCAGGGAGCCGGGGAGGGCTAAGCTCAAGCGTGCCTCTGCGCGGGGAGGGCCCCGCGCGGGGTTCGCGTGCAAAAAAGGGAGGGGGCGAGCATGCCGCAGGGCACCGTCAAATGGTTCAACACCACCAAGGGATATGGGTTCATCGCGCCCGATGAAGGGGGCAAGGACGTGTTCGTCCATATCAGCGCCGTCCACAAGGCGGGACTGAAGACGCTGCGCGAGGGAGACCGTCTCGGCTTCGAGGTCGAGGCCCAGCAGAACGGCCGGGTGGCCGCGGTCAATCTCGCCCGCGTCCCCCACGCCGGGCAGGCATGAGGCGGAAGAGGCGGAGGACCCTGCCGGAAGGCTTGCCGGATGAGGGGGAGTGTGGTTGAGGGGAGAGGGCGTCCCTCGCCCCGTTCCGCCTGCCTTCATCCGTTATGACAAAACCCGGACGGCGTCATGACCTCCGCCCTTCCCGAGCCGCAACGCCAGCCCAAGACGGCCCTCGATACCGAGGCGGTGCTCGCCGCCTACCGGCGCTGGGCCGGGATCTATGACCTCCTCTTCGGCGGCGTCTCCGCTTTTGGCCGCCGCGAGGTGGTGAGCGCGGTCAACCGGCTCGAGGGAACCGAGGTGCTGGAAGTCGGGGTAGGGACCGGGCTCGCCCTGCCCCGCTACCGCCGGGACAAACGCATCACCGGCATCGATCTCTCCGCCGCCATGCTCGAGCGGGCGCGGCGGCGGGTGCGCGAGGAGCGGCTCTCCCATGTCCGCGCCCTCATCGAAATGGATGCCGAGGCGATGGCGTTCGACGATGACAGTTTCGACATCGCGGTGGCGATGTTCGTGGCCTCCGTCGTGCCGCATCCTCGCCAGTTGTTCGCGGAGATGCGGCGGGTGGTGCGCCCCGGCGGGCATCTCCTCTTCGTCAACCATTTCGCCGCCGAAAAAGGGCCGCGCTGGTGGATCGAGCGGGCCCTCGCCCCCGCCTCGCGCGCGCTCGGCTGGCATCCTGATTTTCCGCTCGATGCGCTGCTCGCCGCCCCGGAACGGAGCCGGGCCACCCTTCGCGCGGTGCCGCCCTTCGGCCTCTTCACCCTGATCCATCTCGTCAACGGCAAGAAAGGGAGCGCGGGAGAGGAGGGGGTGGAATGAACGGGGCGGGCCTCGCCCGCGCCACGCTGGGCGGCGGGTGTTTCTGGTGTCTCGATGCCGTCTTCCGCGAGGTGCGCGGCGTGGCGCAGGTGGTCTCGGGCTACGCGGGCGGGCACCTGCCCAACCCCAGTTATGAGCAGGTCTGCCTCGGCACCACCGGCCATGCCGAAGTGGTCGATCTCCGCTTCGATCCGGCGCAGATCTCTTATGAGGACATTCTCCGCATCTTCTTCGCCATCCACGACCCCACCACCCCCAACCGCCAGGGCGCGGATGTCGGCCCCCAATACCGCTCGATCATCCTCACCCATGATGCGGCGCAGGAGGAGACGGCGCGGCGGGTGATCGCCGAACTCGAGGCGGCGCGGCTCTGGCCGGCGCCGATCGTGACCGAGGTCGTCCCCTTCACCGGCTTCTATCCGGCCGAGGACTACCATCAGGATTATTTCGCCAAAAATCCCGGCGCGGGCTACTGCCGGGCGGTGATCGCCCCCAAACTCGCCAAGTTCCGCGCCCATCTCGCCGCCTTTCGCGTTCCCCGCACCTGAGACGCCGCTCAGCCGGCGTAAGGGTCCTCCACCTCGGGCGGGGGGAGCAGGCGCAGAAGGAGGCGGGCCGCTCGCCCGCGCGGGCTTGCCGCAAGCTCGGGATCGGCGGCGAGCAGCGCTTCGGCGTCGCGGCGGGCCAGCCGCAGCAGCGCCTCGTCCTCCGGCCAGCGGACGAGGCGGTAGGAGGGAAGCCCGCTCTGGCGGGCGCCGAAGACCTCGCCCCCGCCTCGCCAGCGGAAATCGGCCTCCGCGATGCGGAACCCGTCATCGGTCTCGCGCAGCCAGGACAGCCGGTGCAGCGCCGCCTCGGTGAGCGGCTCGCCATAGAGGAGGAGGCAGAAACTCTCCCCCCGCCCCCGCCCCACCCGGCCGCGGAGCTGGTGGAGCTGGGCGAGGCCGAACCGCTCCGCCTGCTCGATGACGATGACGCGGGCCTCCGGCACATCGACCCCGACCTCGATCACCGTGGTGGCGACCAGGATGCGAAGACGCCCCGCGGCGAAGGCGGCGAGGGTCGCGGCGCGCTGTTCGGCCTCCTGGCGGCCATGCACCAGACCGACCGCCGCACCGAAGCGGGCCCGGAGTGCGGCGAAACGCGCCTCGGCGGCGGCGAGGTCGCGGCTCTCCTGTTCGGCGACCAGCGGGCAGATCCAGTAGATGCGATCGCCGCGGGCAAGTCGCCGGTCGAGCGCCTCGATCACCTGCGGAAGCTGGCTCATCGCATGGACGGTGGTGCGCACCCGCTCCCGCCCCGGCGGCTTGTCGGGGATGCGCGAGACATCGAGCGCGCCGAGCCTCGTGAGCAGGAGGCTCCGCGGGATGGGCGTGGCGCTCATCACCAGAAGATTGGCCATGCCGTCCCGCGCCTTGGCGGCGAGCGCCTGACGCTGGGCGACCCCGAACCGGTGCTGCTCGTCGATCACGGCGAGCGCGAGGTCGTGAAAGCGGACCTCCTCTTCGATGAGCGCGTGGGTCCCGATCACCAGAGGAAGCGTCCCTTGGGCGAGCCCGGCCAGCACGGCGCGGCGCTCTCCCTCGCGCAGCGTGCCGGTGAGCAGGCCAACCGGCACGGGGGAGAGGCGCGAGAAGAGGGCGAAATGCTGGCGGCCGAGGATCTCGGTCGGGGCCATCAGCGCGGCCTGGGCGCCCGCTTCCACCGCGCGCAGCATGGCGAGCAGGGCGAGGATGGTCTTCCCCGACCCGACATCGCCCTGCAGCAGCCGGTGCATGGGGAGCGGCGCGGCGAGATCGGCCTCGATCTCGGCCCAGGCGCGTTTTTGCCCCGGCGTGAGCTCGTGGCCAAAGGCGGCGAACGCGGCGCGGATGAGCTCCCCGTCGCCTGCGAGCCTTCGCCCGGTGCGCGCGCCGCGCGCCCGGCGCGCTGCCACCAGGCGGAGCTGATGGGCAAAAA
>JPYW01001414.1 GCA_000759655.1 Acidicaldus organivorans | reverse complement strand
GCCCAGCCCGCCCCCCGAGCTCATCGGTCACTCACGCGCCTTTCGCGCCGCCTTCGAGCTCCTCCGCACCGCCGCCCCCACCCGCGCCACCGTGCTGCTCACCGGCGAGACCGGGGTGGGCAAAGAGCGCTTCGCCCGCGCCCTGCATGCGCTGAGCCCGCGCGCCGGCGGGCCGTTCGTCGCCGTCAACTGCGCGGCCCTTCCTTCCGAACTGGTCGAGGCCGAGCTCTTCGGCGCCGAGCGCGGCGCCTATACCGGGGCGCACGCCTCCCGCCCCGGCCGCTTCGAGGCGGCGCATGGCGGCACCCTCTTCCTCGACGAGATCGGCGAGATGCCGCTCCCTGCCCAGGCCAAGCTGCTCCGCGTGCTGCAGGAGGGCGAGGTGGAGCGGCTCGGGGGCGGGCGCTGCCGCAAGGTCGATGTGCGTATCGTCGCCGCCACCAACCGCGACCTCGAGGCGGCGGTGCGCGAGGGCCGCTTCCGCCTCGACCTCTTTTACCGGCTCAACGTGCTCGCCATCCACATCCCGCCCCTGCGCGAGCGGCGCGAGGACATCGAGCCGCTCACCCAAGCCCTCCTCGCCCGCTTCGCCGAGCGCCACGGCAAGCCCGTTCCGCTCCTCACCGATCGCGCCTATCATTCCCTCCTCACCCATGACTGGCCGGGCAATGTGCGCGAACTCGAAAACCTCCTCGAACGCATCGTCATCACCACCCCGCCGGGGATGGCGGTGGATGCCACCGATCTCTTCCCCCACCGGCCGCGCAGCGGCGAGGGCGCGGTGCTGACCGGAGAGGGCAGGCTCGGCCCCGACGCGGGCGAGGCGCGTTCCCTGCTCGATGAGATCCTCGCCCGCGGCCTCGATTTCGAAGCGGTCGAGCGCGAGCTCATCGCCGAGGCGATCGCGCGGGCCCGCGGCAATCTCTCCGCCGCCGCCCGGCTGCTCGGCCTCACCCGCCCGCAGCTCAGCTACCGTTGGGAACGCAAACATGCCGGAGCGCAGTGACATGCCAGAGCCCCGAGACCTCACCTCCGAATCCGCCGCGCCTCTTCTCGCAGCCGAGCCGCGCAAGACGCCGCGCGAGCTCCTCGCCGCCCTCCTCGCCCCCACCC
>KN174109.1:9560-12041 GCA_000759655.1 Acidicaldus organivorans | reverse complement strand
AACTGAATACCAATTTTTCAACGGCCTGTTAGGGGCCAGACGACGTCCGGCATAAAGGCGGCGCGATCCCGTTTCAGGCTCTTGCGTTGAACTGCTGGAACCTTCGGCGGCGATGCCAAGCGAAAGGCCCAAGCCCCAAAAGCGAGGCCGACAGTAGCGAAGCGCTGCCAAGGGACGGAGCCGTCCGTAGTAGCGTCGAGACCACCGTAACGGCGGAGGAGCGAAGGGACGGCGTCATCCAGTGGGCATGGGAGATCAACCGGACGACCGGGAGGAATCTCTCGTGACCTGCAAATCTACGACATTCCCAAGACACTGGTCTGGGAAGCATGGTTGCAAGTGAAAGCCAATCAGGGAGCCGCAGGGATCGACGCGGAGACGATCGAGCGGTTCGAGACGAAGCTCGCCGCCGACCTATACAAGCTTTGGAATCGGATGAGTTCCGGCAGCTATTTTCCGCCGCCGGTGAAGGGCGTGCCGATTCCGAAGAAGTCCGGGGGGCGTGCGGGTGTTGGGCATCCCGACGGTATCCGACAGAGTCACGCACACGACGGTCAAGATGTGGCTGGAGCCACGGCTTGATCCGCTCTTCCACGACGATTCCTATGGCGATCGGCCGGGAAAATCGGCGCTGGAAGCGATCGCCGTCACCCGACGCCGGCGCTGGGACCAAGACTGGGTGGTGGAGTTCGACATACGGGGGCTGTTCGACAATCTCGATCATGGCCTCCTGATAACGGCTCTACGCAAGCACTGTCAGGAGCCTTGGATACTGCTCTACGTCGAGCGCTGGCTGAAAGCGCCGATGCAAAGCGCGGTAGGGCGGCTTCAGACGCGCGACAAGGGCACGCCGCAAGGCGGCGTCGTGTCGCCAATCCTGGCCAATCTATTCCTGCACTATGCGTTCGATCTGTGGGTGACGCGGCATCTTCCCGGCGTCCGGTTCGCCCGGTACGCCGACGACGCTGTGCTTCACTGTAGGAGCCGACGCCAGGCGGAATACGTGCTTGATCGCATCCGGGAACGGTTCCAGGCCTGCAAGCTCGAACTGCATCCAGCAAGACACGGATCGTGTATTGCAAGGACATCAATCGCCCCGAGGAGCATCCCGACATCCAGTTCACCTTTCTCGGCTACACGTTCCGCCCCCGCAAGGAGGTGGACAAGTATGACCGCGTCTATGTGAACTTCTCGCCGGCCATCAGCCGCGACGCCCTGAAAGCCACGCGGCAGGCGATCCCGGGATGGCAGGTCCAACTGAAGAACGACAAGAGCTAGGCCGATCTTTCGGCCATGCTCGGACCGATCCTGAGGGGATGGCAGCAATATTACGGCCATTTTCATGGCTCAGCGCTGAAGTCGGAGTGGCGACGCGTGAACCAGTCCTTGATCGGATGGCTGATGCGTAAGCACAAGAAGTTGGCGCGCCACAAAACGCGGGCCGCTGAAACGCTCCAACGGCTGGGGCAACGTCAGCCTCGCGTATTCGTTCATTGGTCGATGGGCGCCAGCGCGAGCGGGTGATCTCATTTCGGGTTGGCGACGCGGAATATGAGCGCATCCGGAGCGAAGCAGACCGTGCCGGGGCGACCGCGGGCACATTCGCGTGGGATGTGCTGATCCATGCTCAGGCGCCCCGTCGTGTCCGACGCCCGCCCGCCGCCAAGGCGGAGCTGGTGCGCATTCTCGGGGAGCTCGGGAAGATCGGCTCGAACGTAAACCAGCTGGCGCGCAAGGCGAATATCGGCTAGCTGCGGGTGCTCGACCCGATGAGCCTGCAAAAACCGGCTTCTCGCCTGCGTGACACAAGTCGTCGTCTGGTTCGACACGCTGTTCGGCTGGGTCGCCGGGCTGTTGCTGGCCGCAACACTCACTGGCCTTGCCAAGCGCGACGATGAATAGAGCGTGAGATCGCCTCGAACCCCCCGCCATCGCGGGCGGAAACGGCGATCGCCTTTCGTCAGCTTGCGAGATCGACGCGGAAACCCTCGGCGAAATCGTCAACCCGCATCGTGCGCTCCCGCCGCGGCGCAAAGAGAGGGGCATTGCCCGCATAGAGGATTCCGGTGGTGAAGCCGTCATCAGTGGCAAAACGCGCCATCGCCTCGGGCGGGCTCGTCGCCGGCGCGCCATCGAGCGCGTGAACCGCCTGTTTCCAGACGCGCTGCTCGGCGCGGAAAGTGACGCAGGGGCTGAGCACATGGATCACTGCGAAGCCGGGATGGCGGATGCCGGCGGCGATCAGGCGCGCAAGCTCGTTGGGATTGCCGGCGAAACCGCGGGCGAAGAAGCTGACACCGGCGGCGAGCGCGAGATGGAACGGCATCACCGGCGCCATGCCGGTGCCGTCCGGCGTGAGCTTGCTTTCGCACCAATCCGGCGCGGTGGTCGGCGAGGCCTGCCCCTTGGTCATGCCATAGACCTGATTATCCATCAGGATATAGGTCATATCGACATTGCGCCGGCAGGCATGGAGGAAAT
>KN174109.1:2184-9477 GCA_000759655.1 Acidicaldus organivorans | reverse complement strand
GGTTGCCGCCGATCGAAAGCCCGTCGCCGTCGCCGCCAGCGGCGATCACCGTGAGATCGGGCCGCGCGAGCTTGACGCCGGCGGCGAGCGCCAGCGCCCTTCCATGCACGCCGTGGAAGCCATAGACGCTGGTATAGGCTGGCAGGCGCGAGGAACAGCCGATGCCCGAAATCAGCGCGATAGTTTCGCGCGGGTGGCCGAGTTCGGCGCAGGCCTTGGCGAGCGCCGTCAGCACTGAATAATCTCCGCAGCCCGGACACCAGATCGGCTTGATATCGGATTTGAACTCCTGCTGGGTCAGGGCAGGCGCGGTCGCAACCGGCATGTCGGGCATGAGCGTCACTCCCACGTGGTTAGGCGGGCGAGGATGTCGGCGGGGCGGATCGGCAGCGGCCCGGGGCGGTTGAGCACCGCGACCTCGGCCGGCAAGTCGTAATTCGCGCGCAGGAATTTGTAGAATTGCCGGCCATGGCTCTGCTCGACGACGAGCAGCCGGCGCACCCGAGCGAGCGCCGCAGCGAGCGCCGCCGGCCGCGCCGGCAAGAGGAGCCGGAGCGAGATCAGCCGCACCGCAAGACCCGCGTCCCGCGCCCGCCGCACCGCTTCGCGCGCCGGGCCGGTCGCCGAGCCCCAGGTGAGGAGCGCGATATCGCCTTCGCCTTCGATATCCGCCCAGGCCGGGCCATAATCGAAAGCCTCCAATTTGCGCGCCCGCTTCTCTAGCTGAGCATGGTGATCGGAAGCCTGTGCCGAGGGCACCCCGCGCTCTGTATGTTCCAGCCCGTCGGCGACATAGGTGGTGCCTTGGGTGCCCGGAATCGCCATCGGTGAGACCCCGCTCGCAGTCAGGGCATAGCGCCGATAGCAAGCCGCCTCCGCTGTTGTCGCGATCAGCCGGCCAGGGAGAGCAGGGGGGGAAGGGGGGGGCTCGATGATCGCGCGCGACTGACCGAGCGCCTGGTCGGATAGCACGATCGCCGGGGTCTGCAAGGTCTCCGCGAGTGCCACCGCCCATTGTGTCGTGAACGCGCAATCGCCGATGCTGTTTGGCGCCAAGACGAGATGCGGCGCATCGCCATGCAGGCCATGCACGGCGATGTCGAGATCACTTTGCTCGGATTTGGTCGGGATGCCGGTGGAGGGGCCGCCGCGCATGACATCGACGACGACCAGCGGCGTCTCGGAGGCGACGGCGAGGCCGAGCGCCTCGATCATCAGCGAAAGCCCGGGGCCGGAGGTCGCGGTCAATGCCGGTGTGCCCGCGAAGGAGGCGCCGATCACCATGTTGATAGCGGCAAGCTCATCCTCCGCCTGCACCAACACCCCGCCGGTCTTGGTCAGCGCCGGCACCATCCATTCCAGCACCTCGGTCGCCGGGGTGATCGGGTAGGCGGCGACGAACCCGACGCCCCCCCGGAGCGCGCCGAGGCCGGTCGCCTCATTGCCGCTGATGTTCCAGCGTGCGGACGGCCCCTGCGGGGGCGCCGCGAGGCGGCGCGCGGGCGGCAGAGCGATGGCCGCGCGCGCACCGAGATCAAAAGCCCCGACGCTGGCCGCGAGCGCCGCCTCACCCTTGCGGCCAAGCTGGCGTGCAAGCACCGCCATGACCAACGCCTCAGGGAGGCCGATCAAGGCAACGGCGGCACCGAGCGCGATCATATTCGCCCGCCCCCCCGGCACCGCGCCGGCAAGCTTTTTCATCGTGAGCGTCGCAACCCGTGCGCCGCCCGCGATGACCGCCTCCGGTACGTCGCCCTGCTCGGGATCGGTGATCACGAGGCTGGCCGCCGCGAGCGGCAGTTCGGCCGCGAGACGGTTGAAATTGACCCAGTCCAGCGCGATCAGAAGATCGAACTGATCATCGAGCGAGAAGACCGGGGTGCTCGCAAGGCGCAGCAGCGCCGCTGCCTCGCCGCCACGAATCTGTGGCCCCATGACCCGCGACATCAGCCCGAAAAACCCCGCCTTAGCGGCAACCTCGAGCAAGATTTCACCCGTCCGTATGGCGCCTGCCCCCCCGCGCCGATGATGGCGAGCGACACCGTCTCGGCAGGCGCCGCGTCGGTTCCGGCAGGTGAGGCAGACACGGCCGCCTGATCCCCCTTCTCGTCCGGTCGCGTGATGATGCATTCTCTCTCCACGACTCGTCTCCTTGATTTCGCGAGCGGCATAGCGCGGCCTCACATGGTGCCGTCAGGCATGAAGCTCCTGGTATTTCGCGAGCAGTGAGGCGCGATCCTCGCGAAAATCGGGATGGTCCTCGATGCAGTCGGCCGGGCAGACCAGTCGGCATTGCGGCTCATCCTCAGCGCCGACGCATTCCGTGCAGCGCAACGGATCGATGGTATAGATTGGCTCGGCGACCGCGATCGCCTCGTTCGGGCAAACCGGCCGGCAGGCGTCGCAACTGGTGCAATTCTCGTTGATCCGCAGGGCCATGGCTTCCTCGCTCGTGCCGCCCGGTCAGGCGGCCCTCTCCCAGGCTTGCCCACGCGTGAGCTTTTCGTGACGAAACGCTCCCCAAAGTGCCGCCCCGATCGCGCCAGCATAGATGGAATCGGGATGATTGCGCACCGGCCATTGCACTTTCTCGTGCTGCATCGCCTCCTGCATGGCGGCGACCAGCCCTTCGTCATGCGCGAGGCCGCCGGTCATCAGCACCACGCCGTCGACGCTGCCGATGGTCTTGATCAGCTTCGCGAGACGATCGGCCATCGAGGCATGGATGCCGCGCAGGATATTGGCGGCGGTGATGCCGCGTGAGACCATGTTGATCACGTCGGTCTCGGCAAGCACGGCGCAAATACCACTCACTTTCTCGGGGCTGTCGCCTTGCTTGGAAAGCGCGCCGATCTCGTCTTGGGCGATGCCAAGATAACGCGAGATGTTTTCCAAAAACTGCCCGGAGCCGGAGGCGCACTGGCTGGTCATCTTGTAGCTCAGCACTTTGCCGCGTCCATCGATGCGGATTGCGCGTCCGTGCAGTGCGCCGACATCGAGCACGCCGCGCGCTTCCGGGTCAAGAAAAATCGCGCCGCGGCCGTGGGTAGTCATCGAGTAGAAATGTCCGGTGTGAAAATCGAGCGACTCACCCTCGCCGGTGGTCGCGACGTAATCGAGATCGCCCTCGCGCATCCCGGCCTCTTCGAGTGCCGCGTGATACGCCTCCCGCGCAAGCTGGAACGGATCGCGCTGGCGCACCCGATCGACGCGCTTGGCAAGCCAGCGCGTCGTTGCGCCATCGGTTTCAAGAATAACCGTCTTGATCGCGCCGGTACCGACATCGATACCTGCCGTGATGGTCATGGCTTTCACTCCTCCCTCACTCGCCGACCGCCCGGCGCGCGAAGGCGGCGGCGCCGAGGGCTCCGGTATAGATTGAATCGGGATCGATATTGATTACGACATCACCGTAATTCTCGATGACCAGCGCGCGCAATTCCTTCACTGCCGCTTCGTTCTTGGCGACGCCGCCGGTGAAGGTGAATTGATCGCGCACCCCTCCCGAGCGCGAAATGATCGACATCGCGCGAAGGATGATGGCGCGATGGAGGCCGGCGATGATGTCTTCACGCTTTTCGCCGAGCGCCAGGCGATCACGAAGCTCGGCGCCGGCGAACACAGTGCAGGTGGAATTAATGCGCACGCTCCTTGTTGCCCGCATTGCCAGCGGGCCGAGTTCATGCACGCCAATGTTTATCTCGTCGGCGATGTAGCCGAGATAGCGCCCGCAGCCTGCTGCACAGCGATCATTCATTTGGAAATTCTCGACGATCCCATCACCATCAATCTGAATGGCCTTGGTGTCCTGGCCACCGATATCGAGAACGGTGCGCGTTTCCGGATACATCATGTGCGCGCCAAGGCCATGACAGAGAATTTCAGAGCGGATATTTTCCTTTGGGAACGGCAACGTGACACGACCATAGCCGGTGCCGACTATCGACGTTTCTTCGATTTCGGTCGCCAGCGCTGCCTCGGCCGCCGGCGCGACCTTGGCCACGAAATCGTTGAGTTCGGGTGACATCGCGATCAATCGGACTAACGCACGCTGCAACTTCTCGGTAACATCGCCGCTCGGAGGACGGTTTTCCACCTCGATGATCGCCTTGTCATAGATGTTGAGCAGCCAATCATAGGGAATTTTCGTCGCCTTGGCGATCTCCTGCCCGACCGCCATGAAGCGCGCGCCGGCAAGATCGCGGAAAAAGTCGGATTTCCGACGCGCGTCGTGCGTGAAAAGCGCCGGAGCATCGGCGCGAAGGGCGACGAAAATCTCGCCAAGGGCCTCGGCGATAGCACCTTCACGGCCGACAAATCGCGCCCCCGTAGCCTTCTCTAAACACGTCGCCTCGAGATCCTCGAGTTGTTCGACGAACTGACCGAGGCGAAAGCTCCGCTCCCAAGAATCAAGGAATTCTTCGAGCCCCGACTCGGCGGCGATGGTGCCGGCAAGGCGCCGCCGCAAAAGCATGAACCGCGCCGAAAGCAGCGCCTCGTATTTCGCGACCTTGCAGGCCGTATCGTAATTTGCGCGGGAATTGGTAATCCCGCGTCCGAGCACTTCCATGTTCTCGTCGAGTACCACCGCTTTGGTGGTGGTCGAGCCGAGATCGATACCGATGAAAGCGCGCATGTCCGAACTCTCCTTACACCGCACGCGCGGCCGACTGGCCGCCGGCACGCCGTTGATCAATCATCTGGAAATAGCTCTCAAGTCGGTTCTTGATGTTGGCGGGCGAGAAATAGCGCGGATCGACGAGATCGCTCTCGATAAATGCGCCCGGTTTTCCGGTCCGGCGCTCGATTTCACGAAGCACCAGCAACTGGCCCGCTGAAAAACTGTTGCAGCTTTTGATCGAATTGATCAGGAGACCATCCGCCTGATACTCGTCCATGTATTTTTCGATGAGATCGATGCGCGCCGGAAGATTGCGGTTGGTGTAACAACCGAGGCAATATTCGGCGAGGCTCTCCAGCGGGCGATCGGGGTCGTGGCGGAAGCCTAGATCATAGAGGCCGCCGACTTTGCTATAGGTGCTTGCAACGACGACCGCACCTTCCTCGTAGAACATTTTCCAGAAATCGCGGAAACTGGTCCAATTTGGCGGGCCCTCAACCACCAGTCGGTAGCGCTCATGGCTCATGTCGCCACCCGGCGTCACGGGGCCTTGTCCACGTGCCAGGCGTTCGCTGATTTCGCCTCGCAGCAGCCGGTAATATTCTACCGCATCCTCGGTGCCGCGGAAGGCGGTGAAGATCGGCCCGATATAATAGACACCGCCGAAATAGGCATCGATCGGCGACGGCTTAGCTTTGGCCGATTCCAGTACCCAGACCAGATCTTCTTCCGCTCGTGCCGAACGGGCAAGATTTTCACGCAACCGATCGATATCGAATTTCACGCCGCTCACCCGCTCAAGCTTCGGGATCACCTCTTCCTTGATCTGCTTCACGACATAGGAAACCATGTTCGACGTGATCTTGCCATCGCCCTGATAGGGCACGTGCAGCATCGCCGTCTCGCATTTATACTGATCGCGCAGCAGCTCGAACCATTTCATGAAGGTGAAGCACCCGGTGTAGGAGAGCAGCAACAAATCCGGGGCGGGCAATTTCTGGCCGTCCGGCCCGATATTGCCCTTGGCGATCATGCCGAGATCCGCCTTGACATAGGTGCAGACATCCTCGGAGTGGCCGCGCTTCTCGGCTTCCATGATGTAGCCGCCGGTCTTTTTGCGCATGCCGTTCTGGATGGCGTTGATCTCGGGCAGATTGTTGAGCATGTCAAAGCACATGATCAGCTCGTTGAGATTGCCGGGCACGAAGGTTGCAGCGACTTTGCGGCCATCGGTGGCGGCGGTCTCTAGCTTGCTGTAATTACTGGCGATCATTTCCTTCTGCTTCAACATCGCGCTGTCTTTAATCACCTGGGCCGCATTTGGGTGGGTCATGGGTTGCTCCACAGCTTGATGGAATCAGCGAAGGTGCCTGCTTGTTCGCGGATTGGTTGCATTTGCCCAGAGTTTTCAGCGTATTTGAACGCGATGTAGGGAATGTCGTGGGCGGCGAGAACACGTTGTAACATCGGCCGCTCGAGCAGAGCCGGATCGCAGAAACTCGGCGAGGCGAAGATGACCCCCTCCGCCCGCGTACGCCTCACCGCCTCGACCAGATAAAGGCCCTTTTTAGCCTGATCCGGTTCATACTTCGCTGAGGTATCTCCGGAATTATGAAGATAAGCGGCAGCAAGATTGGCGAGCGGGTCGCCCGCTTGCGCGACGTCCGAGCGTTCCCAGCGATTGACCAGCATGAAATCATCATCGACGATATAGCAGCCAGCAAGTTCGATCGACTTGATCAGATTGAGGGGCGGTTGCTCGCAGAACGCCCCGGTGACGACGACGCGCGAGTTGTCCCGCCGCGGCCGGGTTTCCTTTGCCGCCGCGGCGAGATATTCGCGCAGCATGCGGTTATGCTCCTCGACCGTGACAATCATACCGGCGCGCATCAGGAGATACACCTCCGCCGACGGCGCCCGCCAGGGCTCGCGCGCGCGAAACGCATAGACCTCGCGCACCAGAGCGCGGTTTTCGTTATAGAGTGCAATCGAGGCACGGATCGCATCATCGCTCACCGCCCGCCCGCTCACCTCGGCCAGCATGTCGCGTAGCTCATTCAGTTCATGGATGTAGAAATCTCCGCCGACATCGTCGCGGAAATTCTGGGGAACGTCGAAATAACGGCTTTTCACATGCGGGAACATGATCTTCCACATGCCGGAGAGGTTGCGGATCACGTCGCAAATCGAGGGAAACAGCATCGCATCGACGAAATCGAGCCGGTTGGTGACCCCGAGTTCGATGGTCGAACGCGGAATGCGGCAGATATAGCTTTGGTAATAGGCGTCGCCTTGGATGACTTCGAGCTGGTCGCCGCCGCCGAGCACGCCGAGCGGCAGCCCGCCGGCGGCGTGGATCAGTTCGCGCGGCACATAGAAGGGCATATAGCCGACGACGATCCGGCCCGGAACGGCGGCCTTCCATTCCCGCGCGTAGGTGAAATTGAGATCGTCAAATAACGCCTGACAGCGGGCGATGAGTTCGCTTGTCGTGGTGGTCATGGCTACCGGTGCTCCCAATGCGGCACGCGCTTGGCAAGAAAAGCGTGTAGGCCCGCCAGCGCATCGCGGGTCTGCATCAGATCATCGAGATAAAGGGTTTC
Organism: Acidicaldus organivorans; assembly: GCA_000759655.1. GTDB lineage: Bacteria > Pseudomonadota > Alphaproteobacteria > Acetobacterales > Acetobacteraceae > Acidicaldus > Acidicaldus organivorans. Next base: position 2,253 of record KN174109.1, on the reverse strand, counting down.
GAGTGCGGCGAGGCGCGCCTTCGTCCGCGCGAGGAGATCGCCGCGCGCGGCGGCCATCGCGCGGGCCAA
>KN174109.1:0-1979 GCA_000759655.1 Acidicaldus organivorans | reverse complement strand
CCGCCGCTGCTTCGGGTTCCTCGGCGACCTCATCGATCAAGCCGAGCATCAGGGCTTCCTCGGCGGCGATACTGCGCCCAGAAAGCAGCATGTCTTCGGCGGCCGGGCGAGCGATGCGTTCGGTAAGCAGCACCGAGGCTGCCGGCGCGAAGACGCCGAGCTTGATTTCCGGCTGGCCGAACATCGAGCTGGGGGAAGCGAAGATACGGCTCGCGGTGAGCGCCAGTTCCAGCCCGCCGCCGAGGCATTGTCCGCGCACCGCGCATAGGATCGGCGCTGGCAAGGCGAGAAGGCGCAGCAGAAGCGCATGAAATCCAGCCAGCATGGCAGCGCAGTTCTCGGGGAGATGCTCCTCGACACTGGCGCCGAAACTGAAATGCGGGCCCTCGGCGTCGATCAGCACCGCGAGCGTCGGCCCTTGCGCAAACGCCTCGTCGAGCGCGGCCTCAACGGCCGCGATCATTGGGCCGTCGAGAATATTGGCCTTCGGGCGGCAAAGACGAAGGCGCAGCAGCGTCTCGTTCTCGCCACGCCAGACGCGGATGGGGGGGGCGGCCATCGTCAGGCACGGGCGCGTGGGATCAGGCTCTCAACCAGATCCTCGGTCCAGGGTGCGCCTTGGGCCAGTGCCCGACGGAGAGCGACGAAATCGATTTCGCGGCGACCACGCGGGCCTTCATTGAAGGCGCGAAAGCCGGTGCGCCCTTCAGCCAGCATGTTGAGCGCGAGCCAGGCCCGCGAATCCTCCTTGTTGCGATTCCACGCCTCGATCTTGGGTTTGCGCAATTCCTCGAGGCTTTTAGTGAGGCATTCAGGAAAGGTGAGCATGAGCTTACCGCACAGGGCCTCGACTTTTTCATCTAGGAGAGAAAGATCGATCGTGCCGCGCGCGAGTGTGCGCTTTGCGTCCTCCAGCGCGTCGCCGCTCTTGGGCTCGCCGAGCGCAAAGCGCCCCCATTCATCGAGCACGCGATCGGTGATCACCAGCGGGTTGGGGACAAACGCGCCGTCGACCTTCAACGCGGGGACGATGTCGTGCAGCATACCGACGCGATAGGCTTTGTGCGCCGACCAATGTTCGCAAAGTGTGCCGGATTCGAGCGCCCGCTCCATGCCGACCATCAGCGGCAGAAAGTCGGTCGCGCCGCCAATCGCCGCCGAGCCGTGCTTGGGGCCAGCCTGCCCGAAGCGCGCGAGATCCTGGGCGATCGAGAAATCGCAGGCCATGCCGATCTCCTGGCCGCCAGCGATCCGCATGCCATTGACGCGGCAGATGACGGGTTTGTCGCAGCCGAGAATGGCCGACACCATATCGTTAAAAAGGCGCATATATTGGCGATATTCCTGCGGATTGCCGGCATAATACTCGGCGTATTCGCGGGTGTTGCCGCCGGTGCAAAAGGCGCGATCGCCGCTCCCGGTAAACACCACGGCGACGACGTCGCGGGCGGCGGAAGCGGCGCGAAAGGCGAGGATCACGCCCTTCACCATCTCCGTCGTGTAGGAATTGAGTTCATCGGGATTATCGAGAATGATCCAGAAGTTATAGAGCCCCTCGACCAGTCGACCATCGGGAAGACGCGCCGGACGTTTCTCGACACGGAGACCCGGGAACGACATGTCCTCGACCAGGGTGTGGGAGACCAGCGTCTCGGGCTTGGTGCGGGCGGCGATGGCAGACGGGGTTTCGGTCATGTGTCGGTTTCCTCTCAGAAGGCGGCGGCTGGTGCGAGACGATCGGCGGAGGACGGCGGCGCGTCGCCGGGTGGGGGGATCAGACACTGGTAAGCGGTTTCAGACATGCCTCGATCTCTCCCACCTTCGTCTTCTGGCCTCGCGTGTGACCTCGCGCATTAGCCCTGAACGCCGCTTGCAGACTTATTGTCGCACCAGAATACCAAATAAGCTGCCGCTGTTTGTTTGCCTCCGCCGATCGTATCGCGCTTTGATCTAGATCAATGTCGCGGGCGATTTTTGCG
>JPYW01001409.1 GCA_000759655.1 Acidicaldus organivorans | reverse complement strand
GCCTGCCCCCGCCCGGGCCCCCCCAGCCGCTTGCGCTCCGCCTCGCCTCCTGCCCGGTGCCGCTCCCCTTCGGCGGGCTCGCCTTCGGCCCCGAGGCGCTCGGCCTGGCGGGCGTGGTCGAGGCGGTGACGGCGGAGGGGGTGCGTGGCTGGGCCCTCGATCTGAGTGCCCCCGAGCGCCCGCTCACCGTCGAGCTCCGCCGCGACGGGAGGGTGGCGGCGCGCGCCCGCGCCGATGCGCCGCGCCCCGATCTCGCCGCGCTCGGGGTGAGCGGGGCGGTGGGGGGGTTCTTCCTCGAGGCCGCCCTGCCCCCGCGTCCCCTGGGGATGGCGCCGGAGCGGCTCGACGTGGTGCTGGCGGAGACGGGGCTCGCGCTTGCCGGAAGCCCGGTGATCCGCGAGGGAGGCGCGGGGCTGCTCGGCCATTTCGATGCGCTGGAGGAGGGGGTGGCGAGCGGCTGGGCGCGCGACACCGCCGCACCCCATCGCCCCGTCCGCGTCCAGATCGCCTGCCAGGGCACGGTGGTGGCGGAGGGGCTCGCCGATCTCCCCCGTCCCGACGTCGCCGAGGCCGGGTTCGGCCCCGCCCGCGCCGGGTTCCGCCTCCCACTTCCCCTCTCCCGCGCGCTGCGCGAGCGGGCCGAGATCACCGCCCATCCGGCGGCAGCACAGGAGATCACCCTGCCCGGAAGCCCACGGCGCGAGCGGCCAAATCCCCTCCGCGCCGCTTTCGAGGCCCATCTGGCAGCACCCCCCTCCGGCCCCCTCCGCGCCAGGCTCAGCACCCGTCTCGCCCGCCGCCTCGCCGCGGCGGGAGCGCCGGCCTCTCAGGGTCTCAGCCTCCTCATGCCGCTGCGCGATCCCCGCCCGGACTGGCTCGAAGAGGCGCTCGGCGCGCTCAGCCTTCAGCTCCTTCCCGCCGGGATGGGCTTCGAGCTCCTCGTCCTCGATGACGGCTCGCGCGATCCGGTGGTGGCGGAGGTGCTTGCCCGCGCTGCCGCTCGCCTTCCCCTCCGCCATGTGCGGAGCGAGAGCCAGAGGGGGCTTGCCGCCACCCTCGCCGCCGGTCTCGGGGCCGCCCGCGGGCGCTGGGTGATGGTGATGGAGCATGACGACGCGCTCCCCTGGGACGGGATTGCCCAGCTCATCGCCGCGGCGGCGGAGAGCGGCGCCGATCTGGTGCTCGCCGACGGGCTCGTCTTCGGCGCCGATCCCGCCCGGCCGGAGGGGCTCGCCTTCCAGTATGGCGCCGCGCTCGAGACCCTGCTCGCGGCGGCGGTGGCGGGTGATCTCCTCACCCCGCTTCCCTTCCTGATCGAGGCGGGGCTCGCCCGCCGCGCCGCCCGCATCCTCGCCGAGACCGGGGAGGGGGCGGAGTTCCCGGCATGGCTCGCCGCGGCGCGGCGCCTTGCCGCGCGCCCCGTCCTGCTCGCCCGCCCGGTCTATGCCCATCGCCGCCACCATCTCGGCCGCCGCCTGACGCTTGGGGCGCGGGCGGAGGAGGCGGTGCGCCAGCTTGCCGCCCGGCTCGGCCCGGCAGCCGGGGGCGAGAGGCGGGGTCCGGTGCGGCTCGCCCTCCTCCCCCGCGAGGGCGAGCCCGCCGCGGCGGAGGCGGCGGAGGGGGGG
>KN174108.1:5683-7336 GCA_000759655.1 Acidicaldus organivorans | reverse complement strand
GTCGATGCGGGCTACGCGCCGAACGACCTGCAGGTCGGCCAGACCGGCAAGGTGGTCGCACCCGAGCTCTACATCGCGGTAGGCATCTCGGGGGCGATCCAGCACCTCGCCGGGATGAAGGACAGCAAGGTGATCGTCGCCATCAACAAGGATGAAGAGGCGCCGATCTTCCAGGTTGCCGATTACGGGCTGGTGGCTGACCTCTTCAAGGCAATCCCCGAACTCGAGGCCGAGCTCGACAAGGTGAAGGCCGCCTGAACTCCCGCCCTCTGGCAGGGATGGGGATGAAAGCGAAAGGGCCGCACGAGCGGCCCTTTTTGCTGGTCAATGGCTCTTTTTACCAACAGCTCTTCTTATTACCAACAGCTCTTCTTACAGGATCGTGCGGGCGTTACGTGAAAGGGGGCGTTCAGACCCGCCCCTGCCCGTTCCGCTGAGCCTTCACCCCCCTCAGCCTTTACCCCCCTTGGCCTTCACCCCTTGAGGGCGGTGATGTCCTCGACCTCGACCGATTTCAGGTTGCGGAAAAGGACGACCGCGATGGCGAGCCCGATCGCTGATTCGGCGGCGGCGATGGTGAGGATGAAGAGGGCGTAGATCTGGCCGGTGAGCTCGTGGAAATGGGCGGAGAAGGCGACGAAGTTGAGATTGACCGAAAGCAGGATGAGCTCGATCGCCATCAGGATGGCGATGATGTTCTTCCGGTTGAGGAAGATCCCGAACATCCCGATCACGAACAGCAGGCTCGAGACCAGGTAATAGCCAAAAAGCACGTTGGGTTCGGCCATCTCAGTCCTCCTCAGGCGCGTGAGGCGGGTTTTACGCAGCCCCCGCCCGCTTGGCAATCACGGAACCGGTCATCACGGAAGCGGCCGGGATGGGCCCTCGCCCCCGCCCTTTGCCCGCCCGATGACGGGATTTCATCGCGTGGAGACGATTTCAGCGTGGAGACGATTTGATCGCGCGGAAGATTGGCTGGGGGACTTGGATTCGAACCAAGGCTGCCCGGTCCAGAGCCGGGAGTTCTACCGCTAAACTATCCCCCAAGCGCGCCCTCCCTTAGCACAGCGGATTGCCGTCTGGCAACCTCTCCCCCGGCGCGGAGCGGCACGCCGAGCCGCCCGGCGAGGTCCTGGATGAACTGGAAGGCAACCCGCCCCGACCGCGCCCCGCGCGTCACCGACCATTCGATTGCCTCCGCCTGCAGGGCCTCGGTGGAGATGGGAAGCCCATAGGCCGCCGCATACCCCTCCACCATGGCGAGGAAATCGTCCTGGGCGCAGTTGTGAAAGCCGATCCAGAGACCGAATCGGTCGGAGAGCGAGACCTTCTCCTCGGTCGCCTCGGAGGGGTTGATCGCCGTCTGGCGCTCGTTCTCGATCATGTCGCGCGGCATCAGGTGGCGGCGGTTGGAGGTAGCGTAGAACAGGACGTGCTCGGGCCGTCCCTCGATGCCACCGTCGAGCACCGATTTCAGCGCCTTGTAATCCGTATCCTCCCGCTCGAAGGAGAGATCGTCGCAGAAGATCAGCGTCCGCCGCCGCTGTTCGCGCAAGCCGAGCAGGAGGTCGGGAAGGGTCGCGATGTCCTCGCGATGGATCTCGACCAGGGCAAGGCTTCCCGGGGCGCGCCGGTTCGCCTCCCCATGCACCG
>KN174108.1:4527-5202 GCA_000759655.1 Acidicaldus organivorans | reverse complement strand
GCCGCCACCTCCCGCACCGGGCGCAAGGTCCGCCGCTCGGCCTCCCACACGAACGCATCCGCCGCCTCCAGCGAGAGCGGCCCAAGCGGCGGCGGGGCAAGGCGTTCGAGCGCCTCGGCGATGCGTTCGAGCGTGGCGAACAGGGGGGGGTCGGAAAATTTGGGGTCGATCGTCATGCGGCGGTCTTTCGGCAACGAAATGATCTTGCGGAAACGGGGCCACCACCCCGGCACTCCCGGTCTCCCTCACCACCTCCCTCACCACAGCGGGAGGGCGCGGCGCTTGACGGCGGCCTGCGGCAAAGTATGGTCCGCCGCCAATTCCGGCAAGCAGGAACCCGACCCATGTGGAACCTCCTCATCCCTCCCGCCTACGCCCAGACGAGCGCCGCCGCCAGCCCGCTGATGACCAACGTCGTCCAGTTCGCGCCGCTCGTCCTCATCTTCGCGGTGTTCTACTTCCTCCTCATCCGCCCCCAGCAGCAGCGCCAGCGCGAGCTGCGTCAGGCCCTCGCCTCGCTCAAGCGGGGGGACCGGGTGGTCACCGGCGGCGGGATCATCGGCAAGGTGCAGAAACTGCGGGAGGGATCGAACGAGATCGAGGTCGAGATCGCGCCCAATGTCACCGTCACCGTGCTGCGCGAGACGATCACCTCGGTGCTCAAGGCAACCCCGG
>KN174108.1:296-4480 GCA_000759655.1 Acidicaldus organivorans | reverse complement strand
GGCGGCAGGAAATGAAGGCAGCAGGGGCCGAAAGGCTCACGCCGCAGCGAGCTTGGCGGCGGCGAATTCGTAATTGGCAATCCGGTCAAGCCAGTTCTGGACGTAGTCGGGACGGCGGTTGCGGAAGTCCAGATAGTAGCTGTGCTCCCAGACGTCGCAGCCGAGCAGGGCCACGCCCTCGCCGGTGGCGAGCGGATTGGAGCCGTTCGGCGTCTTGGTCACCTTGAGCCGCCCATCATGGCCGAGCACCAGCCACGCCCAGCCCGAGCCGAACTGCGAGACGGCGGCGGCCTTGAACGCTTCCTTGAACTGGGCGACGCCGCCGAAATCCTCCGTGAGCTTCTTCTCGAGCGCGCCCGGGATCTTGCCGCCCTCGGTCGGGCTCATCGCCTGCCAGAAGAGAATGTGATTCCAGTGCTGGCCGGCATTGTTGAAAACGGGGGCGAGATCCTCCTTGCCGTAGGTGAAGCGGACGATCTCCTCGAGCGTCTTGCCCTTCAGCGCGTCATTCTTCTCGACGAAGCCGTTCAGCGCCGTGACATAAGCGAGGTGGTGCTTGCCGTGATGGAGCTCGAGCGTCTCCTGGCACATGCCGCGCTCGGCGAGCGCGTTGGTGGAATAGGGCAGAGGCGGAAGTTCGAAAGCCATGACGTTCTCCTTTTCCCATCCGGTGCGATGAAAGAGAGGGCTCCGGCGCCCCCGCCGCGTGGATCCGCCGGGCCGCGCGCCGGAATCGGCCCAAGCCAAGCACCCCCCGCCCCGCCTGACAAGGCACGCGGGCGCCCAGAGTTGAGACCCCGAGTTGAGAAGAGCGGCCGCGGAGAGGGGTCTCAGAAGGAAAGCGCAGGCGCAGTGGCGAAATCCTGCCGCGCAATGGCAAAGAGCACAGCCCGGCAGATCCACTCCGCCGGAGCCCCGGTGTGCTTGGCCTGCCATTCCGCCGCGAAAAGCAGCTCAGCGGCGCGGGCGAGGGCATCGCTCCGCCAGCGGCTCAGCGCGCGGGTGAAGGACTCGGCGCGGCGGCCGAAGAGCGGCGGGCGGAGGTTCTTCAGCACATCGGCCGCACTCTGGCCAAGGCTCATCGCCGCCCGCGCCCGCGCGAGGCGCTCCACATGGAGGAGTGCGGCGCGCAGCGCCCCGATCGGGCTCGCGCCTTCGGCGAGCGCCCGCTCCAGCGCCCGGTCGAGGCGGGCGAGATCCCCTTCCGCCATCGCCATCAACGCATCATCGAGCGAAAGCCCGGCGAGATCGCCGGTGAGCGCCCGCACCTCGTCAAGACCAAGCTCGCCACTTTCGGGGCGGTAGAGGGCGAGTTTCTCGATCTCGCGCTCGCTCGCCTGCCAGTCGCTCCCGAGATGATCGAGGAGCCAGCGCCGCGCCTCCTCGCTGAGGCACACTCCCTCGCGGCGGAGGCTTTCGGTGACGTGGCGCTCGAGCGAAAGCCCCTCTTCGGGATAGCAGCCGACGGCGACCGCCTCCCGTTCCGCCTCGATCAGGGCGCGGAGCCGGGAACGGGCGGGCAGATCGCCCGCCTCGAGGAGCAGAAGCCCCTCGCCCGGCCCGGCGAGCGCCTCGCGCACCGGGCCCGCGGCGCGGTCATCGGCGCGGCGCACCCGCACCACGCACCGCCCGCCGGTGAAGGCAAGCGCCGCCATCTCTTCCGGAATGCGCGCGGCGTCCTCCGCTTCGAGCACGCTCAGGCGGAACGGGTCCTCCGTGCCGCCGAGCACGGCGCGCAGCACATCGGTGGCGAGCTTGAGGACGAGGCCCGAGTCGGGGCCGAAGAGGAGCACGGCGCGCAGCCGCGGAAGATCGGCGAGCACCCGGTCGAACTGGCGCGAAGGGAGCTTCGCCATCCCCTGCCCTCCTCAGTGGCCAGAGCTGGAGGGCGCTGACGGGCTCGCCGATGAGGCGGTGGGGGCGGCGGGGGGAGCAGCGGAGCCCGGAGAGGCGGAAGTGGCAGAGGCGGTCGCGCCCGGCGGGGGATGCTTGAAGTAGCTCACCAGCTGGGCGGTGATCTGGTCGGCGATCTGGTTGGCGAGCCGCCAGCGCACTTTCTCGTCCTCGAGGGTCGAGTCGAAGAACTGCTGGTCGATGTAGTTGTAGCCGTCGATGGCGCGCGCCTTGCCGGTGGTGACCACCGTGCGCTGCGGATCCATCGCGCGCAGCGTCCACGCCGCCGTGGCGATCACCCGCTGGTAGGTGACGGAGGTGTCGGGCTGGATGCCGATCCCCTGCTCGGTGATCCCGTAATTGACCTCGAGGTCATAGCGCTGCTGCACGCCGACCCCGCCCAGGTTGAAGCGGTTTTGCAGATCCTCGGAGAGCTCCTGGCCGGAACGGTCAGGGATGCGGTCGATGCGGATCGCCGCAAGCTCCGCCACCGCCGGCGAGGTGGACCCATCGGACGCGGGGGCGTAGAGCGGCGAGAAGCCGCAGGCCGCCAGCCCAAGCGCGGCAAAGGAAAGGAGGACCCCCCCCATCCCTCTCATCGCTGCCGGGCGCCACGTTCTGGCCACCGCACTCCCTCACCCGCCGGGGACGAAATTGATCAGCCGGTCCGGCACGAAGATTTGCTTGCGGATGGGCCGCCCGGCAAGGGCGCGGGCCACGTTGGGCTCGGCGAGCGCCGCCTCGGCCACTGCCTCCTCCGGACTTCCCGGCGGCAGACGGACCGTCCCGCGCAGCTTGCCCGCGACCTGCACCGCGATCACCACCTCGTCCTGCACGAGGAGGGCGGGATCGGGCACCGGCCAGGGCTGTTCGGCGATCAGCCGCGGATCGGCCGGATCGAGCTTCGCATGGAGCTCCTCGGCGAGATGGGGGGCCATCGGCGCGGCCAGACGGATCAGGATGCGCGCCGCCTCGCGCCGCGCCGCGATCAGGTCATCGCCGCCCTCCGCCGCTTCCGCCTCGGCCAGCGCATTGGCGAATTCGTGGATGCGCGCCACCGCGACGTTGAAGGCGAAGCTCTCGATCGCCTCGGTCACCGCCTTGATGGCGCGATGCGCCGCCCGGCGCAGCGCGAGCGCCGGGGGCGAGAGCTCGGCCGGCATCGCGGGGTCGGGAAGTTCGGCGATCGCGCTGACCAGGCGGTAGAGGCGCTGGATGAAGCGGAAGGCGCCCTGGATCCCCGCCTCGGTCCACTCCATGTCGCGCTCGGGCGGATTGTCGGAGAGGATGAACCAGCGGGCGGTATCGGCGCCGAAACGGGCGATGATGGCGTTGGGATCGACCGTGTTGCGCTTCGACTTCGACATCGCCTCGACGCGACCCACCGTCACCCGCTCGCCGGTCTGGCGGTGGCGCGCCGTGCCGTCGGGGAGTTTCTCCACCTCGTCGGGATAGAGCCAGCGGCCATCCTCGCCGCGATAGCTCTCATGCGTCACCATGCCCTGGGTGAAGAGGCCGGTGAACGGTTCGTCGATGTCGAGATGGCCGGTGCGGTGCATCGCCCGGGTGAAGAAACGCGCGTAGAGGAGATGCAGGATCGCATGCTCGATCCCGCCGATATACTGATCCACCGGGAGCCAGAAGCGCGCCGCCGCGCGATCGACCGGGACATCGGCGTGCGGGCTGCAGAAGCGGGCGAAATACCAGGAACTGTCCACGAACGTGTCAAAGGTGTCGGTCTCGCGCTGCGCCTCGCCCCCGCATTGCGGACAGCGGACGTGTTTCCAGCTCGGGTGATGATCGAGCGGATTGCCGGGGCGCTCGAAACTCACATCCTCGGGGAGGAGCACGGGAAGATCCTTCTCCGGCACCGGCACCGGACCGCAGCGCGGACAGTGGATGACCGGGATCGGGCAACCCCAGTAGCGCTGGCGGCTCACCCCCCAGTCGCGGAGCCGCCAGTTGACCACGCCCTCGCCGATGCCGCGCGCCGCCAGCGCCTCGATCGCCTTCTTCTTCGCGGTTTCGCTGTCGAGACCGTCGAGGAAGTCCGAGTTGAAAAGGGCGCCCGGCCCGTCATAGGCGCGCTCGCCGATGGTGAAATGCGCCGGATCCTCGCCGGGGGGCAGAATCACCGGCGTCACCGGCAACCCGTATTTGCGGGCGAATTCGAGGTCACGCTGGTCATGGGCGGGACAGCCGAAGATCGCCCCCGACCCGTATTCCATCAGCACGAAATTGGCGATCCACACCGGATGGCGGCGGCCGGGCGCGAAGGGATGGCGGACGTA
>KN174108.1:0-246 GCA_000759655.1 Acidicaldus organivorans | reverse complement strand
CTCGCCGATCCCCTCCACCGGCGTCTCCAGCGCGAAGCGGAGCTTCGCCCCCTCGCTCCGGCCGATCCAGTTCTCCTGCATGAGCCGCACCCGCTCCGGCCAGCGATCGAGCGTCTTGAGCGCTTCGAGGAGTTCGGGGGCGAAGGCGGTGATCTTGAAGAACCACTGGGCGAGGCGCTTTTTCTCGACCAGGGCGCCGGAGCGCCAGCCGCGCCCGTCGATCACCTGCTCATTGGCGAGCACCGT
>JPYW01001402.1 GCA_000759655.1 Acidicaldus organivorans | reverse complement strand
TCGAAAATGGCGTCGCCACGCGGATCGAGCCCCGTCACGCCGCCGCCGCCATCCATCCCGGCCTCGGCCGGGTTTGCGTCAAGGCGTTTGGTCTGGTGCAGAAAACCTATAATCCGCATCGCGTGCTGGCGCCGATGAAGCGCACCAACCCGCGCAAGGGCCGCGACGAGGATCCCGGCTTCGTCGCCATCTCCTGGGACGAGGCGCTCGATACCATTGCCACCCGGCTCCACGACATTCGCGCGCGCGGCCTGCTGAACGACGCCGGGTTGCCGCGCGTCGCCGCGACCTTCGGCCATGGCGGCACACCGCAGAGCTACATGGGTACATTCCCCGCTTTCCTCTCTGCCTGGGGCGCGATCGATTACAGTTTCGGCTCTGGCCAGGGCGTCAAATGCGTCCATGCCGAACATCTCTACGGTGAGTTCTGGCATCGCGGCTTCACCGTCGCCGCCGACACCGTGCATACGCGCTATATCATTTCCTTGGGCGCCAATGTCGAAGTCTCGGGCGGCGTCTGCGCCGTGCGGCGCCATGCGGACGCGCGCATCCGCGGCGTCAAGCGGGTGCAGGTCGAGCCGCATCTCTCGCCGACCGCGGCCTGTTCGGCGGAATGGGTGCCGATCAAGCCGAAAACCGATGCCGCTTTCCTGTTCGCCCTCATTCACGAGATTCTGTTTGCGCATCCGCGTGACCGGCTCGATCTCGCCTTTCTTCGCGATCGCACCGCGTCGCCCTATCTCGTCGGCGAGGACGGGTATTATCTGCGCGATCCCGCGAGCCTCAAGCCATTGGTCTGGGATGAGAACAGTGCCCAAGCGGTGCCGTTTGACCGCGATGGCGCACATCCGGTGTTGGAGGGACACGTCATCGTCCCCGACGCGGTGACGCGGGGGCCGGACGGGGACATCCGCGCGCAGCGGAACGCCGCGGCGCGCACTGCGTTTTCCGCGATGGTCGAAGCGATGGCGCCGTATACGCCCGCTTGGGCGGCTGGCGTCTGCGATATCCCGGCCGCGACCATAAGCCGCATCGCTGCCGAATTCCTCGATCACGCCGCGATCGGTGAGACCATCGAGATCGATGGCGAGACCTTGCCGTTCCGCCCGGTCGCCGTCGTTCTCGGCAAAACCGTCAATAATGGCTGGGGCGCCTATGAATGCTGTTGGGCGCGCACCGTGCTCGCGACCCTGGTCGGCGCGCTGGAAGTGCCGGGTGGCACGCTGGGGACGACGGTGCGGCTCAACCGGCCGCACGAGAATCGCTTGCACAGCGTCGTCCCTGGCGAGGACGGCTTCATGGCCGCGCAATTCAACCCGACCGGCGAGAAAGATTGGCTGGCGACGCCGACCGGGCGCAACGCGCATCGCACGCTGGTGCCGATCGTCGGCAATTCGCCGTGGGCGCAGGCGCTCGGCCCGACCCATCTCGCCTGGATGTTCTCGCGCGATGCCCCAAAAGAATGGCCCACGCCGGAACTGCCGGAGATCTGGTTTGTCTTTCGCACCAATCCCGCGATCTCGTTTTGGGATACAGCGGAAATCAGCCGCGCGATGGCGCGCATGCCGTTCATTGTCGCCTTCGCTTATACTTTCGATGAAACCAACCACATGGCGGATATTCTGCTGCCGGAGGCGGGCGATCTCGAAAGCACCCAGCTCATTCGCATCGGCGGCACCAAGTTCGTCGAACAGCATTGGGAGCATCAGGGCGTGGCGCTGCGTGCCCCGGCGGTGGCGCCGCAGGGGGAGGCACGCGATTTTACCTGGATCGCGACCGAACTCGCCTATCGCACCGGGCTCATCGAGCGCTACAACGACGCCATCAATCGCGGCGCCGCCGGTGTGCCACTCGCGGGCGAGGGTTATGATTTCCGCCTGCCCACCGAGCGCGCCCATAATGTCGATACGATCTGGAACGCGGTCTGTCAGGCGGCGACCGCTGAGTTCAGCCATGGTGCGGAAATCCATGATCTCGACTGGTTCCGTACTCATGGCCACTACGTCGTGCCGTTCAAGCGTAAGGATTGGTATCTCTATCCGACCATGGTGCGGCTCGGGCTTCGTTTCGAGCTGCCCTATCAGGAACGCCTGCTCCGGGTCGGCGCCGAACTCCGCCGGCGGCTCCATGAACAAAACATCCATTGGTGGGACAGCCAGCTCGACGAATACCTCGCTTTGCCGCAATGGCATGACGTGCCGGAGCGCTGGGTGCGGGCGATCCGTTCGCAAGGCGGCGATCCGGCAGATTATCCGCTCTGGGGGATTACCACCAAGATGATGGCCTACACCACCGGGAACAACGCCGGCATTCCCTTGATGCACGAGGTCAGTGCCAATATCCGCGGCCATGGCGCGGTGATCCTTAATGCAGCGACGGCTGCTCGCCTCGGCATCACGCAAGGTGACTGGGTCGAGGTGCGTTCACCGATCGGCGTTACCGAGGGCCGCGCTTGTCTCGTGCAGGGATGCCGGCCGGATACCGTAGTCATTCCCGGCCAGTTCGCGCACTGGAAAACGCCCATCGCCAAGGATCTTGCTTTTCCCTCACTCAATCGCATCGTGCCGCTATCCTTGGAACTGACCGATGCCACTGGCTCCGGCGCCGACGTGGTGCGGGTTGCGGTGCGCAAGGTTGCACCGCCCACACGAACGGGGGTGTCATGACCCGTTATGTCATGGTCGCCGATCTCCGGCGCTGCGTTGGCTGCCAGACCTGCACCGCCGCCTGCAAGGAAGGCAACGCAACGCCGCCCGGCGTGCAATGGCGGCGGGTACTCGATCTCGAGGCCGGCACCTATCCCGAGGTGAGCCGGGGGTTTGTCCCCGTCGGCTGCCAGCACTGCACCAACCCGCCGTGCCTCGAGGTTTGTCCCTCCACCGCGACCAAGCAGCGGGCCGACGGCATCATCACCATCGATGAGGATCTCTGTATCGGCTGTAGCTATTGCCTGATGGCCTGCCCCTATAACGCGCGCAGCCTCAGCGACAAGCCGCGCTACGCTTTCGGTGACGCGCCGACCGCGGCGGAAGCGGCAAGACTGCAGAACAACGCCGTCGGAATTGCAAGCAAATGCACGTTTTGCGCCGACCGTATCGACGCCGGCACCGCGCGCGGCCTGGTACCGGGCCAAGACCCGGAGGCGACGCCGATTTGCGTCAATGCCTGTATCTCCGGCGCGCTCAGCTTTGGCGATATCGAGGACGAGAACGGACCGATTGCGACACTGCTTGCGGAAAATCGCTGGTTTCGCCTGCATGAGTGCGAAGGCACCGAGCCTGGCTTTTACTACATATGGGACAAGGGAACGCTATGAGCGCGCCAATCGCCATCGGCCGGCGGCCCGCCGGCGCCAACGCCGCCTCCCGCCGTCAGCACCACTGGGATCTGCGTGCGGCGGGGAATTTTATCGGCGGTGGCACCGGAACCGGGTTGGCCATCGCCGCCGCCATGGCCGCGGCCACTGGCGCGCCGTTTCGTGCGACATTACTGGTCGGCATCGCGCTGATCGCCGCCGGGCTCGCGCTGGTCTGGCTCGAGATCGGCAAACCGTGGCGCGCGCTGCACGTGTTTTTTCACCCCCGCACCTCGTGGATGACGCGCGAGGGGATCGTCGCCGGCGCGCTGATCCCGCTCGGGGTCGCCGCGGCGTTGCTCGCGAGCCCAGCGCTGGCATGGCTCACGGCGGTGCTGGCGGTCGGCTTTCTCTATTGCCAGGCCCGCATCCTGCGCGCGGCGCGCGGGATTCCGGCGTGGCGGCGGCGGGAGATCGTCCCGCTGCTGCTCGCCGCCGGGCTTGCCGAGGGCTGCGCCTTCGCCCTCGTCATCGGGCCGCGCGGCGCATTCCCGCTCGGCCTCGCCTTGGCCGCCGTGCTCGTGCGCGAGGGGGTGTGGCGTGCCTATCGCCGCGGCTTGGCGCACGATCCCGAGGCCGCGGCAAGTCTCGTGGTGTTCGCGGCGCCTTTGGCCCGGCGTCTCCGCGTGCTGCATCGCGCCGGCCTCGTCTTGATCGCGGTGGCGCTCGCCATGTCGATCGTGCTCGCACCGGCCGTGATTGTGCCGTCCTTGGGTGTCGTTGGCGGCGCGCTAGTCGCGTTTTCTGGCTGGGGCGTGAAAATATTGCTGATCACCCGTGCCGCCTTCACCCGCGCGCTCGTCATTCCGATGACGCCGATCCGGGGCCGGCCAGGAAGCGGCCCGGTGACGCAGCATCCCGTGGCGTTCGAGCGGCGCCATGCATGATAATCCGTCTCGTCCGTGCGAAATTCCCCGCGCCATCTTAGCGGCCGCGCCGTTCGTCTTGTGTCCGGCGCGCCGATTTGCTCGCCGCCGCACCCTCCCAAGGGCGTCGTGCGATCAATTTTAGCATGGTGGAAAGACTGATCGAACGCAGCGTCGCGCCGATCTGGGCATCGAGTTCGGCGAGCACCAAGCG